>NZ_MTKN01000162.1 GCF_001975825.1 [Flexibacter] sp. ATCC 35208
TAAATGGGTAATTCTATTATTTTATTCAATAAATATTGATATTTTTATTCTGACATGCCGTTTAATCATTTTTAACTCACATTAACCAATGAAGTTAACCAATTTAGTAGCATCTATTCTCTTAGTACTATTAGCATCCTGCTCAAAGCAAGAAACTACACTTTTAAAATTTGACAGATCATTAGCCATTGTAGTAAACCCTGCAGAAGGAGATGGTGTACCCGTAAGCGGTGCAACTGCCGCTACTTTCTTAGCCGCCAAGACCTGGGTGTTATTTGAGCAGTTTAACAATTACAGTAGCGGAACACCATCTGTCGTATTTAAGTATAACCGTTCCAGTAATAGTACGGTTGCAAATTTACAATCCCGGCTCAACTTCACACAGTCGGGTACTTCAAGCCAGACAGGCACCTATACTGTAAAAAATGCTGCCGGCACAACGGTGGTAGATCAGGGCACATGGAGTTTGACAACAACCAGCGGACTTCATGTGGTAAGCATGATCTCTACTTCCATTGCTAATCTTAAGCATACTTTTGATCTGCAGGTTGTAGATTCTTATAATCTGACGGTGTACGACGAAGTCTCCAACAGCTATTCTGTTTTTTATTCTTCTACTAATGTGCCCGGCAATAATAGTACCAGCACAACAGCAGCTATGTTAACTGCCGGAGGCTGGAAGTATAAAAACTATTACGAGAATTATCTTACTGTTCCATGCACGCTGGCTTACAGAGAGAACAGAATTTCTCCGGTGACTGCATTACCCGCCAGTTCCAGCAAATTCGGCTTTTACTATAGATTTGCAGCGGATGGTACTTATACGCAGATAACCTACACTACCACCTCGGTGTATACATATGGCGTATGGACGTTAACAGATAATAACACCAAATTGCATCTGCAAAACACAACCGTTCCTTCCACGCCGGAAGTGATATATAACATCGCACTGCTGACCGATCAAACTCCAAGACGATTTGAATTCAGCGATGCATCGAATGGTAATCTTTATTCAGAGATGATAAATAATTCAGGTATATACTAATAGATATACTAAGACGTTTTTGATTTATTAAGCGGCTTGATTCCGGTACAATCCGAAATCAAGCCGCTTATTTTTGTTTTATTACTTACTATCGTCTGATACAATAATAATTTTGAGCACACTCTTTTAATAGTTCCACCACTTTCTCTACATAGTTCTGTTCCTCCAACTGATTTTTCTCAGGGAATTATAATAAGTTCGTTTAAATCACACGTTTAATCGTGTGAAACAGTTGCATGTCCCTTAACTGGTTTGGAAACTCTCCAATCCGGTTCACGAAAGGTGCGATTAATCGCACCTTTTTCTGTTTATTGCGCTTTCCCGGCAACTTTTTCTGAAATCCAGATGCATTTCATAGAAATCTATCACAGAGAATATCAGAATTTTTCCGGTTTGTTATACTCTATCATTTTCAGATTAAACCTGGCATAACTGAAGTCGCCTTCTTCTAATTTCCATAGAGCCTCAATAATAGTTGGCACTTTTATTCCGTTCAAATCCTTGTAATTAGTTAATTTACCAATCCAGGTTTCCATATTTCCATTTCCCATAAATCGTTTTGTTTCGATCTGTATTATTTCTCCTGTATCATTAAAAGTAGTTATGTAAAATATTGATAGCTCATTGTATTTGAAAGTTAATTTTGCAGTATGACTGTCAATTGTTGTCCATTGTAATTTTTGACTGGGTAATAAGTTGGTTGGAAACCAAACACTTTCGGCAAGCCACCGAAGCAACTCTCCCTGATTAAATTTCTCTCCTTGTCCATTTACAATATTAAATAGGGAAAAAAGTGAAACAACAAGTCTGCCTTTGCCTGCAATATACATGTCACGGGCAGTAAACATAGTAGTTTTACCCTTCCATATAAAGCCGGGATTTTCGGTAGTGAAATATTGTTCTCCTTTTATGCTCTGCCATTTTTTATCCAGGCCGGTTTTAAATAGTCCATCATGTGTAAGCCTCGCATAATTTATATAAGGTTGTCCCTCTTTTAATACATGCCTGAAATAGCGTTGTACCGGTTCTGGCAAATTAGATAATTGTTTATAACTGAATGTTTCGTTGGAAATACTCTTCGATTGAGAAAAAAGTTCCTTTACCTCTTTGTCAAACCGGTGAGACAAATTTATTTTCCCTATAATGAGCACCATTATGAAAATAATAAGTATTGAAAGAGTAATTAACATGAAGGGAGATTTTTCTATCATCGACAAAGGTATTCGCAAAAATTTTCCGGAGGGTGAAATAATCAAAGATCCACCGCCTGTGATCGCTCCTATTTCAAGAAATAATAAAAAAAAGAGACGAATATTTCGTGGTGTTTCTATTTTCATAATTATCGGTTTGTTATTGAAGTTGTTTATACT
>NZ_MTKN01000163.1 GCF_001975825.1 [Flexibacter] sp. ATCC 35208
TGTAATCGGCAATTACAACTACACAATTTTCGGCGAATAAGCCTGCAGAGTTTTCGGCAGCAATGCTGCCGAAGAAACGGCAACAACGATACATAATTTTCGGCAGCAATAATGCAGAGGTTTTCTCATCCTTCCCGGAGAAGAATGCCACATTAGCAGGGAACTTAAGTTTCCTGTCATGATGAATGCTTATTTAAAGAAAATTATGATGTATCAGAGTATTAAAGAACTACACGAACAAGGCTTTTCAATAGCCAAAATTAGCAGTACTATTGGTATTAACTGGCGGACGGTAAAGTCTTATCTGTCCATGACCCTGGAAGAATACAACCTGTTTATAGAGAAAAGAGCACAACGTCAAAGAGGATTGTCTGTTTACGAATCTTTTGTTAGGGAAAAGCTGGAGAAATACCAGGATACATCATCCGCTCAAATGCATGACTGGCTCAAAGAGAACTTCCCTGAGTTTCCTAAGACAGCCATTAGGACCATGTTTGATTTTGTAATGTGGGTACGTCGCAAATATAATCTGCCTTATATCAAACCGCTTAGAGAATATGAAATGTTGGAAGAGTCTCCTTATGGGAAGCAGGCCCAGGCTGACTTTGGAGAATATAATCTCCGCAATGGAACTGGTAAAAGGGTAAAGATATATTTTATCGCCATTCAACTATCCCGATCCCGTTATAAATATATCTGGTTTATTGGTAGGCCTTTCACGACTGAATTGGCTATTATGGGCCATGAACAGGCATTTTCCTTCTTTAAGGGCATCCCGGAACAACTAGTCTACGATCAGGATAAGGTCTTCATAGCAGATGAAAACATAGGAGATATCCTTCTTACAGATGCATTCCGGGCATATACCAGAGAAAGACCTTTTGAGCTACATTTCTGTCGAAAATCCGACCCGGAAAGTAAGGGGAAAATTGAAAGCGTTGTCAAATACGTTAAAAGAAATTTTCTGTATAACAGATGCTTTATCGATATAGAAAATTTAAATGAAGAGGCTTTACAGTGGCTAAACCGCACAGGAAACAATATGCCTCATGGAACAACAAAGTTACTTCCTAATGAAGAATGGCTGAAAGAACAACCATACCTGAGCGCTTTACCAGAGTTTATACAAACTACCAGTCCTGAAATTTACATGGTCCGTAAGGATAACACCATCTCTTATAAAAGTAATTTTTATTCGTTACCACTGGGTACTTTTAAAGGAAAAGGAACTGCCGTAGTAGTGGGTGTTGATATGCATATTTACCTGATTATATCCAACTTACAGGGGGATATATTATGCAAACATATGATCGCTGTTGGCAAAGGACAGAAAGTACTAAATACTGACCACAGAAGAGATAAAACCGTTAAGATTGACAAGTTGATTAATGAAGTCTGCGGTTTTTTGGAAGACGATGCAAATCGGGGTAGACAATTTTTAGAGACCATACGAGAAGTGAAACCACGTTATATAAGAGACCAGGTGCTGTTGTTCAGGGACACTATTGATATTGCGGACAAAGTGAGTGTTGGCGAAGCATTGACATATTGTTTGAACAATAATATTCAAAGTGCCAACGACTTCAAATCTATCGTAGAACAGCAGTTGAAAGTAAGAAGAGCAACATCCATCCTTAATTATCAGTCTATCCAGATGAATCCATTAAATGGAGAATTACCCCCTGTAGCTTTAGCAGAACCTGCTAAAAGTTCAATCGAAGATTACATAGATCTTTTTAGCAAACAATCTTGAATCTCTGTCCGGACGACTTACGCAAGCATATTTTATGTATACACAAAATAAAAATCAATCATGGAAAAGAAACAAACAATTAAACAGTATTGCCACCAGTTTAGGTTGGGCGGGATTTATAACCAAATCGATCAACTGGTATCAGCTGCGGAAGCAGCTGGTATTGGTTATCTGGAATACACCGTTAACCTGTTAAAAACCGAAGCGGTACACCGCGATTATAATGATACTCAAAAACGTCTTAAAACAGCACAATTACCCCGATCCAGCGACTTAAACCTATTCCAGTGCAAGAATGATAGCGGATTGTCTAAGGCTCGCTTAAATCAGCTTAGAGAGCTTAACTGGCTTGATCAGGTTTATAATATTCTTCTTACGGGGCCCTCTGGAACGGGTAAATCCATGCTGGCCGCAGGTCTTTGTGCAGATGCGGTGCAAAAGGGATACAAAGCCTACTTCAGGGATATGGAGGGACTTATCAACATGTTCAAAATGAAAGATTTTTCTGCTTCCGCTAAGATTGAATATAAGAGATTATCCAAAGCCCATTTAATCGTTATAGATGACCTGATGTCGTTTCCTATTGAAAAAAATCATGCTGTCTCATTTTTTAA
>NZ_MTKN01000164.1 GCF_001975825.1 [Flexibacter] sp. ATCC 35208
TAAAGACTAAACAACTTCTATATAAATTGTTGTTAGCTCATGAGATTTGTTAAGCAAACCGTGCTTTACTTTAAGGAGGGGACATCTGACAAAACTTACGAAATAGACCTATGTGAAACTGGCCCCGGACAATACATTGTGAACTTCCGCTATGGTAAGCGTGGAGCTGCACTCAAAGAAGGTAGTAAAACTGCAACCCCCGTTTCTCTGGAGGGAGCTACCGCTATTTTCGATGCATTGGAAAAGGAAAAACGTAGCAAAGGATACACCGGTGAGCAGGATGGTGTCGCCACCACCGCTTATACCAGTGTCGCTGTCGATGATGTGACTGACCCTGTCCACAAAGTAATACTGAAACGACTGGACGATGCCGTGACCGGCAAACAATCCTACAAGACAAAATGGTCCACATCCCGCGTGATCTGGGCAGCCGGTGAACACAAGATCCGTGCAGCCGCTCCGGTTATTCTGCGCCTGATTGAAAAAGGCAACGCTATGCAGCGTTACGCTGGTATCTGGGCATTGGGCAGATGTGGGGATCCGGCTGCCGTGTCGTTGGTCAGTTCCTATATAGATAATAGCACTTACCCGCAATACCTGCGACAGATGGCTGCCAACGCAGTCCTGCAACTCCTGTCAGGCGAAGAACGCACGACTTTTATCGCGCGCTCCCTGTATGCCCTGCCACCTGAGTTCCAGGATGCCATCAATGCAAAGGATTTATATGCCCTTACGCAACTGCTGGACCAGCGGGTGATGCAGCTCAATGAGCCTGGTTACCAATTGCTGGAAGACCTGTATATTGTAGCTGCTGATATTGTTCCTGTAAGGCAACTCCTCTATGCTTTATTCGCCGCTTTACCTTTACGTCCATCTTACTTCCGGCATATCCGCCACTTATATAAACAGGCGGAACTGCGGGATGATCATGCATTGAGGGCGCTCTTTTCTGTGCGCTTTGAAAGGGAAAGACAACTGTTCAGCACCTCCGGAAAACCGCCTGCGGAACTGAAAAAGCCGATGAGTAAACTGGCCTATTCCAACCGTACCCGTCGTCATTTCAGGAACCGTACCCTGCGCCACCTGCAGGAACTCGGACAACGTACGGATGTTGAATATGTAAAACTGGCTACAGCCCTGTTATTACAATATGACGGGAATGTGTATAAAGAAGCCGCTTACAGCAGAAACGTGTATCAATATGATGCTACTACCCGCCGTTATATTACCCGGGCTATCCGTTATCCAGCTAATTCCAACGCGGTTTACCTGAACTATATTTTAAGGGGTAACCAGGTGGATCTACAGCTCGTGGGTAATAATTCCCGTTGGGAATTTAAGGATCCCGAAGCGGGAAAACCTGCGGCGCAGTCTAAACCGGAACCACCTAAAAAAGAAGGCTTCCTCAACCAGATCGCCGGTATCTTCAAAACGCCTAAAAAGGACGAAGGTATACAGCCTAAAGAATCACTGGAAAAGGCAGTCAAAGAAAATGACGAACCGCACAGCGATATTCCTTTCCGTTCGCTCTGGCACCAGTTACCACAGGCATTCATCCAGCTGCTTATCAGTAGCCGTATGGAAGAGATTCATGCCTTTGCGTATTCGGAATTACAAGCCAGTCCGCAGTTCGAATCACTTAAAGAAAAGATAGATGCCAATGTCATTGCCGGTCTGCTGATCAATCCATTCCAGATCCCTCAGCGTTTCGGTCTGTCTCTGGCTATAGAAAAATATAATCCTGCTGCTCCTTCCCTCCCACTGTTTGTGGCGATGATAAACAGCCCATTCGATGAAGCCCGCGAACTGGGTATTGAATGGATCAAAACGCATATCGAATTCTGTGTTCAGGATACTGAATTTGTCACGGCCCTGATCTTTGCGGCATATGACGATGTGAGACAAATAGCCATAGACCGCCTTTCTACCACACTCTTACCACTGGATAAGAGCCGCCTGGTAGTAGGTAGAGCAGTGAGCGTATTGCTGGAACAGCGTCAGCCAAATGAGGCCGTATACAATTTGCTTACTAAAGGTTGCCGTGTATTAGAACAATACTTAGTCGCCGCATTGCAGGAAGTGGATGCAAAGATCGTGGAAGACTTATTGAAATCAGGTATTCCACCAGCAGAAGCATTTGGTGTACGCCTCCTGTTACTGAAAAAAGGACCTGTTCAGTTATCTGACGAATTGATTGTAAGCATCCTTGAAAATGCCTACCAGCCTGTAAGAGAAGGTGGTATTGCGATATTAAGCAGTATGGGTAATGCTGAACTTATTTCCCGTCCTGATTTGTTATTGCAAACCTGCATCGCTTCTTAGAACATGTTTAAAATT
>NZ_MTKN01000165.1 GCF_001975825.1 [Flexibacter] sp. ATCC 35208
TTTCCTGGCCTCGCATCCGGTGGCAGACGGAGATACGCTGACGTTGACAAAGCAGGTGCCATTGTCAACGGTAAAGCATATTTACTCATTCACGCCTGCGTCTACATCCGTATATTCTCTGGCTGCTGTGGTGGGATCTACCTCCTGGAATGGATCAAGTATTTATTATAACCTTCGTGACAATGCGATATTTAATTTGAGCGTATTGGCAAGGGATGCCAGCATCACTAATGCGACGTTGAATTTATTTGCTAAGCCGGAGCAGATAGAATTGTATAATTCGAATCCTGACAGTGCACATAGGAACTCTACGTCCAGTGAATTATATGGATATTTTGAACGTTTATTAGGGCCGGTGACAGTGGACAGTACTACCTGGGCAAATCAGCCAGCGGTAACAGAAGTGAACAGGGTTACCATTGGTCCTTTCCCAATAGGATATAGTAATAGTGATTATACAGATCAGGAGTGTACGAACCTGGTGAAAGATTTGTTCAGTGCCTATCTGAACGGTACGAATTATGGCATGCGGCTTAGGTTAAGTGATGAGGATACAGAGAGTAAGGACCTGAAGTCCATTATATTCTGGAACAACAGTACGACTATAGATTATGATGTTGAGCCACCGTATATAAATGTCACCTATACAGCCAGTCGTTGTGAAGAGTTTGCTGCATATGTAAATGAGCAGATGGGCTGGTCTTATACAAAGGCGCAGCTGAATAGTATTATTCAGAGAACTTGTAGTAGTACGACTGATATATGCGAGTATGTTAATTATACTTCTTACGATAGAGATCTGTTGTGTGGTAAGTCCACGGCTATCTTTGGTACGGTCAATGATTCCATCACCAATTGTTCAGACACGGCTTTCTTTGCTTATACGTTAGCATATGAAAAATACCATTCGTATCGAGATTCATTAAGGAACAGTTTTGATAAATTGTATAGAGATACAGCGCTCGCTGGGGGAGAACGTGAGTTGTTTACGATGTCTTATGCCACAAGTGAGTATCATTATACTTTGTACTATTATGATCAGGCGGGTAACCTGGTGAGGACGGTACCACCTTCAGGTGTGGTGACCAACCGGGGCGCTTCCTGGCGGGCTGCGTTAGCAGCAGCACGGGCATCAGGTAGCACTTATGTGCCTGCACATACGCAGGCGACGGAGTATCGGTATAATACGCTGAACCAGGTGATATCACAGCAGACGCCGGATGGAGGAGTGTCTAATTTCTGGTATGATCGTTTAGGACGGTTGGTTATTTCTCAGAATGCGAAGCAGATAGGTGTAAATGCATATAGTTATACCAGCTATGATGGATTAGGGCGTATTAGCGAGGTAGGGGAGATTACGAGTTCGACAGCGATGACGAATGATGTCAGCCGGAGTGAGGCAGGTCTTTCTGCGTGGATGAGTGCTGCCAGAGGGACTCGTACCCAGATTGTCCAAACTATTTATGATACATTGTATACCCCGATATCGGGTACCTATTTGACGCAGGAGAACCTTAGAAACCGTGTTTCCTGGTCCTCGTATTTTAATACATCTGGGGCGCAGGATTCGATGAATTTTGCTACGGCAACATTCTATAGTTATGACATACATGGGAATGTGGGTACGCTGTTGCAGGATTATAAGGGCGGGACCATGTCGCGGTTGTATAACCGATTTAAAAAGATTCATTATAAGTATGATCTTATAAGTGGAAAAGTGAATTGGGTAGGTTATCAGCCAGGAGAGAAGGATGCATTTTATCATCGTTATAGTTATGATGCAGAGAACAGGTTGACGAATGTTGAGACCAGTCATGATAGTATTTATTGGGAGAATGAAGCCTATTATGAATATTATAAGCATGGACCACTTTCACGTACCGTATTAGGGCAGCAGCAGGTGCAGGGTGTTGACTATGCATATACATTGCAGGGATGGCTGAAAGGGGTGAATAGCACAGCCGTTACACCAGTTTTTGATATGGGAGGTGACGGATCCAGTGGTAGCCAGGTTGCGAAGGATGTGTATGGATTTGGTATTCATTACTATGGTAGGAGGGATTATACACCAATTAATTCTGCTGCCACCCCATTTGCTACGGGGATCGGTATAAAGGTGTTGTTTAATGGGAATATAGCAGCGATTAGTCAGGATATTCCGTTACTAGGTAAGCCCTTAGA
>NZ_MTKN01000166.1 GCF_001975825.1 [Flexibacter] sp. ATCC 35208
AAAACTACCTAACTATTGATAAATTAAAACAAATTTATAATGTTTAATTTTTTCAAGAAAAAAGACAATGGGCAATACAACTCGTTGATGTTGCTTATTTTTGAGAAGCTACAAGATCAATATCCCCGAATTTATCGACAACTCGCTGAGGGCTTAATAATTGGATGTCGAAGAATGATTCAAAGTCCGCTTCCTAATTATACCAATTTTAATTATAATATTAAAATTTTGAATAGGTTCGAAGATAAATCAGGTAGGGGGGGAGCTATTAAAGGAATTTTTGTATTTGATCAAATAAGTAATGGATATTTGGAATTAAATGTCCACATAGATTACGGAGTTGTGATAGGATTTTGGGTCCCTGCATCTAGAAAATTTAAATTTGATTCCTCAAAGATCGACATAGGCAAGCAATATATTTATTACTTCGAAAATGATGATTTTAAAGAGCTGAAATCTATAATAGGAGCTAAGCAGGCAGAATTACTAAATGAGTCAGATGTTAATAAAGTTCTTTTGAATGGGAAAGATTATTTTGCCATAGGAGAGGTTGAAGATGGACAATATATCGTCATTGATTTAGATGGTAAAGTTTACTATGCATCCTATCAACCATTTACTCTTCGCTTAATTGAAAACCCCCTTAACGAAGTTTTAAATTCATTGAAATAGCCCTGAATTATTAGGTGCATAATATAGCGCTATTTTGGATACGAATTCATTTGGTTTAGATCGTCTACTAAAGAAATATCTGTTATAATTCTAACGAAGAATTGATTGAATTTCTACAGCTTATTTTCGACCGGCATTTTTCAGATTATTGGACTGAGGGAAGTATTCTTGTAGGTAATGTCGCATCTCGACCTCAAATTTTGGAAGCGGCAATTCATCACATGCGAAGAATCAAATATGTTGGAGAATATGTGCAAGATGTTTTAAGCAAAGCTCGGTTAGAAATTGAATCTCAAGACCATTTGCTTAAAATTGGAAAGAAATAGGGGACTGAATCAGAAATGGCTGAAATACAAAAGGTTAAGGAGACTTGGCAGGAATTTTATAATACATTAAAGGGAGCTACAAAAAGTGAATGAAATTATGGAAGTTATAGTTTCGCAGGTTTTTCAAACAAGCCTTGGTCTAATTGCAGTTTTGAACTTCCCCAATTCTGTTGTTCCGATGGTTAATATGAGACTAATAAAAAGAGATATAATTTATTTAATTAAGGGTGTACAATTTGAAAGTCCAAGACAGAATGAAGCTATGGGTGGTAGACAATTTAGTTGTTTACTTTCTGACAATGCTTGCAATCTTGCTTTTGGAGATGTATTGAATCTAGCTGAAGACGAATGATGCGCAGATCCAGAGGACTTATTATGATGGAGCTGTTGAAAAAAGTATGAAAGCAAATAATATTAAGGCGTTCAGGAATATTAAAGACTTAATTGAGTATATAACTCCTGAAAAATAAATAAAAATCATGAAGGATGCGATTATAATAACAGATTCAACGTTTGAATTATCCGACTTTAAGGCCTATGCAAAGAACTTATTTGAGTTTAAGGAGGCAAATGAATCTGAAATTGAATATTATATTCCCAATGAACAGGAAAGTTATTTTTCCATATCAAAGGATAACAATATGTTCGATCTGATGGAACCTTATGGACAAGAAATAATAGCGTCTGAATTTGATACGTTTAATATTTTTGCATGCCTATTTTACGACTTTCGTTATGTACAAAGTTTAGTGGCATCTATTCCATCCGATAGAAAGATTTTTATTGATAATGATCACGGAACATTTATGCGAAAGGATGATTTTTTGCGTCTTAATTCTTATGAGGCGTTTATTAAAGGATTTAAATGAAGGGCTTAGTTTGTATGTTTGACTATGCAAAAGATGGCCGAATTGGGCATCTTTACAGGTTGCTATTCGTGTAAAGGATGTATAACCAATATTCATAAACTACTGGGGCGTAATTGCCCCTTTGTTATTTTTGATTCAACGTTTTTCTCGAATAGCAATTATAATATATATTACTATGATAGTGAATTTTGATTACCAATGTTAGGG
>NZ_MTKN01000167.1 GCF_001975825.1 [Flexibacter] sp. ATCC 35208
TATTTTTAAACATGTTCTTAAAATTACTTTAAGTAGCGAAGAGTTCGAAAAACTAAGTGACTTCAGCGAGCTAATTTCTGGATTGGAGAAAGTATTTAAGAGACTTCATCCTGAAGTTGGCATTAATGTACTATGGAACGACATTGCGCGTAAATTTGCTATTATCGGTTATGAAGCTATTAATGAAGTGGAAAACTTACTTCGTAGACTAATTACTAGTTTTATGCTAATTAATGTTGGATACGATTGGCATAAATTTCATATTCCTAAATCCGTTGAGGAGCGTGATGCTCAACTTAAGCAGAATTATTCGGATTATTTACACCAAACATATTTTAGCGATCTTAAGACAATATTGTTTGAAGGTCAGCGAGAACCTTACTTTCGAGATATTGGTGACGTACAGCTCCTTGTTCAGAAGGCAATTGCAGACAAAAAAGAATCTATTCCTATCCGGGATTTAAAAGGAATCATTGCGACATCACTATGGGAAAAATACTTTGCTAAGGATTCAACCTATAAGAAACAGGATTTGGAGAGTGATCTCGAGAAATTAAATTTACTTAGAAACGAGATCGCACATAATAGGCATATTAATAGAGAAACCCTTGGTAAAATTGAAAGCATTTCAAAAAAAATTATTAAAACTTTAAAGCTTGAATTTGAAGACTTACCCAATAAACAATTAACTATTCAAGAGCAAAAGTTTCAAATTGAGAGGGAAACGAGCCGCATTAAACACATAACCAACAATTTAAGATATTTTGAAAAAATTTTAATCGATTATTATTCGGCAGTTTATCAAGTGTCTGAGATCCGTATGTTGGACAGTGGAAAGGATCATGGCTTTGATTTTCTAATCAAATTCGAAGATTTTATAGTAGCTGTAATACTTAAACAAACCAATGTTAACGGTCTTCGCTACCTCGGCCGGAATTACATAGATGGTACATACATAAAATTGGAAAATACATTCTCGATATTAGGTGTAACCCATTTAGATATATTTGTTTTTTTGACAGACTACTCTATAGAGCACGAGCCTTTTATTATGAGTGAAATTAAAGAACTAAGGGATAATATTGATAAAATGATGCATTTAATAGTAGGTTTTATTGATGATTTAGGTAGGTTTAAGGTACTTAAGCTGGGTTCCTAAATTTTATCATTAAATATGGATTATATTCTCATAGGAGTTAAGGAATGATATTTTATATAAAAAGGATGAAGTTGCTACATTTGAGCGGACATGAAGTTAAAAGAAAATGTAATGCCTTAACATTATGTCACGAGAAAGGAAAACACACGACAAGCAGTTCAAGCTGATGTCTTTTGAATTGCACGCATAGTGACTAATTCTTGCTGTTTAATCATATGTCAGATTTTAAAGCAAAGTTCAGCCATCCCCTAAAACTGATATTCCAATTGTGCAGCTTTAAGTCGAAAAATGTCATATTATGTAGAAAAATGTCGAAAAATGTAAAAAATAGTCGATCGACTATTTTTTACAATCCATCAATTCAGTGATCCCTCATCTGCCAGGCTGTAAAATCCGACCTCTGAAACGATAATATGGTCAATTACAACAATATCCATAAGGCTCGCTGCCTTCACAATTTTCTCCGTAAAATATTTATCCGCAGAACTAGGATTTAAATTCCCGGAAGGATGATTATGACAAAGGATTAACTTGGATGCCCCAATTTCCAATGCTTCTCGAAGTATCATTTTGGTATCTGATGAAACATTAGCAATCCCTCCCTTGGCTAAAATACTATGTTTTAAAACCCTTTGTCCATGATTCATATACAACACATGAAATGATTCGTAGGATTGATCACCTAATATAGGCTTGAAGTATAGCACAGCATCAATAGTATTTGTAATGACCTTTTTCGACAATAGAAGTCCGGCCTGCCTACGTCTTCCTAATTCCATTACCGCTGCTAATTCGGCAGCTTTCATGTCGCCTATTCCTCTAACTCTCTTAAACTGGTTCACATTAAATTTCGCTAGCTCACTGAGTAAGTATTCGGTTCTCGG
>NZ_MTKN01000168.1 GCF_001975825.1 [Flexibacter] sp. ATCC 35208
AAATTACTAACCTGCTCTGCTGCTATCAGCTTACTCAACTCCTCGGGAGAACCAACATCTTCGCGCCGGCATAAAACCATACGTGCTCCCCAACACAAAGGCATAAAGATCTCCCACACTGATACATCAAAGGTGAACGTCGTCTTCTGCAGAATTATATCATTTATACTATAATCATATGCGGACCACATCCAGTCTATACGGTTGATAACACCACTATGTTCCAGCATACATCCCTTCGGTGTACCGGTAGAACCAGAAGTATAAATCACATAAGCCAGGTCATTACACTCATTTATCAGGGGCAATTTATCCCCGGAAGAATCACCCCGGAAGGCAATAAATACTTCATACGCCGACGCATCCAGTAAATGTTTACATCCACTGTCTGCTACCTGGTAAGCAATACGCTCCGCTGGTGTAAAGGGATCTACCGGCATATAAGCGCCACCGGCCTTCAATACACCCAGTAAGCTGATGATCAGCCGTTCACTACGGTCAAGGCAAACACCCACCACATCATTACGACCTACTCCATACTCCGTCCGAAGGTAAAATCCCAAACGATCAGATGCCTCGTCCAGCTCACGGTAACTCCAGCTCCTACCTTCATAAACCACAGCTACCGCATCTGGACGTTGCGATACCTGCGCTGCAAACAACGATACCAGCGTCGCGTCTGATTGGTAAGAGGCCGTTGTATCGTTATATGAATATAATAACCGCTTACGCTCATCCTCTCCCAGGTAATCAAGTTCACACAAGGGCTGCTCAGGATGCGCTGATACCCCGGCTACTATCCGCTCAACATGAGCTAACAAGCGATCCATGCGCCAACGATCAAATATGTCACTATTATATTCCAGTCCAAGACTGATACACCCCTCCGATTCCGTAAAGTTGAACAACAGATCAAATTTGCTGCTATCTGGCTGAACTACACTATAGCGGCTCACCTCTAAGCCTCCAGGAGCCCCTGCCACACTGCTTCCCTGCTGTAACACCACCATCACATCAAACAATGCATGACGGCTCATATCACGGGATAAACCAAGATCTGATACCAGCTTATCAAATGGATATAACTGGTGATCATATGCTGAAAGGGTAATTCCCCGAACAGCACTCAAATGAGAACGGTAACTGCCTTCACCATTCACCTGACTTCGAAGAGCGATCGTATTGACGTACAAGCCCAGCTGATCTTCCAGGTCAGGATGAGAACGGCCCGCTACAGGACTCCCGATAATCAGATCTGACTGTCCGCTGTAGCGATATAATAATACCTGGACAACTGACAATAATCCCATAAATAAAGTACTCTGTTCTGCCCGCAACAGCTCCCCGAAATGATGGCTCAGCTCACGGCTCCAACGGCTACGCACCACTCCTCCTCGATAACTCTTCACCACAGGACGAACACGATCCGGAGAAAGATCAAATACAGGCAGTTCTCCACTGAAAAGCGCTTTCCAGTAAGACTGGTCACCTGCACTATAGCGGTTCTCCTGCCAGGCACTGTAATCCTTATACTGGATCGGTAAAGCAGGTAAGCTCACCCCTTCATAAAACCTTAGCAGATCACGCAGCAGGATACCTACGGACCACCCATCACTAATAATATGATGCATCACATAGCTCAGCACATAACGATCTTCATCCAACCGATACAGGCAAACACGCAGCAAAGGACCGGCTGAAAGATCAAATACAGTATTGAAATCAGATTGAAGCCTAGCAGACAGCGCTTCTTCATTCACAGCATACTGCTCCAGCACAACATGACCCGTTGCCAGCACAAACTGTCTCACATCTCCATCTTCATGCTCAATAAAAACCGTACGAAGAATCTCATGACGCGATACCACCTGTTGCAACGCAGACGATAAACGAGCTACATCCAGCCGGCCTTCCAGCATGTAAACACCGGGAATGTTATACGCTCCGTGGCCACCGGTTAGCTGATGTAATACCCACATCCGGTGTTGCGCTGCAGAAAGTGCATA
>NZ_MTKN01000169.1 GCF_001975825.1 [Flexibacter] sp. ATCC 35208
TGTAAACAACTTCATTATCTGATAGATTGGAAAAATCAGACTCAAACAGATTTCTATAATGTTTCGGGAAAAAAAGATTTATTGAAGAGGCTTAAAGATATTCTTGATGATCAGGATGAAAAAAATCATGAATTGACGGGAGTATGGAATGGAACATATTCCACTGATATTTTTAAAATCCCGATAGCAAAGTGGCATTTTGAATTAAACCAGTATTTTAACTATTAAGCGTTATATGGTTTAGATAAAAAATTAAAGCCTTCAAATCCAATGACTTGAAGGCTTTAATTTTTTCAGCGGAGAGAAGGTTACAACTTTCGACACTTTTTGCCGCCGATTTGGGTAAGATTTCGCAGTTTATTACCAGATATTCCCGGAATTGACCGGAATTTAAATTCAAATGAAATTGAAAACATCTTTTCTGATGAGGGGGTGCTTTATTGGAATAATCAGACAATAAATAAGCTGGCTAATTTTATTCAACATAAAGTGTTTTAAATGTGTATTTATTATAAAAATCGAACTGATCTCTCCTATAGTAGTGAAGAACATATAATTCCCGCTGGATTGGGCGGAATACAAAAACTGCCCAAAAATTTTGTTTCCTCGGAATTCAATAATGATATTTCTAAGTTAGAACGTCCATTTTTACAGGATTCCCTCATATCTGCCCCAAGAGAAATAGTTGGACCGGGAAAACGCGGCAATCTTTCAAGCAAGAAGGAGACCAAAGGGAAAATATGCATCATGAAAAACAATGATGATCATTATTTAGGCTACTTAAAGAAAGGCCGGCCTTATTCTATCCCAACACTAAAAATAAATACTGAAAACGGACAAAGCAAGTTCAGTTTTGATGCAACTGAAACTAATCGGGATACCATACACACCTCTTTTGCTTCTTATTTACAGCAATATGATACTTTAATATTTCGTTCGCTAAAGGATTCAACGTTATCACCGAAGGAGAAATTTATCGGTATTGACGTGGACAAAGATAACCGAGTAATTTGCTATTTGGCTAGTACTAATGGCGATTTAATTTTAAACAATGCAGATAGCCTTAACCTTGCAGAATTTGTGAGAAATATAGCTAGGCAACAAGCTGGTTCGGAAACACATATTCCGATTGTGAGGGGACATGTTGATTGGCGCAATGACTATTTTAGAATATTCGGAAAAATGGCTTTTAATTTCCTGGCATTAGTAAAAGGTTACAATTTCGCAATCCACGCCAACTTTGATGCAATTCGAAATTGGATTGTGAACGGTGGGGAAAATAAATATGTAAAATTCGACAATGAGTCAGGTGATTATTTTTCAACTGTAAATATTGAATTGCCACCATATGCACATACAATACTCCTTGCTGGGGACAATGAATTCCTGGTTGCTACCATAAGACTGTACGAGGGTGCTTCGGTTGAGATACTGTTAGGGGAATCAACCAATTCAGGTATTATAACTGATGGTTTAATTTGCGATTGGCAACAGAGGAAAGAATACAGATTGAACGATTATTTAAAAAACATCTCACAGGGTTCGACCCCATACAACCCCTTACCAGACTGAATTATACCATTTTTGGACAAAAAATTGGCAATTGTATAAAAACAATAAGATCCGCTATAGTAGCGGATCTTATTGTTTCAGCGGGCTGTGAGGGACAAGTTTCGAACCAGTTTATGGATGATTTATCTCATATTCACATATTCCTTAGTAAAATTAATTATTAAAATAGCTGTTTGCGATTGTAATGTATTCGTTTGTTGTGTTATCTGTTAAATTTTAAATGAAGGTAAAATGAGCATATGTGATATAACAAACAGGCTCTATAGAATTTTAAATGGCGTTTTTAATATCTCCTGATCAAATTTATATCATTATGGAATAATCCCTGTATAACATTGTAATCGGCAGATAACAA
>NZ_MTKN01000170.1 GCF_001975825.1 [Flexibacter] sp. ATCC 35208
TGTAGTTCTGTCGTGTATGAATGTAAAGCAGAATAACCAATAAAATAAATAAAAACATTCATAAAAGAGGGAATTCACCACCGGGGAATGAAAACCATTTTCCGAATAAAAAGGGGGCGTCTTCGGGATGAGGGCACTGAAGAAGTTGCCCTTTTATGAGGGATCTCTTAAAAAATGATCAGGTAGAACACGTTTTTACCTGATCGTTTTTTTTGTACAAGAACTTGTTATTGGGCTTATATGATGATTTGTTGCGCATGATTGGTAAAATCCAAAGTTCTCCGGGCAGTTTTCACCAACTTTCGTCTTTTAGAGGTTTAGTTTGATAATTCTTTTCAGATTTACCGTGAAGATCGCCAATGCACCTTGCATTTGCATGCTATCAATCCCATAGGATATTGCCCGATTATAGCCATGTACATTCTTTAACTCACTGTTTTTTGCCTCGATCTTATATCGCTGTCTGGCCTTTTCTTTATAATATTCACTTTCTTGAAAAATCATTTGTTGCTGGTGTAAGTTTGATTGTATGGATACAGAATAGCTTTTAGTCTTTGCTTCAGGCTTATAACAATTGTCCTTCAGCGCGCAGATCTTACATTTTTCAATGTCAAAAAAATAGGTATCTACCTGATTAGTACCTACATCCTTCCTGCCATTACGGACTTTTTTAATCGCCATATGACCGGCCGGACAAACGAACATATCGGCATCCTTATTATAATCAAACTTATCCTCATCCTTTCTAAAGCCCTGGGTAATGGAAGGGTTCAGCTTTGCTACCACTTGTATATTCTGACCCTGGTTATCTTTTAATTTAAGGTTTTCTTTGCCCGAATATGCGGAATCACCGATAATCGTATCAACTTCAATCCCATTGTTCTGGCTGATCTCCAAAAGTTTGGGCAACTCCGGGCCATCACCTTTTTCTCCTGATGTGACTACCGCCGCGGTTATGATACGCTCTTCTGTCATGGCAAGATGTGTCTTATAGCCAAAGAATGAACTATCCGCAGATTTGTGCCCGATCCTGGCGTCCAGATCTGTGGAGAGTATGTGGTTTTCTTCCGTATCCTCTAATGTTTCCTTTAGCAGGTTTAGCTTTTCTTTAACCGCAGGTATTGAACTTAAAGTCTGCTCTGAGCTAATACGCCTCTCAAGTTCTCTGCAATAAATCAACTCATCCTGCAGATCATTCGACGTATTTTTCTCAGGCAGATGGCCCTTCATATCCTTATCTATGGCGTAAACTGCTTTGCGAAGTAATTTTGAACGTTCTCTTAACACATCAAGGGCCGAATAAGGATTCGATCTGGAGAGTGAATGGGTGGCATCAACAATGATCGATTTGGATTTAATAATTCCTTTTTCGAGAGCAATAGATACAGTTTTGCCAATCAGCAGATTTAACAGGTCTGTGTCTTTTAAGCGAAGCTTTCGAAATTTAGTCAGTGAACTAGGGTTGATAACAGCTTCCTCGGGAGACATATCAAGAAAGTATTTGAAGGACATATCATAACGGGAACGCTCAACGATATCGACGTCTGAGGCAGTATAGATCGTTTTCAATAATAAGTATTTGAACATACGGATCGGGCTTTCAGCCATGCGACCATTATTCAAACAATACTTATTCACCAGTTCCTGATAAATAAACTGAAAATCGATCAGTTCGTTAATCTGGCGGAGCAGATTGCCTTTAGGTACTATAAGATCGTAAAGACTCGAAAAAGAACTAAGCTGAAGTTGCTGTTGATGAGGTAACATGCTATGATATATTGCTGATACCTCTAAGATAATTGAAAGGGAGCAGTAAACTTGCGTTTGCTGCTCCCTTTAATATTTAAGCATCTTGGGACTTTTTCAGTGCCCTCCTTCG
>NZ_MTKN01000171.1 GCF_001975825.1 [Flexibacter] sp. ATCC 35208
AAGTGTAAACAACTTCTATAGTAAAAGTACTGCCATTAGTTCACTGGTATAGATGAAAATGGTTGGCTCTGCCCTGATATTTGGAGGCTGGGGGTGAAATTAATATTGCCGGGCCAGGATTTCTGGAAGCAGTTTTACATCATTTTACTTACCTGGTATTTATTTAGATCCAGCTTTCCTGATTAACCAGGAGTACCTGGATAACATTAGGGGATAAATCAATTTTAATAATGCTTGTCGCTCTTTTTCTTCTAAGGATAAAATGCTGCTTACTGCCAATAATAGATAATGGGGTGGCTAATCGTAAATGAATTGTATTCTAGAAGAATTGACCTGCCGGAATGAAGCATGGAATAAACCGGATGTTAATTATAACAATAGTTCGGTAAGTTTTTCCACATCGATGCTGTGGAAAAAAGATGTAGATAAATAAAAAGACATTTCTTCTAATACCAAAATAAAAAAAAGGCAATGAGTAAGTATGTCTAGTACCAATCTCAAAGCCTTTGGCAAGGTGAAACACCTTGTTAGTGCAACATTAAATGAATTGCCTAAAATTACCAAACCTCAATACAAATTTATCATTTCATTATTTGAGGTTTGGCTATGTTTACCAATACGGTATACTATCTTAAACCTTAGCCGGTTTGGTGACTATTGTGAAAAAAGTATCCGGTTGCAAATGGAAAAGGATTTTGATTTCCCTGCGTTTAATACGACGCTAATTCAAAAAAACTGCAGTAATGATTTGATTGCGGCCTTTGACCCAACCTTTATACCAAAATCAGGAACTCACACCCCTGGATTGGGTAAATGGTGGAGTGGGAAAGATCAGAAAGCCCTTAAAGGGCTGGAAGTAGGCTGCCTGGCTATAATAGATGTGAAAAAGCATACTGCGATGTCTTTAAAAGCAGAGCAGACACCTGGCAAGATGGAGCTAGCGGAGAAAGGGATAAAATTGATAGCCCATTATGTTGATATCATCCGAAGTGAAATAACCACTTTGAAAAACATGGTTAAGTATTTGGCTGTAGATGGATACTTCATGAAAAAGGATTTCATAAATCCGATATTTGAGCTAGGTCTCCATATAATTACTAAAATGCGCCCGGATGCAAATCTGAGCTATGTTTATTATGGTGCTCAAAAGCCCGGCCCGGGAAGGCCCCGTACGCATGGAGAAAAAGTCAACTGCGCTCAGATTGATAAACGCCGTATCAGAGAATTTGCCGTTGATAATGATGCCGTTTATTATAGTGGCATTGTTTGGTCAGCAATACTGAAGAAAAAGATAAGAATTGTTTTCATAGAAAAAAAAGGAACTGATCAATACGAGATCCTAATGAGCACTGATACCAAACTTAACCCCAAATTGATACTAAAATATTATCGTCTACGGTTTCAGATTGAATTTCTCATCCGGGATGCTAAACAACATACAGGATTGGAAGAATGTCAGGCTAGAAGTAAGAACAAGTTGTATTTCCATTTTAATATGGCATTTACAACTATTGGCATTGCCAAATGTGCGCTTTGGTTAAAACATCAGGAAAAGACTGCTTTTTCTATGCGTAATGTTAAAGTCGCATGGTATAACAGATATTTAAGAACATGTTTAAAATTCCAAACGACTCATTTTAGAAGTATATTAATGAAAGCTACCTGGATGAATGCAACAGATGATTCAGGTAGCCTTTCATGATCCTTATCTAACCTTCTGAAAAAATTCAGCCACGCGAATGATCGTTCAACCTGCCACCTACCGGTTTGTGGAACAAAACCTTTTACTGTCGGCGGTTTCTGAGTTATTTCTATT
>NZ_MTKN01000018.1:0-28133 GCF_001975825.1 [Flexibacter] sp. ATCC 35208
ACCTTTTTGGTCAGCCCCTCGCCCTATTTCAAATCCTCTTTTCGCGCTGTTTTTTACTGCCCAAGCACAAACCTCAACGTCAACCCACCCGTCGTCGTCACCGTCGGACTCGACGTCGACAACACCGGTATCGTCTGTTTCCTCGTATAATAAAACTTCAAATTCATCCGCTTATTCAACACATAATCTATACTCGGCGCTATACTAATCACCTTCTGCCCCGATGTAGGCGTCGAAATCCCCCCATCCAACTGGTTATTCACCGACTTCTCATCCCTATAACTCAAATCCAGCCGCATATTCAAATCATTATCCAGCTTATGCGACCCATTCTTCCCCACCACAAACGGCAACGTCACCCCCTTCAACCTATACCCACCACCCAACGTGATCTCCGCCGTACGCGCCTCCACCAGCTGATAATCCGTCAAACTCAAACTCAATGACCTCGTTCGCTTATAATCCACATGCACATTCATATTGTTTTTCAGTGTCATATCCACCCCTAATAACGGCGATAACTGTTCTATCATCGTCACATTCGGCACCGTATAATAAGGTACATAGTTCCCCGACACCGTATCTATAAAACTCGGATTCCCCAACGAGTTCTTATCCATATAACTGGAGGATGAATTGTAGGAGTTCATACTCAAATTGCTCACATAAGAGTGATTCAGTGTCAGCGTCTGTACAAAATTACTGAACGGCGCTAATTTCGCTAACCCATCATACGTGATCCGCCAGTTCGGCAATGGAATAATATTCCTGAAAGGATTACTTCTGATCTTATCCAATCCATCCGTTGCAATCAATCCCACCTTATTCGGATCCTTCCCTGTGTAAGCCGCAATAAAAGAGGATATCAGCACATTCTGTTCATACTTGCCATATCCATACATATAAGAAGCGTCGCTGGTATCATACGTTGGCGTAGAACCATCGTGTGCATAAGGGTTTTTAGACCAATATCTCTTTGACAATGTCGTTCTGTACTTTCTGAAATTCGCAAAGCTCCTCGCCAGTCCTCCCTTCATGAACAAGGTCTTCAGCATAATCGAAGTGACCTGGAATCCACCAGTCTCATATGCATCCAGGTGCTCATAGTTCCCTCCGCCATACCTGTCTTTAAATGTTTCAGAGTGGTTCTTGGTAAATGTCTTGGTCAGCGTCAAATCAATCCGCAGATTTGGTACCGGTTCCAACTGCGCCTGTATCTGCAGGTTCTGTGAGAACTGCTGTACAACCTGATTATTGAACAGGGTATCGGCAGAAAATAATCCCTTCGCCGCCTTTTTATCCAGCCATTTTTTATCTGGCTGATAACCGAACACAAATGCCAGTCCCGGCTCCATACTCCGCCAGTTCATACCCAATGCCTGTGTACTGTCCATCCATCCCGGCAGACTCGTATAGTTGTTCTCAGAGTAGTTGATGTTAACACGCTTGAGTGATAAGATCGGTCGCAATATAGACTTCACCAAAGGAGATATTTCCGGTAGCTTTTCCTCCTTCTTCGCAGGCTGATTTTTGCCGTTCGCGTTCGCCGCTGGTTTTGCATTCGGATTCACCGGCTGTTTTGTGGCTGTGATTGCCTTCAGAAACTTTGATTTATTATACAGGTCTGTGAATTTAAACTCCGCCAGCACCGCGACCACCTGTGTATTTTCAATAGTGTTACCCTGTATCCTGTTAGAGAGGGAAGCCGCCGTCCATTTGTACTGCGCCGTATATTGCACGGCAAAGTTCGTCCAGCTCATGATCGGGATCTTTGACAATGGCAGGGTATACGTGGCATTGAAAGTCTGGAAGTAGTTGGTATTACGACCCAGTTTCAGCAGATTGTTCCATACCGTATCCCGCTTGGCAGAGGAGTTCAGTCTTCCGGTTGGCTCATCGATACGTGCATTGTTCGTCGCTGTCAGGTCTAAGCTCAGACTACGTGTCAGGTCCCACTTCAAACCATAATAACGATCGAAGGTAAAGTACTTGTTATACGTCTCGGACAGTTTATAATTACTTCCTACGTTCCTGAGCTGTGTAGCACTGAACTGTCTTGTCAGGTCCGCCCGGAAGCTGATCATAGAAGGCAGGGGATTCAGGTTGATGTCTTTGAACAACTTCATCCACGGCGATTTATTTTTGATCGTTTTCTTAAAAGGCTCCCAGAATTTGTTGGTGCCGGTAAAGTTATAACCTAATACACCTCTGTTCTTAGTTAGCTCATAGTTCTCAGTAGTAGGACTATGCATTTTAGTGCCCGTATATGCATAGGTGAAGTCAAAGTTCTCCAGGCTCCAGGGTCGCAGCTTCTTTTTCCCGTCACTCAGCTTGCGCACATTCGTCACGTTGAAACTACTGGTCGTCGTCGCGTCTTGTGCCTGTGCCTTGATAGAATCTCTTTCGTGTTTATTAGCCGCTAATTTCAGCTTTTCCTTCAATTTGATGTCCAGGTCAAACGGATCCCATTCCGGCATGCTGCTGGTTTTGGATTGCCCAACATAGAGAGGAATCGCTAACCTTGTTCTTTTTGGTAACAATTTACCCATATCCAGGCTTAATGATGCATCGTAGGAGATGAGGTTATCCTGGTAGCGTTCATTCACACTCTGGTTCACGGCCCCATACCCTGCGGTGTGCATGGTACTGGTTACGGCCAGCTGGCCGAGGTCGGCGAGCTGCATATTCAACCTGCCTGTAGCGGCATACCCTCCTTTTTCATCCAGCCCGGTCAATCGCAATTCATCAAACCAAACTTCTGCATTCTTCGTCAACCCATCATCCAGCGGGTTGTAAATAGCCACCATCATCCCTTCCACATCACCCAGGTTCGGGTTACCGATCACCCCGATCACATTTCCGTTTGCCAGGGTCTTCTCATACAGCGTAGCTGTAGAAGCACCTGCATTATTACGTGTTTGTTTCAGGTTGCTGAAGTCCGTCAGCGTAATGTCCATATTATTCGCCGTAGGCCAGATAGCCGTCTGTGAGGTGGCGCCAAAGGCCGTTTTGGTCAGTGGAATACGGTATTCATAGAAGTTCTCTGTATAGTCACTACCAATGCGGATCACCGCCTGCAGGTCTTTATCTTTTAAACTGTTGTCGTCTTCTACCGCTTCTTCGTGTATGAACATCTGCAGTTTTTTATACCTGCGCAGGTCCATGCCCAATGTTTTGTATACCGCCCTTGACTTACCATCCTGCAGTTTGGAAAGCTGTAAGGAAAGGGATTGCTCATTCATCAGCAGGGTGGTATTGCTGGTACTGAGCGTCGACTCGCGTGATAATCCCGGTGGCAGTACATAGTTGATAGGCGTACGGGAAGCGTTTTCTTCGATATTTACAGACGTTGTATTGAAGGTCGTAGTGCCATCCGCAGCTACCAGATCGCCGGAGCCTGTCTGTAATTCGTAGCTATACTGTCGCCACTGGTTCCTGACCAGTTGCAGTTTACCAAAGCGCAGTACGACAGAATCAGAGAAATTCGTGAGGAACATACGCATGAACTGAATGGACTTGAAGTCTGCAATACCACCGATCGCCGCGCTATACTGTTCGATCGGGATCTTGAACTGGTACCAGGTTTCTGTACCGGTGCTACCATTGGTATAAGTGACGGAGGCATCAACCTTATCCACGATGTAATTCTGTCCGATCGTCATATTCGGGCTTAAATGCACCCGGTACTGGAAATAGGACTCCGTTTCATTCATGGTATTATCGAAGTTCAGGTCTTCTGACTCCGGAATATTAGTCGCCGCAGTAGAGTAGGAGGACCCACTGGTAGTAGCAGGAGAGTTACCGTCTGACATGGCATAGCGTTTATATCGGGCCAGAATGCCATATTTCGCCTTGTCATAATCATTACCCCTGTAGTGATGGTAGTTGTCATTACTCGGGTCACCAAGCGCTTGTGTATATACCTCCGCACTAACGCCAAAGTTGGTACGCAGCTGGTTCAGGAAGTGTGTACGGTAAGATACTTCATCAGCAGTACGCAATCCATCGTAACCTACGTCCTGGTATTGCCTTACATCTGCATCATTGTCAAAAGCCTTCGTTAGCTGTGTGGTATAGTTTGGTGTATGGCCCCAGGCAGTAGAATCATAGTTGATCGTGGTACTGGGTGCTTTCATCCCGTTTTCAAAAAACTTATAGGAATCCTTCAGAATATCCTCAGAAACGGCGCCGAGGTTGAAGTACAGGTCACCACCAGTACTGGTGGTATTCTTTATAAATGGATCCTGTACCCAGAATTCTATATACTGTATATTGGAGGTCTCAAAGTCAGTATTGTCTAAGGCGCGCATGATACCTCCCCAGTGTTTCTTGGGGTTATTCAGCGTACCATCTGTATTCACCTCTGTACGGCTGGCTTCGAAGTTGTATGGACCACGATCTTTTGGATAATACGCCAGGTCAAGGGTGGTGAGTTGTGTGGAAGTATAGTCCGTAGAAAGGTTCGGGAAGATCTCTTTCTGGTATACGATACGTGTACGTGGATCAGATTGGTCATCTTTGGTAATACCTGCTGGCAGATCGGAAGTACTGTTTACCTGCAGGGTAGGTTCGATGATGTACCAGGAGAGCAAAGCCCTGTTCTTTCCATAATCAACAGAATCAGTCAATGTCGCTTCCGGGAACATGATATTACCTGAACTATCTGTAGCACCAGCCGGTGTAGAAGCCAGCGCCCAGCTGCTACTCGGCGTTTTCAGGTCGTAGTTACTTTCAGTGCCTTCAAAGTCATCAATGTATACCTGTCCTTCATTGGAACCAAATGCATTGATCAGTTTACTATGGCCGGGGAATAAGCGGGCTACTTCGCCCGTCAGACTCACAGCGGAGGTAGACTTGGTGCTATAATTTGGTAATTTATTTAACAGCCGGGTCAGTCCTTTCCATTCAGAGTTATAGTTACCATCCAGCCCTACGACTGTGTTATTGATAGGGTCTTCGCCATAACTTACTTTGGTGGTGTAAGGGCGTTCACTCATATGCACGATGGTAGAACCCAGGCTCAGCTTTTCATTCACAGCATAGTCAAAACGTGTACCTACATAGTTACGTACCTGCTGCCCATATAGGCCGCTATTCTCAAAAGAGACGTTGATAGTAGTACCGGAACTGAGGATACCATCATTGATGATCTTTACTTTACCCAGGTTATAATCTACTGTATAGTCAATATTCTCAGTCAGTGTTTTACCACCTGCAGTAACGGTTACAGAACCAGAAGGAATGTTGTATGCATTCAATGATACTTCTGATGAACTACCTGCTTTATAACTCCCTTTAATGAGGTACCTGTTGAGCGAAGAATACTGTTGTGCGGCCGTTTTGGTGGTATCATACAGTTTGGTATAGAGGTATTGTTTTTCCAAAGCAGCGTCACCGCCAAATGCTTTGGCAAGGTCTTTACCAAAAGGTTCCAGTACGGGGAAGATGAGTTTACCATTAGATACGTCTACAGTATACCCGCTCACAAAGTCATACACACCATCTGGTTGCGGGTCATTGTTCGTATTCAGGTTATCGAGGTTGAGAATGGTAATGATCGGTGCACCGCTGTAAGAGCCGACAGCATCCGGCAGATAGCGTCTGGGGCTGGCTGCGCGGGTATCATTGCCGGGGTCATTGTAATATACATCGGCAGTGAAGTCGGTACTGCTCAGCTGATAACCACCGGTGGAATAGATGTTTTTCATCATCAGGTCCCAGATAGGCAGTATCGGACGGGCAGCAGTAGCTTTCAGCATTTTCAGGAAGAGGATGCGGCTGTTGTTATTGTTGCTCGCATCTGGTGGTACATCCTGTGCAAAGTCGCCGACCTTATAGGTACGACCGTTGTAACTATATTCATACGCCACAGCAAGCACCTGGTCTGCCGAAAGCGTTGTATTCAGAGAGATGTAGCCGAGTTTCTTATTCACGGTATATTCCGTACTATCCAGTTTACGTGCATAGGTTTTTTCATAATCCTGTACGGCAGAGAGACCGTACGATTGGAGTTGGGAAATGACGGTACTGGGTAGCCGCGCGGCATCGTCTGCAGAGAGTTTGCTATACAGATCGTTGATACCGTTGTAAGGCAGTTTGCCGCTGCTTACAACGTGTACGGCATTTGTATTGTAAGGACTGTATTCAGCAAGGTCCATCAGACCTACTACGTTACGGGTGTTCGTTGTTGTACCTGTCTTATTCGTTACCCATACCTCGATACGTGTGATGTTGGAGAGCGAACGGATACTAGGCAGATTACCCATAGCATAGTTGAAGGTATCGCGGAAGAACTGTGCCAGCAGGAAGTTTTTATTTTCATCGTACGCATCAGATTTGAGGCTGTAGCTGGTGGTCTGATTACCGCCTTTCAGGGTGAGCGTCTGCTTCTGTGACTTCTGGCTGGAAAGCACGCTGGTCATAGTTAAGCGGCCGAACTGCAACTGCGTCTTTACCCCAAAAAGTGATTGCATTCCACTGATCAGTGTCGTTGGAAGCGCAAAGCTTACATTACCGGCTTCAATCTTTTTTATGATCTCATCATCATAACCGGTGTACTCGAGTTTGATCTGATTTTCGAAATCATAGGTAGACTGAGTGTTATAGTTGGTGATGATCTTTAGTTTATCACCGATTTTGCCCGTTACGTTCAGGTTGATATTCATATTCATATCAAACCCACCACTGCGGCGTGAAGACTCGGTCAATACAGGGTTGTTGGTATACTGGCCTGCATAGCCCATTGATATTTCAAGGTAACCCTGTGGCTTGATATCTACCTTACTGCCACCGAATAACCGATCAAAAAGTTTATTTGATTTTTTAAGTTCAAGCGGATTACTTCTGTTCAGGTTTCCCAGCGTGGAAGCGCGTTTCATGAAGTAATCATTCTCGCTCTTACGGGACTGCGTGTTATAGAAGTCCTGGAAGCTCATAGACGTAGGATTCCTATAATATTTATCACCGATCTTTTCGGAGATAATATACTCTTTTGTAGCAGGATCGTATTCCACGTCCCGTTTGATACCTTTAGGATCTTTCAGGTCAATAGCATTCTGTACAGGCTCTACGAGCTCCGGAGAGTGCCTGTCCCTGATAGGATACTTTAACGTATCCGTAGTATCTTTCACAGGTATCATGGAATCATATGCAGCATGATTCGGAGAAGAGCCAATTGGATAGTAACTAACGCCCCTGGCTCCCCTTGCTGCAGAATCAACCATGAAAAAGGCCACTATGCTAAATACAGTTAAGGCAGCATAGTGTTTTCTAAGACGTTTTCTAAGGGATTTCTTCACGCGTTCTTTCTATAGCAGCAATTCGTAAATACCAATAATAGTAGCCTGTATAGTCTGACTATACGAAAAGCGGCTTCGCATCAAACGAGCATTTTTACAGTACTATTGTTTGTTGGCTACAGATAGGAGAATTGTATAGATGAAATGGTAAAGTTGATAGCTGAAAGGGCAAGACAGCCCTATATTTCACGCAAGATAGGGGAATTTGCTATTGTAAAACAAGAATCGCGTTTTTTTACTACGAACAGCTAAAATGTATAGATGAAAAGGGAAAGTCCACCTTCAAAATTTATTGAAGGCGGACTTTGAAATTTATTTCTTACGGAAGTACAATGCAAGACTTCCTGCTAATAAAAGCAACATGATGATATAGCTACCGAGTGATAATTTTACACCTGCATAATATGCTTCAGGTGCAAAAATGAATGTGATGGTATGGTCGCCTGCGGGAACAGACATCCCTCTTAAAGCATAGTTTACCCTGGTATAAGGCGCTTCTTTTCCATCTATATAAGCTTTCCATCCCTGGCGGTAATAGATCTCAGAGAATACGGCAAACTGTGGTGTGGCGGCCCTGGATGTATACGCAATGGTATCCTGGTGATTGAACTGTAAAGCAATGACGGCACTGGAATCAAACTGGAAATCCGCCTTCACCAGTGGTTTATATTGCTGGTCAATCACCACGGTATCTTTTGGATGGAATGTGGTGAGTGCACTCATTTCCGCATCTGCATCCGGTACCCACTGAATGTTTTTTACAAACCAGGCATTGCCCAGTGCATCC
Source organism: [Flexibacter] sp. ATCC 35208 (assembly GCF_001975825.1). GTDB lineage: Bacteria > Bacteroidota > Bacteroidia > Chitinophagales > Chitinophagaceae > Chitinophaga. Next base: position 8,086 of record NZ_MTKN01000018.1, read on the forward strand.
GGATTCTGATGTACGGCAGCACCTTCCACGCCGTTGGTAATGATATACTTTGTGTTTAGCATGTTCAGTACCTGCATATTGTTCTGACTGATCTGTCTTTCAATCAGGTCCTGGTAAAGTTGGAGCTTCGCCGCATGGTAACCTCCTATGCTCTTATGATAATAAGACGTCATGGCGTCCTGGAAGGGGTCGCGGGTCAGGTTAAATACGCGGTAGTACGGATCCTTGTCCTGTAGTATCTGCTGATCGGCAGGAGAGGCCTGAAATGGCATACTATAAGATCCGGCATCCATGAAACTATCTTCATTCAGATAGCGCCTGTCTACCTGTAGCAAATCGATCATAATGAGTAAAGTGATACCTATTGCCAGGTAACGCGCCTGTAGTTTCCCTTTGATAAAGAACCACAGGAGGCCAAATGCCAGTGCTGCAAAAAAGATAGAACGAAATACATCACTTCTGTACAGATCCGCCCTGTCTGCCCTTGTTGCAGCCATCAATTTGTCTGCAATATCGGTCCGGCCCTGTGTCATTTGTACCAGCTGGGCATGGAACTGATCATCACTATGCGGGTTGGCGTTGTCGCCGGTGGCATTGGTATAGCGCATACTGGTAGATGCCAGTAGCAACAACACCAGTAAGCCGCCCATGATATAACCAGACCATTTCAGTTTCTTCAGTAGCTCCTCCTTTTTGATTTCACCGCTGATCATTTCCTGCAATGTCATCACTGCCAATATCGCAAATGATAACTGCGGGATGATCAATGCCTGCGAAGGTGCGCGGAACTTATCATAAAGCGGAAAATGATCAAACATAAAATAGTTGAATGCAGCAAAGTTGCTACCCCATGCCAGCACAATACCCAGTATAGAGATGCCGATCAGCCACCACTTGTGCCATGAACGGATTATGAACAAGCCAAGCAGTGCAAGCAGGCACACTATGACACCCAGGTACACAGGCCCCGAGGTACCTAATAAAGACTGATCTCCCCAATAAAGGTTCCAGCTGCTTACCAGTTTTTCTGCATTGTTAGCAGGTACACCGATTTCGGTTAATGTTTTATAGGTAGTTGAATTCGTGCCTAGTTTACCACTTGAGCTGCCACCATAAATATCAGGTGCAATGAGCGTGAACGTTTCAAACTTGCCATAGCTCCACTGAAATGCATAGTTCTTTCCATTATGTTGTTCGGCAGTTTCACCCGGCAGTGGACTCAATGGCGACTTACCACCGCGGGTACTTTCCTTCGAATATTGATAGGTCGTCCACAAGCTCACAGCATTGGATGCCAGTGCCAGTCCTACACCAAGCAAAACCAGTAAACCACCTGTAATGAGGTGTTTAAACGCTTTTTCCCTGATAGAATAGACGGCATAGGCAATACCCAGGACGGCCAGTATCAGGAAGAAATAATACGTCATCTGCAGGTGATTGGCGGCAATCAGGTAGGAGAGGGAGAGTGCCATGATGCCCGTACCCGCCAGGTAACTACGCCGGGTAATGAGCACCAGACCTGCAATGACCGCAGGCAGATAGGCCAGTGCGATCATCTTGGTGTCATGCCCTGTGACGATGATAATAGGCGAATAACTGGCATAGGTATACGCCACTGCACCGGCAAAGCCGATCCATGAGCGTGTACCTAAAACGATGCAAAGCAAATAAAAACAAAGTGCGGAGAGAAACAATACATTGATCGGCTTGGGCAATCCCAGTGTGAGGATTGCAGGAATAGCACTATCAATGTGGTAAGGAGACTCCATGGCCAGCTGGAAGGTCGGCATCCCGCCAAACATACTGGTGGTCCATAATGGAGGAATGCCATGCTCCTTTTTATAATCCATGGCTTCTTTAGCCATCGCCTGCCACTGCACATTATCACTCTGACTGATGACCTTATCTTCTAATACGGGTTTGCAATACAAAACCGCAAGGATCAGCAAACCCAGAATGGCTGCCAGGTGCGGTAACAGGGACTTGAACCAGCTGGTTTTCATAGAAGTATATTAAGTTGTGTGTTATTCCTCTTCCTCTTTAGGATCGTTTTCAATATTGCAGATATGCACCTTGGCAATGCGGTGCTGGTCCATCTTCACCACTTCCATTTTCAGGTTTTTCCATTGCAGACTGTCGCCACTCTGAGGTATTTTACCCAGTTTGTCGAGGATAAAACCACCCAGGGTGACAAAGTTGTTTACATTTACTCTTTGCTGGTCGGCATCTACACCGATTAGTTCCAGGAATTCCACGAATGGCAGCTGTCCGTCTACCAGCATACTGCCATCTTCATGGCGGATCACTTCGTATTCAAATTCATTCGTTTCAGAGATATCACCTACCAGTGCGTCTACGATGTCATTGATGGTCACGAGGCCTTTGATAGAACCAAATTCGTCAACGACCATAGCCTGGTAAATACGTTCTCTTTTATAGAGTTCCAGCAGCTGGTAAGTACGGTTGTGTACCGTCACCACGAGTAGTTTGCGGCTCAGGGCTGACAGGTTATTGATGGCAGCGTTGAAATTATCGCTGAGCAGGTCTTTGCTGTAAACAAAGCCGGTAGTATGATCCAGGTCGCCGTTAGCCAGCGGGTACATGGTATGTTTATGTTTCAGGATCTTAGCTTTGTTTATTTCCGGGCTATCCTGGATATCCAGCCAGATCACCTCATTTCGGGGGGTCATGAGGGTAGATACATGGCGGTCGCCCAGGTTAAATACGTTTTGGATCAGGGCTTTCTCCGTTTCTTCAATCACACCGCCCTGGTGGCTTTCAGCAATGATCACACGGAGTTCCTCTTCCGTGTGTATGTCTTCATTTTCATGAACGGGGGTGATACCAATGATACGGAGGATCACATTGGCCAGACCGTTCAGGATCCAGATGAAAGGACGGAAAATGACATAGAACAATTTCAGCGGCACTGCCACTGTAAAAGTGGTTGGCACTGGTTTACGGATAGCGAGAGATTTGGGGGCCAGCTCGCCAAATACGATATGCAGAATGGTGATAGCGAGGAATGCACAGCCGATGGCTACTTTTTGAGCGATACCTACATCTGGATTCAGGCCCAGTGAAGTAAAGAGATTGATGATCATTTCTGTCATCACCTTTTCACCAACCCAGCCAAGGCCCAGAGAAGCGAGGGTGATACCTAACTGGGTAGCTGCCAGGTAACCGTCAAGGTTATTCAGCATGTCTTTGGCTATCTTGGATACTGTTTTATTGCGACCTGAGTTTACTTCTATCTGCGAGGATCGGACCTTTACGATAGCAAATTCTGCAGCAACGAAAAACCCGTTCAGCAGCACCAAAAAGATGGTAAAAAATATTTCTAAGCTCATTATTGCGTGTCTTAATTTTTAAACGTTTGCTTTGTGAGGTCTATGCACATCACCCCATTCAGATATGATCTGTAACATGGGTTGGAGTGAGGCGCCGTCTTTAGTGAGCTCGTATTCTACTCTTGGCGGCACTTCTGCATAAACGAGTCGATTGATTAGTCCGTCTTTTTCCAGTTCTCTCAACTGCAGGACCAGGATTCTTTCAGATACATCGGGAATAGATTTTTTCAGTTCACTATATCGCAGCTTGCCATTGAGCAGGCTCCACAAGATAGTCGGTTTCCATCGGCCGCCTATTACGTCCAGCGTATACGCCATGCCGCAGTTGTTGCTGATTTTATTCCTGTTCAATGTATTAGTAGAGCTTTCTTTTCTCATTACTTACATTTTTGTCAGTACTCTATAAAAGTATCAGTACCCCCAAAGTTAATGTTTAACAGTTAAAGGAAAAAACTATTATGAAAGGGGTTGTGGTTCCATTGTTTTGTTCAAGTCGCAGGCTAATTTATCCAAATTAGTCTAGTTCTTTAGTAGGAAATCCGTATTTTAGGAAATATAATCCTTGAATATGCCCGGAATAGACCCGCTTCCGTTATCAGAAACGCCCTACAATGTCCAGATGGCCTATACGGCGCACAAGAGTAAGTACAATGCCCGCATTACCAATATGAAAGCAACATTAGGCCGTTCCCTGGTTGCTTTTGAGGTGTATATGGACTGGTACCCGCTTTATGAGCAGATTAAACCCTTTATCGGGAACCGGTCTGCTCATCGATAAATGGTTAGTAAAATTTGAAAAAAAGTAATAGCTTAACCCGCTAATTAACCATTTTACGTTATGATTAAACAGGTCGCTATTGCCTTTACGCTATTTTGCTGTTTACCCGTCACGCGTTTGCTGGCGCAGGAACGATTCTCTACCACCACCGATCATTTACAACTGGATTTTGAAGTAGATGGCAAAGGAAGATTGTTGCAGAAATACTTTGGTCCCAAACTCGCAGATGGCGGAGAACAGCTTCGTCCTGTAGAGCGTTGGGAGGCATATACACCCGCGGGTACAAACAACCTGTTTGAACCTGCTATACAGGTCACCCATGCGGATGGCAACCCTTCGCTGGAGCTGTTGTACATTAACCGGAACACGGTAAAAACGGATGACAATATCACTGCGACCACTATCACCCTGCGTGACCCGAAATATCCATTTACCGTATTACTACATGTCAATACCTATGCAAAGGAAGACATCTTTAAGGTATGGACAGAGATCAGTCATAAGGAAAAAGGAGCCGTTGTCCTGGCAAATTTCGCATCCAGCATCCTGCACTTCAATGCACATAAATACTACCTTACCAACTTCCATGGTGACTGGGCAGAAGAAATGAAGATGGATGAAAACGAACTGACCAGTGGTATCAAGATCCTTGATTCCAAACTGGGTACCCGTGCAGATATGTACCAGATGCCTTTCTATTTTGTTTCTTTAGAAGAACCTTCTACTGAAACACATGGCGCTGTGATGGCAGGTACGCTGGCCTGGACGGGCAATTTCCGGTTTGCTTTTGAAGTCGACGAGCTGAATATGCTTCGGGTTATTTCAGGTATGAACACCTATGCTTCTCAATATAAACTACAACCTGACCAGAATTTTGAAACTCCTGCATTTATATTTTCTTACAGCGATAATGGCCGTGCTGCTATCAGTCATAACTTCCATCGCTGGGGTGCGAAGTATGGTGTGATTGATGGCGATAAACCACGTACCGTATTGCTGAATAACTGGGAGGCGACTGGGTTTGATTTTAATGAAGAAAAGCTCTCTGCTTTGTTTGATGATGCCCATAAATTAGGGGCTGATCTGTTTTTGTTGGATGATGGCTGGTTTGGGAATAAATACCCCCGCAATGCCGATAATGCAGGGCTGGGCGACTGGCAGGAAATGAAGGCTAAACTGCCGCATGGACTGGGTTACCTGGTAAAAACTGCGGAAGAGAAAAAGGTGAAATTTGGTATCTGGCTGGAACCTGAAATGGTGAATCCTGCCAGCGATCTGTATCACCAGCATCCTGACTGGATACTGAAGTTGCCAAACAGAGGTGAAGATTACTTCCGTAACCAGCTGGTATTGGATCTGGTGAATCCTAAAGTACAGGATTTTGTATATGGTATCGTTGATAACATGATGACTGCCAACCCGGGTATTGCCTACATCAAGTGGGATTGTAACCGTATGATCACAAATGCATATTCTCCTTACCTGAAAGACAACCAGGGAGGACTATATATTGAATACACCCGTAGTTTGTACCAGGTGCTGAAACGTATCCGTAGCAAGTATCCGCACTTAGCGATCATGTTGTGCTCCGGTGGCGGTGGCAGGGTTGATTATGGGGCGTTGCCTTACTTTACAGAGTTCTGGGCAAGTGACAATACAGATCCGTTTGAAAGGGTATTTATACAGTGGGGATATTCTTATTTCTTCCCTTCATTTACAGTAGCCGACCACGTTACCTCATGGGGTAAGCAATCCCTGAAGTTCCGTACAGATGTGGCGATGATGGGCAGACTGGGGTATGATATAAACCTGGATAAATTCACGGGCGATGAATGGACATTTAGTCAGCAGGCCGTGGCGAACTATAAACGGTTGCAGCCGGTACTGGCGCATGGTGATCTGTATCGTTTGATCTCTCCCTATAAGGAGAATAGAGCCGTGTTGATGTACGTAGATGCTGCGCAATCAAAATCAGTCTTATTCGCTTATAACCTGCATACCCGTTTTGGAGAAAACTTTGCACCTGTAAAATTGCAGGGATTGGATCCACACAGACAATACAGGGTGACGGAAATCAACCTGAAGCCCGGCGAAGAATCTCATTTATATGAACACAATAAGATATTTTCGGGTGATTATCTCATGAAAGCGGGTATCAATGTATCCGGGAATGAGCCGTTATCCAGCAAAGTATTGGAAATTGTGACTGAATGAAAATAAGCTTACTGATTATATTATTCTGTTACTGTACAAACCTGCTAAGTGCACAGAACCTGGTGCCGAATGCGAGTTTTGAGGAAGTAAATATCTGCACGGAATACATAGCGCCCTGTGCTCCCTGCGGGTGGATGGCTGTTGCACCAGAGATGATCAAGATGAAATATCTCTGTAATGGCGCTGCTTTGCAGGGGCAGCACTATGTATCCCTGTTGCAGGAAGGACCTGTGGAGAATCCGGATGCAAGAGTGTATATACAAACCCGGTTGTTGTGTGCGTTGCAAAAAGGACAGGCGTATAAGATAAGGGTGTATATGAATACGGAAAATTATCCGTTGCGTATCGGACTGCGGTTTGATACGGCTTTTATCTTTAGTGAGAATACTGGTTGTTTGTCACAACCTGTCAGCGTAGAACTAAATGAAGCGGATCAGCAAAAAAAACTGTGGCATACCAAAATGCCCTGGTATATATTAGAGAAGACCTATGTGGCCACTAATAATGCGACACACCTGATAGTGGGGAATTTCAAAGCACCTGTGCGTAAAAATGGATTTTCTGGTTATACCAATGCACAGGTATTAATAGATAGTATCAGTATTACAGCTGTCAATGAGCAATTGCAGCTATGCGGAGATACCGCTGCTACACGGGCTGCTTTATATGCAGAACATCACAGGCATTCTATTCCGGAAGCTTTGACCCCGGGCAGACCTGTCCTGCATACACTCAATGGGAGTCATGAGGGATGTGATACATTGATATTGAAAGATGATTTATTTAACCAGGATCATACTACGATTAATGAACGATATCGGCAGCCTATCAACGACGCACTGAAAAATTATAAAGGAGATACGACCATGCGGATTCAGTTGGTCGGCCATGCATGGCAGGCAGCATCGGAAGAGTACAATAAAATTATTTCCTATGATAAGGCGAAGGCAGTGGCTACTTATCTTGTATATAATGAGGGGTATAGTTTTGATGATTTCCAGATAAGAGGAGAGGGGAAGCGAAATCCGCGATATGATACAACTGAGGCAGATAATAACAGGGTAGAAATGATCTTGTGCCATGTAGCGCCGCCGGTAGTGGTCGTGAAAAAGGTGGTCCCACCTCCTGATACACTGGTCATACCAGATATATTATTCAAATTTAACAGTAGTGAGCTCAATCCTGCATTGCATGCAGCACTTGATAGTTTGATGAAAAAAATACCAAGGGATGGAAGCGTGCAATTACAGGTAACAGGGCATACAGATAATGCAGGTAATGATGATTATAATTATACTTTATCATTACGTAGGGCAACTGCCGTAGCCGGCTATATGCAGCAGTATGGTGTAGGAAATGACATCCGCCAGATTAGCGGAGCTGGCGAAACGCAGCCGGTGGCGGATAACAAAACATTAGAAGGAAGAAGAAAAAACCGGAGAGTGGAAATAATTATTTTCCATACAACAGATTAAAATAGCATAACATTAATAACAAAAAGCCTCCCGGGGCAAACCCTCCTGGTCCAAAGGCTTCCCGCCTTATAGCCGGCCGCAGGCCCCACTACAAACAAACGCTGCTGCCAAAGGTAGCAGCGTTTGTTTGTACAATATATTTTCCTAAATTTAAAAGAGAGAAACCAGAATCAATCGCCCAAAGGAAGATTTGTCTAACTCAATAATCTGTACAGTCACTTTGTTCACCTAAAACTCAACTTATGCAATTATTGTCATGGTTGATGCTAGCATCATTGCTAAGTATTACCTCGATTTCCCTTGCGCAGCAGGGAAAATCCGTACACGGCACTGTTACTGCCGGAGATAATAAACAACCCCTGGAAAGAGTCGTCATTATCGAAAAGAGCACCCAAAATCACGCCTACACTGATGCATCCGGCACCTACTCCATTACCCTGAAAAACGACAACGCCACACTTATTTTTAGCTATGTAGGCTACTCCACACAGGAAATACCTGTCGGTGCTCAGTCTGTCGTCGATGTTGTCATGCAACCCTCTCAGAAAGACCTGAGTGAAGTAGTTGTCACCGCCTTCGGTGTCAAAAAAGAAAAACGCGCACTAGGTTACACGATCCAGCAAGTAGACAACGCAGACCTGAATGTAAACCACCAACCGAATGTAGTCAATGCGCTGCAGGGCAAAGTAGCAGGCGTACAGATTACCAGTACCGGGGGCGGCCCCGGCCAGAGTTCCCGTATCATCATTCGGGGTATCAACTCCCTCGCTGGTGATAGAAACAACCAACCCCTCTTTATCATTGACGGGGTGGAAATAGACAATAGTACTTATACCACCGGTGGTGCAGAAACACGTGGTATGAGTAACCGTGCTTCTGACATCAACCCCGATGATATTGACAACATTTCTGTACTACGTGGTGGTGCGGCCACTGCCCTCTATGGTATTCGCGCAGCAAACGGCGCGATCATCATTACTACCAAATCAGCAAAAGCCGGTAAGATCCGGGTATCTTACAATGGTTTGTATGGCTTTGACCAGGTGAATAAGATCCCTGAAGTGCAATCTACCTACACGCAGGGTTACCTCGGCGTATACGACGCTACCAGCTTCTGGCCCACCTGGGGACCTACCGTGGCCGAAGCCAGGCAGGAAGATCCTACCCATCCGGCTACACTCTTTAACAATTATAAACAGGCTTTCCGAACCGGCATGCAAACCCGCCATACTGTGAGCGTAGGCGGAGGTACAGAGGCGGCGCAGGTTATAGGATCAGTCTCCTATTTCAAGCAGAATGGTGTGATCCCCTTTAGTGACTACACCAGTTACAACGCCCGCCTGAATGCCACTTTCAGGATCAGTAACAAGGTGACCGCCGGTGCGTCTCTCAATTACATCAACTCCGGTGGCAATAGGGTCAACTCCGATCGCTATGGCGAACAGATCATCTACTGGGCGCCCCGGTGGAACATGAAAGATTATAAGAAAGAAGATGGTACCCAACAAACGTACAGCAGCGGAACGAACAATCCCATTTACACACTCTCTACCAATAAATTCAGGGATAATGTAAACAGGGCTATCGCAAGTGCCTACATCACTTATAAGCCTGTTGACTGGTTGAATTTCTCTTATCGCTTTGGTAATGACTTCTACACCGATGGCCGTACGCATACCGCTCCCGGTCCACTGGGCGTGGTGGATGAAGCACCTAACCTCGATGACAACGAATACGGTTTCATTGATGAATACAACCTGCGCAGTCGTAACCTTACTTCAACTATCATGGCGAATTTCACAAAGACATTCAATGAGAAATTCTCTATTGACTTTAAACTCGGTCACGATCTTCGCGACCAACGGGTACGTAGAAGTAGTGTGGAAGGAGATACACTGGTGGTGCCGGATCTTTTTTTATTAGGCAATGCCAAACGTGTGAAAGGGGATTCTTATATCCTCGACTACCGCAATTACGGCTATTTTGGAGACCTGACCCTGGGGTGGAAGAACCTGCTCTTCCTGGAACTCACCGGTCGTAATGACCTGACATCGACCTTGTCCCGCGAGAACCGAAGTTACTTTTATCCCAGTGCCAGTCTTAGCTATATCTTCTCTGATATGTTCAAATTACCAGATTGGTGGAGTTATGGAAAACTGAAAATCTCCTATGCACAGATAGGCAAAGATGGTGATGCATACGCGATTACGAATGGTTTTGAAACGGGTGATCCGATTGGGACCACTGTACCTTTTTATCAAAGCAGAACCTTGGGCAATGCGAACCTTCGTCCGGAATTTACGAATACCAGTGAAATCGCTACAGAACTGCGTTTTCTCGATAATCGCCTGGGATTGGAAGTAAATGCTTATCAGCAAAAGAGCAAAGACCTGTTGGTGCCGGTGTATGTATCAAATGCTACCGGTTATGATCAGGCTTATGTCAATGCGGGTGAAATCAATAACAAGGGTTTGGAAGTGACTGTAACAGCGATGCCGGTACGTACGAAAGACTTTAGCTGGGATGTTAAGATCAATTTTTCTACGAATAGGAACAGGGTGATTAAACTGAATGAGCAGCAGGGCGCAGAATTGAAAGAGATCGTGATTTCCAGTCAGTATGGCTACCTCAGTTCAACTGTTACCAGCAAGCTGGTACCCGGTATGGCTTATGGTGCGCTGTATGGCCGTAGTTACAAACGGTATTATGCTAAAGACGATGATGATGGTGTGACCCTGCGTAAAGACCTGCCATTGCTCATTGGTGCGAATGGTTTCCCTGTGTTGGATGATGTCACTAATCAGCGGTATCTGGGTAGTACTTTGCCAAAATGGATGGGGAGCACACTACAGACTTTCAGGTATAAGAATTTTACATTTTCGTTGTTACTGGATGTTCGTCAGGGAGCCTATAAATACAACCAGCTATCCAACTTCCTCGCTGCCTTTGGGGAATCAAAGATAACGGAGAACAGGAACCAGACGATTGTATTTGATGGTGTGCTGGCAGATGGAACACAGAATGCAAAAGCCGTTTATTTAGGTCAGAGTACGGGGCCTGATGGGGTAGAATATGGGGCAGGTTATTATCGTAATTACTATCGTGGGGCAAGTGAAAAGTTTATTGAAAATGCTTCGTGGATACGGTTACGATCAGCAGGGTTATCGTACACATTGCCTGCTGGCTGGCTAAAACCTACCCATACCATTTCGGGAGCGACTGTGTCATTCACAGGGAATAACCTCTGGTTGCATACAAAGTATACGGGTTTCGATCCTGAAACCAGCTCCGCCTCTGCCAGCAGTAATGGTGCCGATAGCTTTGCAGGGTTTACTTATCCTGCTACCCGTAGTTTCCTGTTCAGTGTAAACCTTCAATTCTAAAGTCATGAAACGAATATATATAATCTTACTGGCCGCCATAGCAGGTTGTTCCAAAGGCTACCTGGATGTGAACCAGACGAACCCGAATCAAACTACCAACCCGCCTATCAATGGGTTATTATCAGAAGTTACTTACCAGACAGGTGTAAACGTATTCAATGTAGGCAATATCACTTCTTATTACGTACAACAGCTGGCCTCACCCAATGCCAGCAGTAGTACAGATGTGTATGATGACATTGATGCCAGCACCACCTGGAAAAACATCTACCTTACGATAGAGGATATACGCCAGATGGAAGTACTGGCTGTAGAGAAGAACGCTTATCAGCATATGGGTGTAGGCCAGATCCTCGAAGCTTACAACATGAGTATGCTCATAGATCTTTGGGGAGACGCTCCTTACTCGCAGGCATGGCAGGGCGCTACTTATCTCACACCCGCTTACGATAAAGGAGCGGCGATTTATGACAGTTGTTTATTATTGATAGAAAAAGGAATTGCTTCCCTCAAACAGGCAGATCCGCTTATTACCCTCGATGCAGAAAACGATCTGGTACATAGTGGCTCGGTAGCAGGTTGGATCAAAACAGCCTATACACTCAAAGCGCGGTTACTAAACCGCCTGAGCAAACAAGCGGATTACGATCCTGCAGCCATCCTATCAGCACTGGATAGTGGCTATACCAGCAATAGCGATGATGCCGCCATCACCCGGTTTGAAAGTCTGAGTCTATGGAACGGCGTAGCCGTCAATAATGCCAGTGGCAATCTCGACGGCTGGCTGAGTGCGACTTTTATCAATGCCCTGAATGGCAGTACATATGGGATATTCGATCCTCGTTTGCCATTGATCACAGATACGACTAAATATGGTGATTACAGGGGGACTGTTAATGGTGCGGGGCGTGTAGGCTCCGGTACGGACAAAGGGCAGTGCTACCTGTCAGTAAATGGGTACTATTCTAAATCAGGTGCGCCATTACTATTGCTTACGTATGCAGAGGCCCGGTTTATTGCAGCAGAAGCCTATTTTAATACCGATGCTACAAAGTCTTATCAGGCATACCTGGATGGCATAGGTGCAAATATGGATAAGGTAGGCGTGTCTGTTACAGACAAGGCGAACTACCTGTCTCAATTACCTGCTTATTCAAAGGAGCTGTTGTTTAAAGAGAAATACGTGGCAATGTTCCTGCAGCCTGAATGCTGGACAGATGCACGGAGATATGATTATCAATATAAGAATTTCAATTTACCGGCGAATGCGCTCTTAACCACCTTTATCAGAAGGGTAAGTTATCCTGCATCTGAAACCAGTAGGAATGCAGCGAATGTGCCGGCAGTGAGTTCGCTGGCGGATGTACTCTGGTGGGATAAGTGATTTTTAGAGAGGGACAGCGGGGTAGTAGCTCCGCTTCCCCTTACGCCGATATCCTCCCATCCGCAGCAGGATCCGCCACCGGTATCGTCGCATAAAAAGTCGTTCCTTTCCCCGGTACACTTTCAAACCAAAGCTCCCCATGCTGTAAAGATTGCAGCTCTTTGCAAAGTACCAATCCAAGCCCAATCCCTTTTTCATTATTCGTTCCGAAAGTAGATTGCGTCTTCAAGGAAAAGATTTCTTCCTTATGAGAACTTTCAATACCAATACCATTATCCGTCACCATCAGCTGGCAAATACCATCTTTTACCAACAGGCTGATCGTCACCTGTCCGTTATTAGGAGTAAACTTAATCGCATTATTCACCAGGTTCCTGATGATGAGCTCCAGCATATTATGATCTGCCGTTACATACACAGCAGGATCAATTTTGGAAGTCAGCGTCACTGATTTTTTATCTGCAAGTATCTGTTGAATACCTAATACCCGTTGCACAACTTCGTATACATGTACCGGTGATAACCGTACCCCACGACCATCCATCTGCATCTTACTCCATGTAAGCAGGTTCGTCAGCATATTGGAGGTATTCTTGGTCATGGTCAGCAGTTCATCGCCCAGCATTTTACGTTCCTCTTCTGACAATTCGTATTCTGCAATGAGGTGCAGGGTCGTAATAATCGAATTTAATGGACTTTGCAGGTCATGTGCGATGATAGAGAAGAGTTTATCCTTTTTCTGGTTCAGTTGTTCCAGGTTGGCATTCTGAATATCGATTTTATCCGCCCTGTCTTCCGCCTTCTTTTTCTCCCTGTTATAATTATTCCGCAGGTAATTAGTGATCAGGAAGGTGCAGGTTAGGGTCACAAAGTAGCTGGAAGCGAGGTCAATATACCTGTTTTGCGCACTCTGATAACTATCTGCAATCCAGCTGGGGTGCAGGTATTCCATGGTGAGCAGGGTAATTGGTAGGAGCAAATGCAGGGAAGCCCAGATCCAGTGTCGATTACGTGGGCTGAATGCAATCAGCAGGTTAAATGTGAGGAAAAACAACAGGAGAACGGGGCCATGACTGCCGGAGTTCAGGTAATAAGTGGCCGTCAATGTGATATAACTGACAATCACATAGGCCAGCATGCTCACGTTGTAAATCCCCTTAAACCTGGACAACCAGAAGAAGAAAACCTGTAAGATCAGTAACACCAGCACGATGATCCATACCGCAGTCAGTCCCAGCCACATATTGAATGGCAATAATACAGTTAAGAGTGCCAGGGTAATGACACTGATGGAGTTGAAAGCACGGTTCTCCAGCGAAAACGCTGCAGGGTCTCCCACTAGCTTCTCCCATAAGTTGGTAAGTCGAGCCAAAACATTTCGCAAGTGTGAGTCTTTATTAGTTAGTGATCGTCCCTCGGTAGTGACTACAAAGGTCGGGGATGAAAAGTTAATATGTTATAACACGAAAATGTGATAGTAGGATTTCTACTCACACTTCATTTTATGGAATGATATTCGCAGCTACCTAAATAAATATCATTTTATGAAAAATATCGTAATAGCCGGCCTTGTGTCCATGGCTATATCCCTGCCCAGCCTCACTTCAGCACAATCCAAAAGCGACGATAAGAAAGCGGCCATCACAAATCTGATTCATAACCAGTCATATGTATTTACTGCTCAGTCTTCAATACCTGCCGGCCCTTCGCCGGACAGGCAGCTGAATGGTCAGTATGACCTGACAGTCACCAAAGACTCTGTAATCAGTTATCTGCCGTATTTTGGCCGTGCGTATACAGCACCGATGGATCCTTCCAAAGGAGGCATACAATTTACCTCTACTAAATTTGATTATAAGGTCACAGAAAAGAAAAAAGGAGGATGGACGATTGTGATCAAACCAAAGGATACACAGGAAGCCAGTCAACTGATACTCAATGTCTCTTCAGCAGGATATTCTTCACTGCAGGTGATTGGCAACAACCGCCAGCCTATTACATTTAATGGAGTAGTAGATGAAAGGAAATCTAAAAAATAAGTTAAAATTATCTTAAGATGCACTGGAATTTGGCATAGCGGAATGGTTGTTGTTTTTTATTCTGTGAACCAAAAACAGATACCATGTCTAAGAATAACAAAGAAGGTGTAAAGCATTCCATTCAGGAGCTGGCCATGGGAAACTACAGAAGCTATCCCGAAGAGTATAATGAAGTGTCAGTGGAAACGACTGATAATGTTCAATCACTCGCAAATGGTTATTGGGATTCCAGGGATGATAAGGAAATACAGCGCGATGAGCGATTAGGTATAGGCTTAGAAGATTATCAGGCGTGGACGCTTGAGGCCTTCGAAGCATTTGTGGAAGCGGAGCATGTGCTGAATTAATTGAACTTAAAAGTGTAAGAAGCGCTTGCTTCACTAAGCTGACTTTTAAAAGTATTATTACGCAGAAAGGGTTACGGTATGTAACCCTTTCTGCGTTTTTTTATATCTTTAGATCAAAGCACAACATTCTACGCCGTTATGAAAGAACTCTCCGCCAGTCGGACCGCCCAGTATATGGCTTTATTCCGGGCGCTTGAAACCCAGCGACCACATGATAAACTGGTCTACGACCCTTATGCCATCAACTTCCTTGACCGTGGGTTTCAGATAGCCACCCGTTTATCTGTTATTCCTCCTATCCGCCGCATGATCCAGCGTATTATCCAGAAAAGGATCCCCGGTGCTTATTCCTCTGGCATAGCCCGAACCAGGTATATCGATGAACTTGTGCAACAAGCTGTGAACCAGGGTATACAGCAAGTGGTCATATTGGGTGCCGGGTTCGATACGAGGGCATTGCGCCTTGATTTTCTGCGCCTCCTGCCCGTGATAGAAATAGACCATCCCAATACATCGGCTGTGAAAAAAGAGAAGTTAGGGAGCTTGACCCCACATGTACAATACCTGCAGCTCGATTTCAATGAAAAAGGATTGGATGACCTGTCACTCAACGCTTCACTGCCAACGGTATTTATCTGGGAGGGCGTGACGAATTACCTGCAGGAAGAAGCTATTGCTGCTACATTCCGGTTTATAGAAAAGTTCCCTGAAGGCTCCTTCGTAATCTTTACTTATGTAGATGAAAAAGTATTGCGGGAACCCCATGTCTATTATGGGGGAGAGAAGTTGCTCAATGATGTAGCACGGCTGGAAGAAAAATGGACATTTGGCTGGAAACCAGGTAATTTACGAAAATATTTGCAACAGTTTGAACTGGAATTACTGGAAGATAATAGTGCGGTAGAATACCGTCGTCAATATATGCCGGCAAGGACAGAAAAAGGGTATGAGTTTTATCGTGTAGCATTTGCCGTAAGAAAGTAGTACATTATATCACATAACCATAACGACGTTTTATGAAAACTAAATTGTATTGTTTCCTGATTATTTTTTGTAGTATGACCATGATTTCATTTGCCCAATCTAAAGAGGAAAAAGCGGTAGCCGCGCAGGTAGAGTCATTGCGGAAAGCGATGGTAGACGCGGACAAAGCCACGTTAGAGAAACTGGCTGATGCAAAGTTGACTTACGGACATTCTGGTGGGAAGATAGAGGACAAGGCTACGTTTGTAGATAATATTGTAAGTGGGCATTCAGACTTTTTATCGATTGATCTGAGTGATCAGACGATTGTGATCAGTGGGAATACCGCGATAGTAAGGCATAATCTGGCGGCCGCTACAAATGATAATGGCAAGCCCGGCAATGTACATTTGCATGTATTGTTGGTGTGGGCGAAGGAGGGGAGTCAGTGGAAGTTATTAGCGAGACAGGCGGTGAAGCAGCCGGTAGCAAATCAGTAATTAGTGTTCTGTTTGATTGGCATTTCAGGAATGATTGAAGACATAAAATGCTATTTGTTAAAATCCGGAAACATATCCGGAATAATTCAGAAATCGATACCGGATTGAACACGGACTGATCATCAATTGATCATGAATTTCTATAGATGATTAAATAAATCTGCCTGATCGAATTCCTGAGCACGTCGGCTTATTTACCCAAACTGATGATTAGCTTCCTGCCCTTGTTGCCCCCGGCTTTTATGGCCTGACCCTCAAACCCTTATTTATAGCAATTTCCGCATCATGGCATAGTTTTTCTATTGGTAGTAGAAAATAGAACGACCAGTAACGGTCATATCTGTTAACCAATAAAAAAGTATTTTATGCAAGCTACATTGGAAACCATAGAGATCCTGAATGATCTGGTACAAATCAACAATGACCGAATTGACGGTTATGAAAAAGCGTTACAAGAACTGAAACAGGAAGATAATGACTTGAAAGCATTGTTCTCCTCCATGATCAGCGAGAGTCATGAAATCAGACTGGCTTTAGGAACAGAAGTAAATGCATTAGGTGGTGATATGGAAACTTCCACAACTACCAGTGGTAAGATTTACCGCGCATGGATGGATATCAAGGCTGTATTTACCGGTCATGACCGTCATACAGTACTGGCGAATTGTGAGAGAGGAGAAGATGCAGCCCAGAGAGCTTATAGTAGTGCATTGGAAGAGGAAGAGTTGCCAGCTTACCTGAGAGAAATGGTGACAGAGCAACAGCAGATTTTAAGACGCTCTCATGATAAAATCAAAGAGCTGAGAGATGCTACCAAATAATATTGATCAGGCTTCTTATTTAGTCTATTTTTTGCCTGGCGTCCTCTCATGTGGGAGGACGCCTTATTTTATATTTATCTTTAGCCTTTTTACATGTTTAGTTGAGTAAGGGTACTTATTTAGATGAAAAAGATTACTTATTCAGATGATAAAGGTTACATCATCGTTAGCGAATAAGGTTACTTATTTAGTTGAAAAATGATTACATCTTTAGATGAAAAAGATTACTTATTTAGTTGAATAAGATCTTCTTCCATCATTGGTTTTATCTGCTGAAAGATTACTTTCAGCTGTTCTACCAACCTTTCTACTTCCTCATTCCATTTTCCCGCTTCTTCCAGTTTTAAAATAATTTCTTTAGCCCCCGCTACCTCCATACTCAGTACACTGGGCTTTAACTTATGTACAGTCCTTTTCAGGTCATGCAATACCTTTGTAACCTGCAACTGTTGCAGGTCCCCCGTATATTCTGTCACTGAATTGATGAAAAGGGAGATCATCTTATCGATGAACGCTTGGTTGTCAGATATTTTGTACAGATAGTTATATGAATATAGTGCATGATTAGCGCGCATATTGATTGTAGGTTGTTAAACTCAGGCGCCTTCAATCTCGCCGGTCTGTAACATTTTGTAAATAGTAGATTTACCAATATCCAGTTTCTCTGCTACCAACAGTACATTATCGTTGTACCGTTTCAGATAGTTCCGGATAATCAGTCTGGTATACTCTCTGAGCGTTAATTCTGTATTCAGTACTGTATCCACATCATGGTTATTGCCGGAGAGGAAGGTAATGTCATCCGGCTCAATAATGTTGTTTTCAGACATTACGGCGGCGAGTTCTATCACTGATTTCAATTCACGGATATTACCAGGGTAATTGTAGGTGAGGAGTTTTTCCCGGGAAGCAGGGGAAACCTTGATTTCCGGAATTCTATTGTCCTTACAGTAATTAGAAAGGAAGAACTGTGTAAGCAGTAAAAGGTCGTCTTTTCTGTCCCTAAGGGGTGGAAGTGCGATGGGCAGACCTACGATACGATAGTAAAGGTCTTCCCTGAAGTTCCCTTTCTTTACTTCATCAGCCAGGTTCTTGTGGGTAGCCACGACGAGGCGGAAGTCCAGTTTGATTTTACTGTTGCCTCCCAGGCGGATCAGTTCTTTTTCCTGGAGTACTCTGAGGAGTTTACTTTGGATATTCAGGTCCATTTCCCCGATTTCGTCCAGGAATAGGGTACCGCCATTAGCTTCTTCAAAACGGCCGGTTTTACGGTTCTGTGCCCCTGTAAAAGCTCCTTTCTCGTAACCGAACAATTCACTTTCTACCAATTCCCTGGGAATAGCGGCCATGTTCACTGCTACATACGGTTGTCCGCTGCGGGCAGAATTGTAATGGACAGCTTTGGCGACCAGTTCTTTACCCGTACCGGTTTCGCCGGTGATGGATACGTTGATCATAGAGCCCGCGGCCTTATCGATCAGGCGGAATACAGCCTGTAGGGCAGGACTTTTTCCTACGATGGAGGTGGAGTAGTCGTACCGGGTTTTTAATTCCGCTTTTAACTGTGTGATCTCATTTTTTAAGGATTGATTTTCCCGAAGGCGGATGATGGCTTTCCAGAGTAACTGCTGGGTGTTTTCATCTTTGACGAGATAATCTTCGGCACCCATTTTCAGGAGGTCTACAGCTGTCGTGATCTTTTCCTGGGCGCTGATGATGATGACAGGAACGTTTGGTTGAGCCTGCTTTATCTTACGGTATAGCTCTTCACCGTTCATGTCGGGAAGGCCAAAGTCGATCGTGATCAGATCAGGTTTTCGGTGCAACTGAGCCAGGCATTCCTTACCTGAGCCGATTAGGGTTACTTCGTAATCGGGGTTTTGACTGAGGTAGTGTTGTAACAGGTTACCATACCATTTGTCGTCTTCAACTATAAAAATCTTAAAATCGAGCATTCATGGAATTTTCCGTTAAATTAGGAAATTTTCCAATCATGATCGATTCAGTTAGGGATCAGAATAGTCATTTTTATTTTGATTGTATAAAAAAGACTATGCTGATATGGTATTGGTGGGATGAAATTGGCTATATATTTTTTGATTTTCTATAAAGTTCTTTAACTAGTTAGAATGTTTTCTAATTGGTTATAAAGTTCACTAATTGCTTAGAAAGTTCTTTAATTGCTTATAATGTTCTCTAATGTTGGTCTGAAATTGACCCATCCGTGGCCCCACTCCGTCGTACATAATCTAAGTCACGTGGGGCCTGGATGAATCGGTTATGAAAAAAGCACGATAATTAGTTTGTTGTCTTAGGTTCTTTAATTTCTTTTATTATCCTTGAAACTCCTTGAATTCAGTCAACCTCCTGAATTCCCTTGAAACTCCTTGAATTCTTTCAATCCCTTCAATGCCTTGAATCTTTAATCCAATCCCTTTGATCCTTTTTAATTTTTAAATTCGTCTATATTTTTTTGAATTTCTTTTGAATCATTCCCTGGCCCCTTTTCTTGTTCCTCCTTCTTCATTTGCACAGGGGCCGGGATGACGCACTCTCACATAAGTTCACTAGTTTCTATAAGCTTCTAAAAATGACAAGCTCGTTTGTTAGCATAGGTTATGATCCTCCACACTTGTTCGATCTGCACGCTTCATTGTTCACTGATTCAAATGCACTGGCATTATCTCTTTCACGTTCCATCTTCACCCACAAACTCTCTTCACCTTCCTCCATCTCTGTCACGTTCCATCCTCACTCCACAAACCTTCTTCACTTTCCTCCATCTCTGTCAATC
>NZ_MTKN01000018.1:28204-64721 GCF_001975825.1 [Flexibacter] sp. ATCC 35208
ATCTCTGTCAATCCATCCTCACTCCACAAACTCTCTTCACCTTCCTCCATCTCTTTCACGTTCCATCCTCACTCCACAAACCCTCTTCACTTTCCTCCATCTCTCTCCATCCATCTTCACTCACAAACTCTCTTCACCTTCCTCCATCTCTCTCCATCCATCCTCACTCCACAAACTCTCTTCACTTTCCTCCATCTCTCTCCATCCATCCTCACCCACAACCCCTCTTCACTTTCCTCCATCTCTCTCCATCCATCCTCACTCCACAAACCCTCTTCACCTCCATTCCTTCTCAACCCTCCCTCACTGCCATTCCACTCCCTCATTAAGCAAAAACTCAAAAATTACCCTCTAAATCCTTTGTTCTCTGTTCCACTAAAAAATTATAAAAAACTAAAGTAAATCTCTTTCAATCCCAACTTCCATCTCCTGGCCCCATCCTATAATCATCCGTCTTTTTCTATACCACCAGGGCCGGGATGTGAAGTTCCACATACTCAAACAAAATATCTTTAGTGTAATCCAGTATCCGTGGGCCCCGTTTCCTTTCCAGGTCCCCCTCAAACTTCACCCGGGGCCCCGGTACTGATACACGCAACAAAAACTCTTTAATTCAACGCTGTGTTAAGGTATTCCTGCAAAGCCGCAGGATAAAGCAGTACCTCAGCTACCTCCTGTTTCTTTGTGGGTGTATAGCAGGTCCCTTCCATAAATACATCCTCTAGCTGCTGCTTGAAGTGTGTAGGCTTGAACTGGCTAGCCACCAGCTGCGCCGCACAACTCATATCTGCGTATAACGGTTTATTATGCAATAGCTGTTCAACATGCTTGCGTACCTGCTCTACATAATGTCCGCTGATGCGGTAACCATTCCAACCATGCGCTACCAGTTCGTTCGCACCACCTGCCAGCGGTACAATCACCGGACGGCCATAACTCATTGCCTGCAGAATACTGATATCAAATGTCTCCTGGAAATGTCCCGCATGAGACAGGTTCAGTACTACAGCCGCACGTTGATAGAATGGGTGCATATCCAGCTGTGTATCGTAGATCATGATATTGTTCGGTACGGTCATACCTTTAAAATGATCTGCAATTTCTTTATATGTTGCTTTGATAACCAGTTCAAA
Source organism: [Flexibacter] sp. ATCC 35208 (assembly GCF_001975825.1). Taxonomy (GTDB): domain Bacteria; phylum Bacteroidota; class Bacteroidia; order Chitinophagales; family Chitinophagaceae; genus Chitinophaga. Next base: position 29,338 of record NZ_MTKN01000018.1, read on the forward strand.
CCTTGTTTTCGGCATGGCCTTAGCCAGTTCTATCAGTTCTTGCACACCGCTCTCTTCTTCCAGTTTAGCCACCATCAGGATGGTCTTGCGGGCACCATGATTTGCATGTAATACCGCTTCCTGTACAAATGAACTGGGCAGACAGCTGTGAATTACTCTCTTTTCTGCTTTCCTGAACTCAAATTGTGACTGTACAAACCGGGAAGCATATACGATCTGGTGTGCGAGTAACTGTGCACTTTTCAGCATCGGTTTCCTGAATGCTACAGGCTGTATCGCCGTTTCGTGAATGTGATAGGTGATTTGCGCTCCCTTCAGCCTGCTGGCCCAAGCCGCCCCAAAAGGTTGTAAAGTATTAATGTATACCTTATCGCCTTTTTTACTTAACCAAAGTACCTTGAAAAAAATACTCATCTGCGCCAGCAGGAAGCTGAAGAATAAACGCGTTTTGTTACCCCGTTCTATATAATTTATGTAGTGATACTGTATGTGCGATAAATCGGTCAGGTATCCTGGTGTATGCGTGTTGCCGTTCGTAATTAAATGGATGTCCATGCCCTTCTCCGCTAAGGTTTCCAGCGATTCACGGAAGATCAATGTGTTTCCACTCCTGTCGTTTGATAAATGAACTGCTATTATCTTTTTCATGGGTTGCATAATTTAAAAATGCGTTTTAACAGGTATAGGGATAAAAGGACTAAGGTGTAAGCAATCGTAGGTTAGGTAGTTAAATAAAACATTGGCTTAATGTCTTAACATATCGTGCAGAAAGCTTACAATCATTAGTGTGGCGACGATCAGGCTAAAGAAAAAGAAGAAGCGGTTATTGCGTTTTTTCTTCTTCAGGTAGTCCTGTACAACGAACAGCTTGCTGAGTGTTGATGTGATATGCTCCAGCACGTTGTCATCCTTTATAATGTAGTCAAATGCACCGTTCTTGAGTGAGGCAGTCGCAATGTCTGTCTGCTGTCTTGCACTGGCAAAAATGACAAAGATGTTTGTGTTAAAGCGTTTGATCTCTTTCAGTACATCCAGACCAGTCATATCGCCCAGGTCATGATCCAGTATTACGATATCCGGCTCATCCGTCAGCTGTTCCAGGAAGTCTTTGCCTGAAAGGAAGCAGGAGATATTATTGTAGCCCTGAGCTCTCAGGTGTTTATCGTAAGTAGCCAGATAAAATGGATCATCATCTACGACGTATATTTTGCTGTCTGTTTTTGTTGCCATTTCGTTGTCGTTTGATATAGTAGAAACCAATTAGAGGCCAGAAATATTTGACGTGCCAAATCAGCCACCACGGCTGGTTTTGAAATTGGCATGGGCTATAAATGGTCTCTTTTCTAGAAGATTTTCCAAAAAATGGAAAAAAAGAAGACCCTGGTCGTATGACCAGGGTCTTCTAATATATTTTAAGCCGAATGCTTATTTCTTATTACTATAATTACTCTTATTATTCCTGAATTTATACCCGCCAGGCCGCTTCTTTCCTCCACTACCTGGTTTGGCGGTATATTCCGGCACGGGGCCTAATTCCTCGGGCACCGGGGTTTTCGTCACCGATTTTCCCAATACTTCTTCAATTCGTGCAAACTTCCGCTGCTCCTTTTCACTCACGATTGTATAAGCCGTGCCCTCTGTGGCAGCTCTGGCCGTACGTCCAATCCTATGGATATAATCCTCCGCATCATTGGGCACATCATAATTGATCACAAGATTGATATCCTCAATATCAATCCCTCTGCTCAATATATCTGTCGCTACAAGGATTTTCAGTTTCTTACTCTTAAAATCCATTAGCACCTGCTCTCTCTGATCCTGCTCGAGGTCAGAATGTATCTGCTCCACTGTAAACTTTGCCTTCTGCAACTCATTAGTGAGTTGCTTCACATTCTGCTTGCGGGAACAGAAGATAATTATATTATCAAATTCCTTCGCCTTCAGCAAAGCCTTTATCAAAGCGGGTTTTTGTTCATCATATACCACAAAAGCCTCCTGTACGATCTTCTCCGGTGGCTTGGAAATCGCAATATTGATCTCCTCCGGCTGATGCAGGATCTTCATTGCCAGTTTCCGGATCTTTTCCGGCATGGTCGCAGAAAATAGCAGGTTTTGTCTCACCTTTGGCAAGAAGGACGTGATTTTAATGATATCATCATTAAAACCCATATCCAGCATACGGTCGGCTTCGTCTAATACCAGGTATTTCACCGCGTCCAGTTTCACATACCCCATGTTCAGGTGCGCGATCATACGCCCAGGCGTACAGATCACCATATCCACCCCAGAGGTCAATGCTTTCTTTTCGGCAGAGAACAAGGCGCCATTACTACCTCCATATACAGCAATGGAGCTGATATTGGTAAAATAAGACATCCCTTCCAGCGTCTGTGCAATCTGCACCGCCAGTTCACGTGTAGGAACAATGATCAGGGAATTGATCTTATGGTTATCGTGATGCTCGGTAAGGAGCCGGTGAATAATGGGAAGCAGGAAAGCGGCAGTTTTACCCGTGCCTGTTTGTGCACAGGCCAGAATATCCTTACCAGCAATAATGGGGGGGATAACTTTTTCCTGTACAGGCGTTGCTGTGGTATAACCCATTGCGTCAATCCCGTCTAGTACCCTGTCATCCAGGTCAAATTCATCAAAATACAAAGCGTGTACTGTTTAAAATCATTAAATATTAACTAAAGATAACAAAAAACGGCCACCTAAGGTGCGATACAAATAATAAGCGCCAAATACTGCCCATCCCGGTATGTTCTTTGCGGGAAATTAGGCTTTTCATTACAAAATACGTGACCATGCTTGAAGATTTACAGAAGAACCTAAACATGCCGCCATTTTTATGGAATATTTTGCTAGGGGCCTCGGCACTTATTACTGGATTGATAATCAAATACTTAATAGCATTTATTCTACGTCTTACTACGAAGAATAATACCAGTTATTCCCTGATCAGATCCATATTGAAGCACCTGGGCCTGGCTGTCAATTATCTACTTCCATTATTGGTTTTCAATATAGTGCTTCCATTCATGGAACTTTCCCGGAAGCCTATGAATATTCTCTCTAAAACCGCTGAAATTGGCCTTATCCTATCCTTTGGCTTTGCCCTCGCAGGCCTTGTTAAGGTCTTTGAAGACTATATGTACCACTCCTACGACCTGAGCAAGGAAGATAACCTCAGGGAACGTAAATTGAGGACCCAGTTACAGTTCGTGCGTAAGTTCGCTGTCAGCACAATACTGGTTCTCACTCTCTGCGCCGTTCTACTCAGTTTTGATAGTCTCCGCAAGATCGGTGCCGGCTTACTGACCGGTGTGGGTGTCAGTGGTATTATTATCGGTTTTGCCGCTCAGCGGTCACTGTCCAATTTTCTCGCCGGTATGCAGATCGCCTTTACCCAACCTATCCGTATAGACGATGTGCTCGTCGTAGAAGGTGAATGGGGCAGGGTAGAAGAGATCACCCTTACCTATGTGGTACTCGGTATCTGGGACCAGCGTAAATTAATCCTGCCTATCAATTATTTTATTGAAAAGCCGTTTCAGAACTGGACCCGTACCGGCTCTGCTATTTTGGGTACAGCGTTTTTATACCTGGATCATACTGCGCCTTTCGACGCCATGCGCGAGGAATTGGATCGCATACTCAAAACCCATCCGCTGTGGGATAGAAGAGTGAAAGCTGTACAGGTGACTGATATTAGAGAACGTGTGGTGGAGGTCCGCTTCCTGGTGAGTGCTAACAGTTCAGGGAAGGCTTTTGATCTCCGTTGTGATGTCAGGGAAAAGATGCTGGTTTTTTTAAGGGACAATCATCCTTATTGTTTGCCTAAGACACGTGCAGTGCTGGAAGAAAGCGCAAATAAAACCAATGATCCTAACCAGGCAAATGGTGCTGGCATCAATCCATTCAACCTGCCTTCACAGGCTTAAACTATACCTGTCATGGGGCATCAATCCATCCGATTCATGCCTCATGCTAAATCTCCATCCAACTAAATCCATCAGATGTTCATGCCTCATTGCTGAATCTCCATCTCACATCCAACTAAATCCATCAGATGTTCATGCCTCATTGCTGAATCTCCATCTCACATCCAACTAAATCCATCAGATGTTCATGCCTCATTGCTGAATCTCCATCTCACATCCAACTGAATCCATCAGATGCCTCATGTCTCATTGCCGAACTCCATCTCCATCCAACTAAATCCATCAGAAGCCTCATGCATCATTTTCAATCTCCATCTCACATCCATCCCTCAATACTTATCGTCATTCACCTCAATCCAGTTCCCCTCCGGATCTTTAAAATAAACCTGCTGCACCCCATCCACTCTCTTATTCGCCACATCCTTCACCCCCTGCCAACTCTCAAACGGCACCTTATTCGCATGTAGTCTATCAATAAACGTTGCCATCGAAGGCACGCTAAAACACAAATGCCCATTCTTATCATGCGTCGTCACAGCTGCCGCCCCCCTGATCAGGTGCATCTGGCTATGCTCGCCAATCCTAAACCAGGAATGTTTGCCATCATGAAAAGGTTCTGGAATTGTATCGATCTGTAGTACATCCCTATAGAATGCAGTGGTTTTTTCAAGATCGTATACATATACGGCAATATGGTTCAGTATCGGGCTTTTTTGTTGGGCAATGGCTTGTATATGGGTCATCATAACAATTGCTAGCAGGCAGAGTGGAATTATCTTTTTCATACCTTTAAGATAAGGCATATTCCCTATATTCTCACCCGTACAAATTTTCGGCTGGCTTTAATACCAGTATCCATAAACAGCGTGATCACATATACCCCTGGATTGTATTTATCTACGTCAAACTGGTATTGAAATATACTTTCACCAACGTCTACCGTCTGCGAATCCGTAAACATCAGTTGCCCCGACAGGTTCACTATCCTGATATCGATCTTGGTGATCCCGGAACTCCCGCTACCATCACTCATCACATACTTCACCGTCGCTGTGCTGGCATATGCGGGATTGGGGTATACCGTCATATCATCTTTCTTATAAGCAATAGTATCTCCCAAAGGCTGCTCAAAGCCAAACCAAAGGGCATAGTTCAGACTACTATCTGCAAATATGATGGGTTCACCAATATTGTAGGCGATATAAAACATACCCTGAACCAGAAGGTATGTTCCGGCAGTACCAATGGTATACTGCTTGGCCGTGTACCTTTCTGTAGTATCAGTCTGCCCATACGACAAGCCTGCAACCATCATCATGGCAGCAACCAGCAGTCCTGTAAATATGGTTTTTCTCAGATTTATCATTTTAAGGTCTTTCTGAATAAATTGCGATCTCTACGCGTCGGTTCTTTTCTTTGGCAACCTGGGTATTTTCTGTGCTAAGGGGTTTAGTTTGTCCGTAACCGATAGTCGTGATATGATCTGCACTCACTCCTTTTGAGGTCAGGTAGGTCTTTACCGCTTCGCTTCTTTTTTCTGAAAGGGTTTGATTAAATGCCGGGGTACCTTCATTATCTGTATGGCCGCTCAATGTTACGTACCATTCAGGATGAGTTTTCAGCAGGGTGGCCAGGTTGTCCATTGATGACAATGAACGTTTAGCAATATCTGCTTTCGCACTCGCAAATTGGAGGTTAGAAAATGCTTTATTTACGATAAGTTCTTCTTCTGTTTTTAATGCCGCTTTTTTAGCTTCACCTGCTGTAGAATCAATCACTGGTCTCACTTCTTCTGTAGACAGCATCGGACCCGGGCCTACTGCAAAACGCTGATCGGAGTAGTTCAGTGTAGCACCTGTCGCAATCACTTCATCTGCCCTGCTGGCTACAATCTGCCAGGTGAACGCCACATTTGATTTCCCGTTTTGTAATTCTTTTACATCAAAACCATTAGGTGTTTTATTGGTCACAAACACACCGTTACAATCACCTTCCAGCTGGATAAATACTTTTAGCGGATGTTTCTCATCTACACGAATATGTTGCGTAAGCAGTTTGTCAAGATCAATATGCGCTTTACCATCTTTCAGTTCACCAGCACCATAGTCCTGGAACAGAATTTCGGGCGCTTCTGTACAATACAGTAACCGTGGCTTACCAGTTTCGTCCTTGATAATGGTAGATTTACTACCTGTGGTGGCATACCCTACAAATGTGCCGGCAGTGGCCTGACCGGCTAAATAAATATTCCCGATCACTGCACTGCCATAGCGGCTTTCGAAATACCCACCCCAGCGACCGGCATCACCACCGGAATTGGTAGAACTCTTTCCATAACCACTCACACCAATATAACCCACCCCAGATACTCCTGTACCACCTGAAGCTGGCGCAACGACTGACATATTGTTACCTCCACCAGCTACACCCACACCTGCAGTAGTATTAGAAATACCACCAATACCTACCACACCGTAGTTAATACCGTTACCCAATACACCTGCACCAGATGTAGGACCCTGTAATAATGAAGTATTCGTATAATCAATGTTGTTACCTATCCCCAGCAAACCTATTCCCGTGGTACTCTGTGCCCAACCAATCATACCTGCACCATACGCTCCGCTGGATGTATATATAAAGGGAGATCGCGTGGAACCAAAGATCCCATACCCCCCTGTACTGGAATAATTTTCACCTTTTATGGGCAAGGAACCCTTACTGTTTGACCAGCCATATACACCGGCACCTGCAGAGGAGACCCCCTGTATACCATAACCATTACTATAGTTACGGCCATAGATCGCAGCAGTACTGTTAGAGTTATAACCATTGATCGCGTGTTCTGTACTAGCTTCGCTTGAATTCAATGCCAATGGCGCACCACCCCCAAATACCGTGAATACGGCCTGCCCCTGGGAAGAAGCTGTATCCGCACTACCATTTACAAACACCCTGGAAGTATTGGTGAAGTGTATTCTTTCCTGTTGCGTACCATTACCATTTGTTTTGATGGCAAAAGCTGCTGTATCAAGTGTACCTATAAAATCAGTGTTCGAATTCGTACCCGTATTACCTGTCGTGAGCCAAACCTTTTTAGTCGCTTTCAAGGTATCTGTGCTGGCAGTTGTCGCGAGACCTAACAGCCCAGTCGTTTCATAATCCAGCGTTTTCATCGTCCAGCCTGTACCACCTTCTGCCAGTACCTGCCAGGCCGTGCCATCATAGATATAAGAAGTACGATCAGTCGTATTATAATAAGCCTGGTTCAGAGTAGGAGAGGTGGGTGCGGTGGCAAAAGAACCCAGCCACGAAATACCTATCCCTTGCACACCATCTTCGGTGAGCACCTGCCAGGTTGTACCATCGTAGATGTATGATTTTCTATCTGTAGAGTTATAATAAGCCTGGTTGAGCGAAGCGGTCGTCGGGGTATCAGTCAGGGTACCGAGCCAAACGAGCGTTGTACCATCCACTCCATCCTGTGCCATAATCTGCCACGCAGTGCCATCATAGATGTAAGACTTTTTGAGGGTCATATCGTAGTAGGCCTGGTTAGAAACAGGACCAGTAGGTTCGGTGGTGAAAGCGCCCAGCCAGGTCACAGAAGTACCATCCTGGGTCATAATCTGCCATATACCGGTACTATCGTAGATATAAGATTTCTTGTCAACACTGTTGTAATAAGCGTCGCCGGTAACAGCGGTCAGCGGTGCTGTGGTCAGTGTACCTTTCCAGCTGATGCCAGTACCAGTACCTGTTCCGCCGGAACTGGATCCACCGTTGGCCGCATACAATGCATAGGGTACGGCAAACATCTGTACTGGGCTACCAATCGCTTCATAATTACCGGATGAGGTCATATCTGCATAAGCCTGCAGCCAAACATAACCACTGCTCCATGGAATGGCACTCCATGATCCGGTGATCACGGTCCCTTTACCAATTACAGTAGAAATAATACCCTGTTGGGAACTTACTAATGAAGTTACTTCTTCATATACAGGGGCACTATTATATTCAGCAGAAAAAGAGAACTTGACCATCACCGTCAGGTTCGCTGCTACGCCCTGGGTACTGGTCTTTCTCAAAACTGCCTGATAGTTCATACCTTGTAAACCGGTAATGCCTGTATTGGTAGTTTGAGCACTTACACTGCTTACACACACTAGAAAAGGAAGAAGTAAAATGAGTAAAATTGCTTTCATCTCATAGGATATTTGGCCTGCGCTATAAATATAAATAATATCAAGTTAAAATATATTATTATATAATGACTTAAATATAGTAAAGATAGTGTTAATATTTTAGAATTTCCGGAGAAAGTGTCTTTTTTGCATGCTTTTGCCATCAGAATATGCAAAAATGGCCGAATTCAGGGACCGTATTGTTTGATGGTCAAGGATTAGAGCTAAATATTAAATTATCGGAATAGTAAGTAGCACTAACAGAAACGCTGAATATCAAATGTTTCCTGCATTTCATTGTAACATATTAACCCTGACTAATGTCATTTTCACCGGGCTTTACTTTTTGCAGCCAGCACCGTATATTGGGTGTTCTAAAGGATTTCAAGATATGAAATTGGGACTCATGCATTACCCAATGCTGGCAGCGGCGTTGCTCGCTTCCGGCATTCAATTAAACGGTCAATCAAAAAAGACAGTTGTTACAGGCACCAAGATTTACAAACCAGTAGATTATGTAGATCCTTACATCGGATCGGGCGGCCACGGCCACGTATTTGTAGGCGCCAACGTACCTTTTGGTGCGGTTCAGGTAGGACCTACCAATATCACAAAAGGTTGGGATTGGTGCTCTGGTTATCATTACTCTGACAGTGTCATGATCGGTTTTTCGCAGACTCACCTGAGTGGTACCGGTATTGGTGACCTGGGCGACGTACTCATAATGCCCTATACCGGCAAGGTACGTACGAACCGTGGTACACAGGATAATCCCACCAGCGGTTATGGCTCGCACTACTCCCACGCACACGAAACGGCAAAACCTGGTTATTATGCCGTAACGCTGGAAGATTACAAAATTAAGGTGGAACTCACCGCCTCTGAAAGAGTAGGCTTTCATAAGTATACTTTCCCTCAGAACGAAGAAGGTCACATTATTGTAGACCTGAAAGAAGGGATCGGTTGGGATGGTCCCGTAGAAACTTACATCACCAAAAAGGATGAATACACCCTCGAAGGCTATCGATATTCTAAAGGATGGGCGGTAGACCAACGCCTGTGGTTCGCGATCAAAAGTAATGTGCCAATGAAGGACTTTACTGTGTATAATGCCGATGTGCTGCAAACAGGCACTGCTGCCAGCGCCAAAGAGGTGAAAGGTGTGATCTCCTTTCAAAAAGCGCCCGCCACTGTGCTGCTGAAGGTGGGTATTTCTCCTGTAAGCAGTGACAATGCCTTAAAGAATATCAATGCTGAAATTCCGGGATGGGATTTTGCAGCCGTGACAAAGGCAGCAAATGAAAAATGGAATAAGGAGTTGTCAAAAGTAAGTCTGACTACCAGGAATGATTCTGCAAAGACGATTTTCTATACTTCCTTATATCATACCATGATCGCACCGTCATTGTTCAATGACAATAATGGTGCATACCGTGGTACTGATAAGCACGAGTATGCGAACCCGGGTTTCAACAACTACACCGTATTTTCGCTCTGGGATATTTACCGTTCAGACATGCCGATGTATACGCTGTTGCAACCTGATCGTGTAAGCGGGTTTGTAAATTCTATGCTGGCTATTTACAAACAACAAGGCAAACTGCCTATCTGGCCACTGATGGGCAATGAAACGGATTGTATGGTAGGATACCATGCAGTGCCTTTTATTGCAGATGCATACCTGAAAGGGTATACCGGTTTTGATCCAAACGAAGCTTTTGAAGCCATGAAGACTTCTGCCACCAGAGATGATTATGGCATGAAGGATATCAAAGCGAAAGGCTATATCTCTTCCGAACATGAAAAGGAGTCCGTGTCCAAAGCGATGGAATACGCGATCGACGACTGGTGTATAGCTGCCATGGCAAAGAAACTGGGTCGTACCGAAGACTTTGAATATTTCTCTAAACGGGCAACTTATTATAAGAACTACTTTGATCCTTCCATACGTTTTGTGCGTCCAAGAATGGATGATGGTAGCTGGAAAACGCCTTTTGATCCTTTCAATTCTATCCATGAATTTGGGGATTTTACAGAGGGCAATGCCTGGCAATATACCTGGCTGGTACCACAGGATCCGGAAGGCCTGATTGCCCTGCTGGGTGGCGATGAGCCGTTCACCAAGAAACTGGATAGCCTGTTTACCGCTTCCGGTGATATGGGTGACAAGGCAAGTAGTGATATTTCTGGTCTGATCGGGATGTATGCACATGGAAATGAACCAAGTCATCACGTCACTTACCTTTACAATTATGCCGGTTACCAGTGGAAGACGGCGGAGAAGGTAAGACAGGTGGTCAATGAATTCTATACCACTACGCCCGAAGGACTGGCAGGTAACGAGGATTGTGGTGCCATGTCTTCCTGGTATGTAATGTCTTCATTAGGTTTCTACCCTGTAAACCCTGCAAAAGGGATTTATGTACTGGGTAGCCCGCTGTTTGATAAAGCAGTGCTGAAATTAGCCGGTGGAAAGACCTTTACTGTGGAGACTGTGAACAATAGCGGGACGAATATCTATATCCAGAGTGCTACGCTGAATGGTAAGCCGTATAAGAATAGTTATATCCGTCATGCGGATATGGTGAAAGGAGGGGTGTTGAAAATCAAAATGGGCCCTCAGCCCAACTATGATTTTGGGAAGGCACCAGAAAATCGCCCGGATTCTAAATTCTGATTTTTTTATAACTGAGAAAAAGCCGCTTTTGTCCGAAGGGACAAAAGCGGCTTTTTTGATTTCCAGGCCTGCCGGAGGCAAAAAAAACACACCCCGCATTCAAATCCTGACCGCAGGTCATGAAATTGATAAAATACTACTCATTTTTGTGAAAATAATATAGAGTGTAAAATAATAAGCGTAAGAAAAACAACTTGTTATCTCAAATCATTAACTGGTAATTAACTTAATTATCAAACAGATGGTCCTAACTTCGATGCAATAGATTGCAAGAGAAATTCACGTGCAGAAGCCACCGTCTTATTTAACAAGGAATTATTTATGATGATCGAGAACCACGAGCACATTTACCAGCTCCTGTTGGAAAAACGAAACGGTACAATCAGCGAAGCAGACGATGCCTGGGTCGCAGGTCTTATCGACAACCACGAAGAGATCGCCCTAATGTGGCGTGCCCTGAAACAAAGCTACATCACTCCCGGCGAAGAAGCCCTCTGGCATCAGATCGATGAAAATGCTGCCTGGAACAATGTTAAAAGTCAGCTCACTGTACCCGGCCGAAAGGTTCACATGAACCGTACGCTCCTGATGGCCGCTGCCATCACGGTCCTCGTAGCCCTTGCCATCAGTGCCGTCTGGCGTTCCGGTATCTGGCAAAAAGATACCCCTCTGCCAATCGCTGCCGCCACCCATCCGGTAGGCACCGTTCCCGGTTTGCAATTACAACTGGCCAACGGTAGCACAGTAGCGTTGCCATACAACCAGGCCCGTCAGCAAATTACTGCCGGTGACGTACAGCTGAGCGCCGGCGCCAAACAACTACAATATGCAGCTAATGGAAAAATGGGAGAAGGGTTCAATACACTGACCGTTCCCCCAAAAATGGATTATAAACTCGCCCTCTCAGACGGTACGGAAGTATGGCTGAATGCCACCTCCAAACTTCGCTTCCCCTTCGCTTTCAAAGGCGATAAAAGGGAAGTATACCTGGAAGGCGAGGGCTACTTCAATGTAGCAAAGAAAGATGGACAGCCTTTTATCGTACACACTGCCCATACAGATATTACCGTACTCGGTACCACCTTCAATGTGAACGCATACAGCAAAGACGTGACCACTACCTCCCTGGTAACAGGTAAGGTGCTGACTAAATCCGGCAACGAGGAAGTAACCCTGAAACCCGGCCAGCAGGTAGCATACAATACCAGTAACAAATATAGCGTAGACAACTTTGACGCTGAAGAAGTACTGGCATGGATGCGTGGTCTCTATGTCTTCCACAACACCTCTTTGGAACACATCGCTACTGTAATAGAGCGGTGGTATGGTGTAAAAGTAGTGTTCGATGACCCTTCCCTCGCTGGCAAAAAATTTACAGGTGGACTGGAAAAACTACAGGCCCTTGATTACTTCCTCGAAACACTACAGATCATTGGGGATGTAGATCACTACTACGACCAAGATGTATTACACCTTAAGCTGAAGAAATAATTGTTATTCAGAAAATTATAGATTTTGATAAAATGAAAGCTAACTTAATATCCGGTATTGCTGCTGCAAATTCCGGATGGCGTACTTGATCAGGGAATTATGCCCTGTCAGGTTTAGCTTTTTTGAAATGTTGTGTCTGTGGTTCTCAACAGTCTTGATACTAATGTTGAGTGCCTGTGCAATTTCTTTAGTGCTCAATCCTTCCGCAATCATCTGCATGATGCGAAGTTCTGTTTTACTCAGTTTGCTGTATATCTCCGGGGCAACTACAGGCATAGACACAATGGTGGTATGCTTCTTCTCCCGCTGTTGCAGGTTGAAAACCGTAAACCTTGTGATCCTCGATTTAATACTCATAAGCAGTTCTTTGCTCTTAAAAGGCTTTGTCAGAAAATCATCTGCGCCGAGATTCATACCCATTCGCATATCTTCCTTACCTTCTTTTCCACTGATCAGTATAATAGGTAAATGCTGCAGTGTAGGGTCGTTTCGCAATTCCATAAGGAAGTGGTAACCACTGCCTCCTCTCAGTTTTACGCCACATAAAATGAGGTCCGGTTTAAACTGACGGCTCATGTACATCCCTTCTTCGGGGGTAGTACTGGTGATCAGATCGTAGTTTTGTAGGGTGAGGAGCTGCTGTATTTTGCGGATTAAAGCAGTATCTTCCTCCAAGAGTAAAATTTTATAGATTGGTGCTGTCATTCAATTTAATTTGAGCTGGTTTATACGTTCACGCTAGGCCTTTTATCGCTGCATCGAGGCCTTGGTTAGTTCGCTGGTTCTCATCAAGAACGCATATCTGCTGCTGACGTGGTTTAATAGGACTGATAAATGCCACTGTTAGATTGAATAAATTTTCCCTCTCTGATTGGTGAAAGCGATGGATAATGGTTGGTTCCTTTCTCCAAAGTTGCAGGTAATGTGCTAATGACCATACTCATTTTTTTTTAGTCTAATAATAATGTCTTTTTCCTAGTGGGGTTTTTCAAGAAGATAGGTATGGATTCCAACTGCTGACCTGCACGTAAATATGCGTCAAATAACCGCCCCTTTTGCCTTTTCAGCTGTGGTCGATACTTAAAATAAGTGTTAGTACCTAGAAATATGTGTATACTTACTCATTTTATAAAAAAGCATGCCAATAAATGTAGTTTTGACGACAACAATTTTACATCTTTACAGTAATAAATGCATAAAGCATTTAAAACTAGATATATTCAGTGTAAAAATTAACATCAATAAGGTATAAAATTTATGTCTTATTTCATTGATTTAATTTTTTGGAACGATATACAAGTGAAACAGGAAGAGTATAGATCAAAATTGATAGAGAGCCATATCCATAATAAAGCCAGACTCTCGCTAAGCCTTGGTATGCGTATTGGGTACCAGGGCAACTGCGATAGATTTGGGACCCCAAGGCTACAAGCTGTGTATCCCTCTATACCAGGCTCTGCATAGGAACTGTGTAACCCCACGGTAAATATATAGAACAGCGCCAGGTACCTTATTAATACACAGGTTTTCATAGGATAGATAACTAAATTGCCGCCTATTCCTAGGCGGCATTTCATTTTCCCGTCAATCACGATCGCTATTTTCTTCTGTTGACTGTACATTTCCCGTCAGCCAGGATCGCTATTTTCTTATACCGACAGTACATTTTCCGTCATTCAATACCGTTATTTTCTTCTGTTGACTGTACATTTCCCGTCCGCCACGATCACTATTTCCTTCTACCGACAGTACATTTTCCGTCATTCAATACCGCTATTTTCTTCTGTTGACTGTACATTTCCCGTCCGCCACGATCACTATTCCCTTCTGCCATCCATCCATTTTCCATCATTTACCCATCCCTATTACCTCCTCCTTGCCCCCCGCGACCCTACTTTCATTCCCACTCCGATGTTACCATTCCCAACACCCGTTTCCTTTTAATTAAATAATTCCTTAGATTTATTCTTCAGGTCTTCGGGCCCTTCTAACTACTATGTATATACTATTAACTTAAATAATTCCATGGAACAATCCACTACTCAATCAGCCCGGAGAAAATTTCTCCGTAACTTATCACTTGGCACCCTGGCTGCGGCGGCCCTTCCTGACATCTCATTTGCCAACCCCATTAGTGAAAAAGCTAAAAAGATAACCCTGAAAAAGGATGCTGTGATCCTGTTCCAGGGCGATTCCATTACCGATGCCGGCCGTAAAAGAGATCATGATGAGGCAAACAATGGCGGTGCCCTGGGCACCGGGTATGCATTTCTCGCAGCTGCAGCTTTGTTAAAACAATTCCCTGACCGGAACCTGAAGATCTATAACAGAGGCATCAGCGGGAATAAAGTATACCAGCTGGCAGAACGCTGGGACGCAGATTGCCTGAACCTGCAACCAGATGTACTCAGTATTTTGATTGGGGTAAATGACTATTGGCATACGCTGACTAATAATTATACCGGTACCGTTAAAACCTATCAGGATGACCTGACTGCTTTGCTGGATCGTACGAAGCAGAAATTACCAAATGTACAGTTGATTATCGGAGAGCCGTTTGCTGTCAATCATGTGAAAGCTGTAGATGACAAATGGTTTCCGGCATTTAATGACTATCGTACAGCTGCAAAAGAAATAGCAGGTAAATACAATGCCATTTTCATTCCTTACCAGGATATCTTTGATAAGGCACAAAAGTCTGCACCAGGTAGTTACTGGACAGGGGATGGGGTGCATCCCAGCCTCGCCGGTGCAGAGCTGATGGCGGCTAGCTGGTTAGATACTGTAAAATGATAATGCAAAAAGAAACGCTTCTGCCGAAGGCAGAAGCGTTTCTTTTTGGGTACCCTGGCCTGCGGCCGGCAGAAATACAATGCTTTAATACATCAATTTATACACCACCGGCGTCACTATCCTCGACAACAACGTTGAACTAATCAAGCCGCCAATCAACACAATCGCCAGCGGCGCTATCAACGGATTCGTACTGATCGCGATCGGTATCAATCCACCAATCGCCGTCAATGATGTCAATACAATCGGCAGGAACCTGATCTCACCCGCCTCACGGATCGCTGCGTCCAATGATTTACCCTGCTCTCTCAACTGGTTCGTAAAATCTACCAGCAGGATCGTATTCTTCACCTCAATCCCTGCCAGCGCAATCATACCGATGATCGCCACAAAAGACAGTGAATTGCCCGTCATCCATAAAGCTACTGCCGCACCTACAACCCCCAATGGGATGACTGACAGTACCACAAACGTGCTCTTGAATGTCCTGAACTCCAATATCAACACCGCTATAAACATAAACACCGTCAGGATAATAATATTGGTAAAATCCCCAAATGAATCCTTCCTTGATTCAATCTCACCACCCATCTCATATGAATACCCCTTCGGCAAGGGCATCGCATCCATCTTCGCTATCACATCATTCAGCACCTTGTCCACCAGTACTCCTTTATCTACAAAAGCCGTCACAGATACTACTCTTCTCTTCTCCTGATGACTGATACTGATCGGAGAGTTCTCCATTTTCAAATCCGCCACCTGGCCCAAAGGAATCGCCTTTCCATCATTGTTATTTACATACAGACTGTTGAACACATCCATCGTTGGTCTGCCTTCCTTATTCCTCGTCAGCAAAATGTCGTAGTCATTATCATTATTATCTGCATAGTGCCCCAGGTTCAAACCTGCCACTGCCAGTCTCACCGTACGATCTATATTCAGACTTGGAATACCCAGCTGCTGCGCCTTCTCTTTATTGATTACTACCCGGATATCACTCTTCAGCAACTTCACAGGATTGTCTACATAAATAGTACCCGGTGTTTTCCGCAACATTTCTTCTGCCCGACCCGCTAAGGTTCTCAGTGAATCCAGGTTATCGCCGAACAACCGGATCTCTACCGGTGCCGGTAAAGCAGGTCCCTGCTCAAAGTTTTTCACTTCTACCTTCGCACCCGGATAAGGTGTCCACAGCTGACGTAGTTTATCAATAATTACCAGTTTCTTTTCAGGAGAGGTCTCGGGTTTCAACTGTACAAAGATCTGTGCATAGTCACTTCTTTCATGCTCCTGTATAATATTATAATACACCCTTGGATTACCCCTGCCTATATTTGTAGAAAAGTATTGTATATCCTTTTCAGTCTTTAACACTTTCTCCACTTCCAGCGCAATCTGCTGTGTATAGGGCAGGTTGGACTGTGCCGGGGTGGTTATATTAATGAGAAACTGTGGCTTCTCTGAAGCGGGGAATAACCCAAATCCTATTATTTTGAACAGGTAAATAGAACCGCCAAAAATGATCACTGTCGCTATGATAGTTAAAACAGGACGCCTCAGCGCACCATCCAGCAATTTACTGTAACTGCCATGGATCAGGCGTTTCAACCCACGCATAAAGATATTACCATCCGGATGACCACTATGCGTTTTCAACAATTTGCTGCTCAGGAAAGGAATGATCGTCAATGATACGAGCATGGAAGCCAGTACACTAAAGATCACCGCCAGCGGTAAACCCCTGATAAAATCACCGGAACCTTCCGGCATAAATACCAGTGGCATAAAGGCAATGATCAACGCTGCCGTACACCCAATTACTGCCAGTCCAATCTGTTTGGTCGCTTTCAGTGTGGCCTCCATTCTGTTATGCCCTTCCAGCATCCATCGCTCTATATTTTCAACGACCACAATACTATCATCCACCAGTAAACCCAACGCTACCACCAAACCAACAATACTCAGCTGGTTCAGGTTATAGCCAAATACATTCAGCAATACGATCCCAATAGACAAAGACAGCGGAATAGAGATCATCACAATCAGCGCCGGTCTGAAACCCAGTGGCAGCAAGGTCACCGCCACCAGCAGGATTGCAATAATAAAGTCTTCGCCCAACCCACTCAATCGCCTGTTTACATTTTCTGCCTGATCAAAATTTTCTACCAGGTCAATATTGGCAGGCAATGTTTTCTTAAACTGCTCAATCACCGGACCATACACCTGTTTGGTCTTACTGATATTCTCACCTTCCTTTTGCGCGGCCACCAGGAATATACACCGGTGTGCATTCAGGCGCGTAGCATACGTTTCATCATTAAATCCATAGTATATATTCGCAATATCCCGCAGAAAAATATTCTTATTACTATTTACATTGATCACAGTATTCCTGATCTCATCCAGTGATTTATAGCTACCACTACTCTTGATATTGTAAGTGCGATTTCCCGCATCAATGCTACCACCGGGGATGTTGGCCATTTCTCCCTGCAAACTACTGATCACGCTGTTCACAGAAATTCCCATCTGTGCAATCTTCTCCATCTGCAATTCAATCCGCACCTGTCTGTCAGGTACACCATGAATTTCTACATTCTTCAGCTCCTTCAGTCTTTCCAGTTCATCCTGCAATTTCTCAGCATAGTATTGCAGTTTGTCCATGGGCGCATTTTCAGACACAAGACCCAGTTGCAGGATATTTACATCACTTGGCTGGAACCGCATCACGTCAATGCGTATATTTTCTGGTAGTTCTCCACGCTTGCCATTTACTACACGCAGCACTTCCTGGTACTTTTCATTCACATCGCTGCTGTATTTATATTCTACCCTGATCACGGCCAAACCATCGCCAATAGAGGTACGTAACCTTTTTACATTCTCCTGTGCATAGAGTTCTTTTTCCAGTGGATCGACCACGAGGTCTTCCATATCTTTCGGACTGGTACCGGGATACACGACTACCACAGAGTAAGTCGGCGCATGCATTTCCGGGTCTTCGGAACGTGGCATATTAAAGATCGTCGTGATGCCCAGTGTGATAATCATGATAAAGATGACCAGGGTAAACTGGTAATTCTTTACCGCATATGTTGAAATTTTCATGTGCTGATAGTTGAAACGGTTAAACTTATTTTACACTGATCGGGCTGCCATCAGTGAGATAAGCACTGCCGGAAATAATGAGTGCACCTGCCTGTTCCAGTCCTTTGCTAATGATCACCTGGTCTTTTTCCATACCACTGATAGTCACGGTGATTTTCTTTGCAGTTTTGTTATCGTTGGTGATGAATACATAACCAGTACTGCCATCGCCTTCCATCAGGGCATCGTAAGGAATGGACCATGGACCATTGTTTGCTGCTGTTGCGCCATCACCTGCAGACCTGCCGGCTTTAGATCTACCAACACCTACAGGCTTTCCGGTTTCAGATCCACCAACACCCACAGACCTGCCGGCTTCTGATCCACCAACACCCGCAGGCCTGCCGGCTTCAGATCCACCCTCACCCACATTCGCCTGATTTTTCGTTTTCCCACCTCCCGGCTGAATCGTCGCCTTGCCAAACATGCCATAGGCAATAGCTGCAGGCTTTACACCATTCAATCGAATATCTGCTTTGAATGTACCACTGGTCTGATTCAGACCTTCTGTTTTACGTACTACAGTACCTTCAAAAGTCTTTCCTGCTACTGATTCAATTTCAATCATCGCTTTGTCCTGTGCCTGGATCGCCGCCCATTGTTTATTGCTCAGGTCTACGCGCAGCAGCCAGTTGCCGGAAGCTGCACCATTAGTTTCGAAGATGGGGGTACCGGCTTGCACCAGTTGACCTTCGTTAGCGAGTTTGCGCAATACATATCCGTTAGAGGTGGCACGGATCTGTGAATGGCTACGATTGAACTCAGCCGATTTGAACTGTTCCCCTGCAATGCTCATCGCTGTTTTTGCATTCTGCAATTGTTCCAGCGTGGCTACGCTATCCTGGTATAAGTGTAGTACGCGGTTGTAGTCACGCTGTGCTTTTTCAAAGCCCAGTTGTGCCTGTGTAACCTGTGCATTGATCTCAGTAGGATTGAGCGTGGCCAGTACCTGGCCGGTTTTGATAGCATCGCCTTCTTTCACAGCGAGGCTTTGAATGATACCACCGGTTTTAAAAGAAAGCATAGTTTCATCGTCAGTAGTAAATTGTCCGGATACGGCTATGGTAGCGGCACCTGTGCGTTGACCATTCAGTGGCAACAGTTTTACCGGAATGACTTCAGTGGTGTTTTTGTTTTCAGCAGCTTTGTTATCTCCACAGGAAATAACGAAGACAGCGAGAAAAGGCAGTAGTAAGATGGCGTGAATAGTTTTCATATATCGACGTTTAATATTGTTATTATAACTGGTAAGCGGCGGCCTGCAATTCAATGTCGACCATAGAAGTTTGTACCCCTGCAAAAGCAACAGCTACCTGCAGGCGTGCGTTGGTTA
Source organism: [Flexibacter] sp. ATCC 35208 (assembly GCF_001975825.1). Lineage (GTDB taxonomy): Bacteria > Bacteroidota > Bacteroidia > Chitinophagales > Chitinophagaceae > Chitinophaga. Next base: position 48,913 of record NZ_MTKN01000018.1, read on the forward strand.
ATTGGTTTTGTGCATCCAGCAGTTCCAGGTAAAGGAGCTGACCGGCTTTATATACTTTGAATTGATCGCGGTAATATTTTTCAGAAAGTGCGAGTTGGGTTTGAGCATTCTGATAATTAGCAACAGCCGTATGGTAGTTGTTGTACGCCGTGGTGAGTGCGAGTTGCAGCGAACTGTAAATTTCGTTGTAAGTAGCATCGACCGTTTTTATTTCCATGGCAGCCTGTTGTGCTTTGTGCTTTTGCTGACCAGAGGTGAAGAGGTCCCACTGCAGGTGTACGCCCCAGAGGTAATAGCGGGTTTTATTGTCTACACTCCAGTTGAAGCCCTGTGAACCAAGATCCAGGAAGGTGCTGAGTTTCGGAACGAGGTAGGAGTTGTATTGTTTGTATTGCAGACCTGCGATCTTTTTTTGCTGTTCCAGCTGTTGTAGTTCTTCTCTGTTTGTAATCGTGCCGGTATCGGCTACAGGCAGGAGGGAAGCAGAAACAAAAGTAGTGGTGTCCAGAAAAATAGTATCGTTCAGTGGTTTGTTGAGTAGGAAATTGAAATATGCTTTTGATAAGGTGCGTTGGTTTTCAGCGCTGGTGATATTGGTGATAATCTTTTGTTGTTCTGCCTGAGAGCGGGTCAGGGCAGTGGTATTAGTCACCCCGTTAGCAATAAAACTTTTATTGACCCTGATATTTTCATCTACGAGCAACATGGCGGCGTTGTAGATTTCAACAGCGCGGCAGCTTTGGTAGTACTGGTAGTAGGCGGTTTTGAGATCCTTCACCAGTTTACGCTTATACACGTTCACAGATGCCTGTTGCAGGGAAATGCTTTCGTTGCGGATTTTGTTGGCATACCAGATCTCAGTGTTTATGAGCGGGAGGGTGGTGTGCAGTTTGACGTCGTAGAAATTATCAGGGTTGAGGAGCACGGATTGATTTTTCAGCTGGGGAAACTGGTTGCTGCCCGTGAGCTGATTGAGACTCGAGTACACATTGTTCAGCAAATCCCCGAGTGGAAGGTCGATGGTACGGCCACCGGCAGCACGGGTATAATCACCTTCCAGGCTCACGCTGGGGTAAAAGAGTGATTTGGCTTCCTGCAGGGCATACAGCGATTTGTCCAGCTGGAAATTGCGCTGCTTGAGGCCCTGGTTGCGGGTAAAGGCTTCCCGGATGTAGTGCTCAAGCAGCGTATCCTGGGCAGAAAGGCGGAAAGATGCGCCCAGAATAGTTATTATGAACAAAAGTCTTTTTTTTATGTGTGTTGACATAATGAACACTGTTTAGTAAAGTGGTATAAAAAAAGACACGTTAAGTGTCAATGAAAAGAAGGATTGTTTGTCTGTGTCAACCTGATGGTTCACACAGACAATTTATTTCTGGATAATTTGCATAAACTCTTGTATTGCAGACTGGACAAGAGCTGCCTGCTCTCCTTCATTCAACCTGGTCACTTTCATTCTGTCACGGATAGAGAGGGCGATAATGCCATGTCCTAAACCCCAAATGATCATTCCTGCCTTTACAGGATCAGAGAAACGGAGGGAGTCTTTTGCAGCACTTACTGTATCCAGCAGGAACTCAAAGGAGCCGTTACAATTTTCCCAGAAGTCATCTTCCTGAACCGCTTTCATAGGAGAGCGGAGGATGAACATAAGGTCGTAGAGGTCCGGGTTGGCAATCCCGTATTCGATATATGCTTTCAGCAATTCACGCAGTCGCTGCATTGGATCGGCAGAGACAGCATGCACCCGGAAGTATTCATGCATCTGATCAAACGCTTCGCGCTGGATCTCGTAAAACAATTCGTCTTTATCCTTGTAGTACAGGTAGATGGTAGCAGGAGAATACTCAATCTTTTCTGCAATGTTGCGGATAGAGGTTTTCTCATATCCATCTTTTACAAACATCTCCATGGCAGCGCCGATGATCCGCTTCCGCATCTCCTGTTTTTCTCTTTCTTTCCGATCAGAAATCCCCATAATGATTTACTTTACGATGCAAACTTACTGAACAGTGTTTAGTAAACCAAATAAAAACAGATACCGGGCATTATTTTCATTTTCTTTTGCCGTCTGTAGGGCCTCTTCGTCCAAAAAAACTTCTTTGGCCCAAGGCATATGAAGATTTTTTTGCTACATATTCTTGGAAATTTGGAATTTCCCGCTTTATCTTTGCATCAGTTCTTTAAGATATCTTATCAAGAAAGGCAGAGGGAAATGGCCCTGCGAAGCCTTAGCAACCATCCTGTTCCACCAAACAGGAAAGGTGCTACATCCATCCCGGATCAAACCGGGAAAGATAAGTCAGTAGATTTGATCGATATTACTCAATATACTTTTAAACTCACCTGACTATCCAGGTGAGTTTTTTTATGCCCACTCCTTTCTGATAAGCTCTAACGGAATCCTGTTTAATCAATTTCATCATCAACTAAAAAACAAACCGATGAGCAACATCACCAACCTCCTCCATTCCATTCCGGTAGATCCATTAACAGGTGCAATCGCAGTCCCAATCTACCAGACTTCCACCTTCGTACAGGAAGCACCCGGCGTGAACAAAGGCTATGACTATGCCCGTACCAACAATCCTACCCGCGAAACATTAGAGAAGATCGTGGCCGGCCTGGAAGGCGGCAGTACCGGCATCGCATTTAGCAGCGGACTTGCAGCTATCGATGCTATATTAAAACTCCTGCAGTCAGGAGATGAAATCATTGCAGTAGACGATATTTACGGGGGCGCTTTCCGTCTTTTTGACAAGGTGTACAAAAAGTTCGGGATCAAAGTCACTTATGTAGACACCAGCGATGTACAAAACGTTCTGGACGCCATCACACCGGCTACAAAGCTGATCTGGCTGGAAACACCCACTAATCCAACTTTAAAGATCTCAGATATCGGGGCGATTGCGAAAATTGCCAAAGCCCATCACATCCTCTTTGCCGTGGACAATACCTTTGGTACCCCGGTATTACAGCAACCACTGTTGCTGGGTGCAGATATCGTTATCCACAGCGCCACCAAATACCTGGGTGGCCATAGCGACCTGATAGCAGGTGTGGTCGTCACCAAAGAACCTGCATTGGGCGCCGAAATCAAATTTTACCAGAATGCCTGTGGTGCGATATTGTCACCATTCGACAGTTTCCTGTTAATTCGTGGTATCGAGACCGTTCACCTCCGGGTGCGCCAGCATTGTGCCAATGCAAAAGAGGTTGCACGCTTCCTGGAGCAGCACCCGTTGGTCGATAAAGTATTTTATCCCGGCCTTTCATCACATCCTCACCATGATATTGCGAAAAAGCAGTCTAAAGGATTTGGAGGCATTGTGAGTTTCACCCTAAAAACAGATACGGAGGCAGCTGCACAGCAATTTGTGACCAGCACCAAATATTTTAAGCTTGCTGAAAGCCTTGGAGGTGTTAAAAGTTTGTTATGTCATCCGGCTGCCATGACCCACAAATCTATCCCTGACGAAACGCGCAGAGCCGCCGGGGTAGCGGATAGCCTGATCCGTTTAAGCGTGGGACTGGAAGAACCGGAAGACCTTCTGGCGGACCTCGCTCATGCCTTTCATCAAATTCAGTCCGCAACGGTCGCTATTTTTAACTGATAGTTCGTAGTTTGCAATACTGCAAACCATACTGAATGAAGAATTATCTGTTGTTGACCATAGGGGCAATATTTCAAAGCTGCTTAGTTTTTGCGCAGCAGGGATCCCTTACGGTACTGAAAGATATTACGCTCATAGACGGCAGCGGCGCGCCAGTGCGCCAGCATGCAAATATGGTGATCCAGGCAGACAAGGTAGTTTCCTTTCCGGATACTAAACACCTGCCTAAAAACGCCAGACGCATTAACATGAACGGCAAAACGGTCATGCCGCTGCTGATCAATGCCCATGGGCACCTGGGACTGATAAAAGGAAATACAGCTACCGCCAATAATTACACGGTCGGGAATGTAAAACGGCAGCTGGAACAATATTTACATTACGGCATCGGCGCCGTATTGAGCATGGGTACTGACCAGCCATTGATCTGGCCACTGCGCGATTCTTCTCAAAAAGGCGCCATTCCCGGTGCAACCGTTTATACGGCCGGCTACGGCTTTGGTGCTAATGGTGGCGTACCTCCCGGCGCATTTGGAAAACATATCCAACGCCCCCTTACTCCTGAAGCAGCAACGGCTGCCATGGAACAACTGGCGGACCTACATCCTGATTTTGTAAAGATTTGGGTGGATGGAAACCCCAAAGTGACGCCTGAAATTTACCAGGCGATTATTACTTCCGCCCATGCCCATGGTATTAAAGTAGCTGCCCATGTCTATTATCTGGAAGATGCCCGCAATTTAGTGAACGATGGCATCGACCTGCTGGCACATAGTATCCGTGATCAGGTGGTAGATAATGCTTTCATTACCCTGATGAAAGAAAAAGGTACTTATTATATTCCCACACTCTCTTTAGACAGATATAATTTTGCATACGGTACGCAATGGCCTGCCTGGATAAATGATGACTTTTTTATTCACTCCCTTGAACCAGGTGTATACGATGAATTAAAAAGTATGCCCCAGAAGAACGATAAGGACCGTGAGAAAAAAATCAAAGCCTTCAACATCGCAAAAACAAACTTACATAAACTGGACAGCGCCGGTATCCCCATTTGTATGGGTACTGACTCTGGTGCACAACCCACCCGTGCACAGGGCTTTTCAGAACACCTGGAACTGGAACTGATGGCCGAAGCAGGGCTCACCCCACTCAAAGTTATTACCTGTGCCACCGCCAATGGCGCAAAATTGCTAAACGGCGCGCATCATTCAGGAACTTTAATACCAGGAAATAAAGCAGATTTTATGATCCTTGATGGCAATCCTGCAGAGGATATCAAAGCCACCAGGAGCATTACCGCAATTTGGAAAAATGGAAAGGAAATAAAATGAAATTGAACAGAAAGATCTTTGCCATTAGCCTTTGCACAGGGCTACTGGCTACCACAATGACCTTTGGGCAACACAAGAGTAAACACTATCACAAGGCGGCAGCAAAACCACGCGCCACTGTTCCGGCAGGTATCACGTTTACGGCTACACAGCAGGTACAAATCAGGAAGTCTTTTTACTTTCTCTATACGTTGGAAAGAAAAGGAGAAGCCCATGATATCGTGCAAAAAGATGCGGTATTTAACACCATCGCAACTGAAAGAGCCACCCGTTTACAAACGGCACTCAGCAACTGTACCGATGCAGCCTGCCTGGGCGAAGCGCTGGAATGGACCCCGGACGAAATCCGCAGAACAGGAGATGAGTTTGTACAGTTAGTAAGCACTAACAGTGATATGACGGAGATGGTACAACGCCTGAAAGTAGTGAACCGTTACCCGGTATATGACGAAGAAAATGATACGGCTTATATCCGCAAAGTATGGGGAGATATCGCTACCGGTATGAACCACATTTACGAAGTGTATTTACAGGGTGAACGCCCCCGCTATGCAGCGATCGATAGCGCTTCTTTACAGCCATCTGATTTACCTGCTGTGAAAACAGGTTTACAGCACAAGATGGGAGGGGCCTTCTATCGTCAGTCATTACAGGCAGCTCTCACTGCACTGGAAGTAAATGGCAGGGATGAGGCCACCCGTTACGAACCACTGTACGCCGGTAGTAATGCGGCTGCCTTTAAAAGTTCCCGTTTGATTTACTGGAATGCCTACAAGTACAGTGTGATCCTCGTGCCCGGTGCAGGTCCTGGAAAGAAAGGACAAAGCATGGATTCAGTAGGTGTGTATCGCTGCAAACTGGCTGTGGAAGCTTATAATAACAAACTCGCACCTTACATCGTTGTTTCCGGTGGACATGTACATCCGTACAAAACGCCATTCTGTGAGGCGGTGGAAATGAAGAAGTACCTGATGTCAAAATTGGGTATTCCGGATAGTGCCATCATCATAGAACCGCATGCAAGACATACGACGACCAATATCCGTAATACGGAAAGGCTGATGTTCCTATTTAATATGCCGGCGGCCAAACCGGGACTTATTATTACCGATCCGATGCAGTCGCTGATGATCGAGAAGATGGCGCCCCGTTTTGTAAAAGAAATCGGCTATGTACCATATAAGGAAATGGAGAGAGTGGATGATACGACGAACAGGTTCCTGCCGGATGAAAAGGCATGGCAGGAAGATCCTAATGATCCGCTGGATCCGTGATATAAATGCTACCACTTCGGCAGGATGACGCACTACGCCATCCTGCCGGACTGTTATTATTAACTACCCCTTTGGCAAGCTATCACTGGCTGGAATCACTTCACGCTCCATCCACTTCTTCCCCTTCAGCACCCTGGTCACCATCATCGCAGCTACCGTATCACCTGTTGCATTTAATACAGTAGCCAGCGGATCCACCAGCGTACCAACTATCATCACCGCTGGCAAAGCCGCCACCGGAAATCCATAAACAGACATTACAAGGAGTTCCCCGATGTACCCGCCATTAGGGACGCCTCCTTCCACAATACTCACGATCACCGTAATCCCCAATGCCAGCAGGATCGTATCCACCCCCGAAAAATCCCTTCCAAACAGCGCAAATACCACCCCGATCTTTACAATCGAAGAAATACTGGACCCATCCTTATGCAGGGTTGCACCTAACGGTATCACAACATTATTAATACTTTCCGGCACCTTCATTTTCTTCCCCGCTTCCAGGTTGGCAGGAATGGTCGCAATGCTACTACAGGATCCTAAAGCGGTCAGGGAAGGCACAATATTATATTTCCAAAATGTAACAATCCCTTTCCACCCACCGGCCAGAAAAGCATAAAAGGAAAACCCCACGAAAAAGTAGACAATACCAAAGCCATAATAAATCTTCATAGAACTGGCATAGGTCACGAACAACTGCGGACCCAGTTCCGCAATCTGGCAGGCGAAATAAACACCCAAACCTAATGGCGCCATCACCATAATAATGTCGAGGAAGCTCTTCATGACCGCATTGGCCGATAGCAGGAACTTCCTGAAAGGTGCACCTGCTTCCCCGGCTTTCAGGGCCGCAAAGCCCATAATAGCGGCAAAGATTAACAACGGTAGCATATTCTTCCTCGATAAGAGGGAAAAGAACTCCTCTGTGGTCAGTAATCTTACCAACTGATCTCCCCAGTTACCCGCATCTTTGAGGTCCGGCAATGACCCCGGAACGGTCACTACCGCCTCCAGTGGAAAAAACCAGATCACCACAATCGTAAAAAATGCAGCTATTAATATAGTAGAAAGGAATACCAGCCCCATGGCAGACATGATCTTACCCAGTTTCTGCCCCGGATCAATATTGGCAATGGCTGCAGAAATAGCAAAAAACACCAGCGGTACGACCGCAATAAAGATCAGGTTAAGGAAAATATCACCGATGGGTTTCAGGATCAATACCCGTGGCCCTAGCGTGAGACCCATAATGCTGCCGGTAATGATCCCTCCCAGCAAAAGCAGGATGCTACTATAGTTCTTTAATAATTGACGCATAAGGATGTAATATAGAAAAAAACTGCCGAAGGCAAAATCTGCACATTCGAAGGTTAAAATTTTACCAGATAAAAATATTTTTAGACTTTAAATGTAAAATTGACAATTATTACTATCTTGCCTCCCGATGCAGGAGCACCCGTTGTGAAACCAGACACCGTAACATTCCACATAATATGAATAAACTAGCCAACATTGATTACATCATCTTTGTAATCTACTTCCTGGTAGTCGCTTCTTATGGTTACTGGATTTACCTCCGGAAAAAGAAGGCCACTATGAGTACGAAAGATTTCTTCCTGGCAGAAGGATCACTCACGTGGTGGGCCATAGGCGCTTCCCTTATTGCATCCAACATTTCAGCTGAACAATTCATTGGTATGAGTGGCAACGGCTTCTCTGTCGGTATCGCCGTTTCTGCCTATGAATGGATTGCTGCCGTAGCCCTCATTATCGTAGCAGTCTGGTTTATTCCTGTTTACCTGAAGAACAAGATCTACACGATGCCACAGTTCCTCAAAACCCGTTATAATGAAACGGTGGCGCTGATCATGGCTGTATTCTGGTTATTCCTCTACGTGTTCGTCAACCTCACGTCCATCCTGTTCCTCGGTGCACTGGCCATCAACAACCTGGTAGGTGCTGAACATTTTCACATCATCATGGTGGCCCTGGCTATATTTGCTCTGGTCATCACGCTAGGTGGTATGAAAGTGATCGGTTATACCGATGTGATCCAGGTGATTGTACTGATCATTGGTGGCCTCGCTACTACGTGGCTGGCACTGACCATGGTGAGCGAACACTTTGGCCTTGGCAAAGATGCACTGGCTGGTTTTAATGCACTCATGAAAGATTCTCCCGATCACTTTGAGATGATCCTCAAAAAACCTGGTCCCGGTGCTTCGCAGGAGTACATCAACCGTTATCTCTTATTGCCTGGTATCACTATTTACTTTGCAGGCCAGTGGATCATCAACCTGAACTACTGGGGTTGTAACCAATACATCACACAAAGAGCACTGGGTGCGGATCTGAAGACAGCCCGTAATGGTATTCTCTTTGCGGGTCTTATGAAACTGATGATGCCTGTGATCGTGATGTTGCCTGGTATCGCCGCTTATGTATTGTACAAGAATGGTGGACTGCAGGGCGAAATGGCCCCGGGTGGTCAATTCAATGCGGACAATGCTTATTCTGCTGTGCTGACCTTCCTGCCAAATGGTCTGAAAGGCTTGTCTCTCGCGGCGTTGACAGCTGCTATCGTAGCATCACTGGCGGGTAAGGCAAATAGTATTTCGACGATCTTTACACTGGATGTTTACAAAAAATATATCAATAAAGAAGCTGACGAGAAAAAGCTGGTATGGACAGGTCGCCTTACGATCGTTGTGGCCATGCTGGTGGCCATTGCCTTTACATGGAACGACCTGTTAGGTATTGGTGGTGCTGGTGGTTTTACCTTTATCCAGAAATATACAGGTTTTATCAGTCCTGGTGTATTCGCCATGTTCCTGCTCGGTATGTTCTGGAAGCGTACCACTGGTGCAGCGGCAGTAGCAGGTATCGTAACCGGCTTTTTACTTTCCGTGGTGTTCAATAACTATGCAGCGGAATGGTTTGGACATGAAACGTGGTTATACACTGCGTTCCTGAACAGCAAGGGGGTATATGAAATTCCATTCCAGATCTGTATGGGCTGGGCATTCTTCTTTACCCTGTTGGTGATGGTGATATTGAGCCTGGCAGGTCCGGCCATCAATCCGAAAGCCTTCCAGCTGGACAAAGCGATGTTCAAACTGGCACCGTCTACCATCGTTATGATCGTAATAACGCTGCTGATACTCAGTGCCCTGTACATCCGCTTCTGGTAAACATTTATTTAGTCTCTACAAGCTGTATGAACTCTCAGTAATTTTTGCAGATTACAGCTATTCAATAACGTGAACTATGTTATACGAAGGTCGAATTCATTCGACCTTTTTTTTATGCCTGTAATAGACCGGTTGGCAGGTGAAGGCTGTTGGCCGCCGTGATCTTTTTCCCGGTATACCTTCAGCTGGCGCATGCCAATAGCCATACCCCGCATATCAGGAGGCTGATTTTATTGCTGAAATACTGTTTTTCTGAAAATGGTTTTCATTCCCCGGTGGTGAATTCCCACTTTTCATGCAGGTTTTTATTGCTGCTTGAATTTATTCTAACTTCACTTCTCTCACTGTTCCGTTTCCCGCCAGATCTTCCGCTACCGCTACGACCTTTCCACCAGCAGGCAAACTGGCTGCGTTATAATACCAGTCCACGCCATTCCTGCCTAATACAGCCTTGCCTCTTTCCAGCATAGCGCCTGCCGCATCAAGCACCCGTACTTCCACTTCCGCTACCCTGAATTCATCTTTTGCTGTAACGATTACAGTCGTTTCTTCGAACCGGATTTGCTGTACTTCGGGTGACTTAAAAGCATCTTTTATCGCCATGTTATAAGCATTCTGTCCGGCTCCTGCTTTGGACTTATAATAAGCCTTTAGCTCAGGATCCAGTAGGATCATCTTTGCATATGCCGCTGCCACCTGCATTTTATACCTGGCTTCCAGCTGCTTTTTAGTCGGTTTTTTCTTCGACGGACCACGTTTCTTGGCCATAATGATCTGGCCATTCCGTTCGTAAATCGTGAGTTGATCGCCAAGGGTACCTCTGACGAGTTGGAGGAGTAAACTGTCTTTAACAAGTGCCATAACAAACAATTTATAGGTGATAGGAATGAAGGTACTATACCGCTTGCAACTACGGTGAAGCTTTTATACTAAATCAGCACTAAATGAGTACTAATACATCACTTAATGTGCACCTCAATATCGAATTGATATAGAAGTGTAGTTATAATGTACTTATAGTGTAGTTGAGATGTATGATTGGTCATAAAGCTTCCCTATACTTTAGTGGGCTATCCAATAAAGGCTAAATTCACCTGTGAGGTATTACCTCCGGTTAAGTTCCGGGAACGATTGCGTAAATAAACACGCGTAATAAGTTGTTCGTTAGAAAATTAGCCGTTAAAATTGTTGAAGGAGCATGAATAATAAGGAGGGACATTTTGTAGCAGTAACCCGATATTCTCCGACAATTCTATCAACCACTTGAACACGTCTATGAAATAGTTATAAGATTCTAAACATTGAATTCCACTTATGAAAGGATTAATTTTCTTCATGACCATCCTCCTGGGATGTATGGAGGTGTTTGCCCAGTCGTATCAGATTTCTGGAACAGTTACCAGCAAAGAATCCGGCGATAAATTGCCGGGGGTTACCATTCGTATTAAAAACACGAATACGGGTACCCAGACTGATGCCGACGGACAGTTTCACCTCAAAGTTCCCAATGGACAAACGGTCTCTCTGGTACTGACCTATGTAGGCTACCAGACACTCACAGTGAACGCTTCACCATCCAACACGGTAAAGGCACAATTACAACTAGCGAACAACAACATGAACGAAGTAGTGGTAGTTGGCTATGGCACCGTATCCAAAGGCAACTTTACCGGTGCTGCTTCTTCGCTGAATGCGCAGAAAGAACTGAAAGACGTACCGGCCAATACCGCTGCCGAAGCACTGGCAGGCCGCCTGGCAGGTGTGCAGGTCACGACTACCGAAGGTAGACCCGGTGCTGATATCCTGATCCGTGTAAGAGGCGGTGGCTCTATCACACAGGACAATTCTCCGCTCTACATTGTAGATGGTATACAGGTTGAAAATGCGCTCTCTTTATTGTCACCACAGGAAATTCAAAGTATCGATGTACTCAAGGATGCTGCATCTACAGCCATCTATGGTGCCAGAGGTGCGAATGGTGTGGTGATCATCACCACCAAAGGGGGGAAAGACATGCCGACCCGCGTAAATTATGATGGCTATATGGGGGTACGCAGTATTGTGAACGAACTACCGGTTTTATCGCCGTATGACTATGTAAAGTACCAGTATAAACTGTACAACTATCAAACCGACGATGATACCAAAAATGCTTTCAGGGATAAGTATGGTCGCTGGGAGGATCTTGAATTGTACAAACAGGTACCGGCTACTGACTGGCAGGATGAAGTATTTGGCCGCAATGCCACGAACAATACCCATGTGGTCACGGTAACAGGTGGTAGTAAAACTTCGTCTTTCAATCTCACGCTGAACAATACTTCCGAACAGGGTATCATGCTGGAATCCGGTTATCGCCGTACCATGGCAGCATTCCGTTTTGATCATACTGCCAGCAAACGTTTGAAGGTAGGCATCACTACCCGATACAGCCGTCAGCGGGTAGATGGGGTAGGTACTTCAAATACGGGTTCGCAGGGTACTAACCGCCTGCGCAATGCCGTACGTTACAAGCCGTTCATCGCTCCCGGTGATGAAGATGTGGTGGATGTATTTGATCCTGAATATGCGAATCTTACGAACCTCACGAATCCTGTGTTACTTGCACACAATGAATTGAAATATGATTACCGTAATGATGCTAACCTGAATGGTTATCTGAATTTCACGATCCTGGATGGATTGACCTTCCGGAGTACGGTAGGTTTCACCAGTACAGGCACGCGTACCAATACTTACAATGGATATGTTACATCCGTTGCGCGTTCTAATGCAGATATGCCGGTAGTCACTATTGCTACAGGAGAAACGACGACCCTCACCAATTCAAATACGCTTAGTTATAACAAAAACTTTAATAATAAACACCAGATCGATCTGCTGGCCGGTCAGGAAATTTATATGCTGAAAGGGAATTCTCAGAGCACTACTGTCAAGTGGATGCCTGTGGATCTTACACCGGAACAGGCATTTGCCGGTATTCAAAAGGCCACGCCGCCTACCGGACAAATACAGGATCCGCCTACTACCAGCGTGACCCAAAACAGGCTGATCTCATTTTTTGGCAGGGCCAATTATGGGTACAACAACAGGTACCTGGCCACACTCACCCTGCGCTATGATGGGTCTTCCCGGTTCAGTTATGAAAATGGTTTTGCTTCCTTCCCATCTATAGCGCTCGCATGGCGGGTGACACAGGAAAATTTCATGCGGAATATTCATTGGCTTTCTGACCTGAAACTACGCGCTACACTGGGTACTGCGGGTAATAACCGCATCTCGGAAGACCTGTTCAAAACCATGTATGGTACCAGCACCAGCTCCTATGCCTTTGATGAATCTGTGACTCCTGGTACTGCTCCTTTGTCTTTAGCAAATCCACGACTGAAATGGGAAACGACCGTATCCCGCAACCTCGGTCTGGACTTCGCTGTATTAGATAACCGGATCAGTGGTTCCGTGGATTATTATTACAACAATACCCGCGATCTCCTGCTGGCTGCCCAGATACCTCAGACAACCGGTTATAGCAGCCAGATCCAGAATGTAGGGAAGACACAAAATAAGGGGCTGGAGCTACAGATAGCGGCGGTGGTGATCAATAAGAAAAAAGTGAGTTACAATGTGTCTTTCAACATTGCGGCGAACAGAAATAAAATTGTGAGTCTGGGTACGGATCCTACCGGTGCTCCCTTGAAATCTTATTACGCCCAATCCGGTTGGGTAAATAGTCTGAACGACTTCCTGGTACAGGTAGGACAGCCAATCGGGCAGTTTTACGGCTATGTCACCGATGGCTATTACAAAATCGAAGATTTCAATTACGACGCCGGCACACAACATTATACACTGAAATCAGATGTGCCAAATACCAGCGCGGTAGCCCTTGGTAGCCGTGAAGTGCAACCCGGTGACCTCAAACTGAAGAAGCTGTCAAAAGATACTTCCAAAATCATTGGACTGAATGACAGACAGGTTTTGGGCAATGCCCAGCCGAAGTTCTTTGGTGGTTTTAACCAGCAGTTTACATGGAGGGGATTTGACGTCAGTGTTTTTGTCAACTTCTCTTATGGCAACAAGGTATACAATGCGAATAAGATCGAATTTACCACTACCTATCAATACAAAGACAACAACCTGATCAGGGAGATGAAAGATGCGTGGAAATGGTATGGCGACAATGGTGCACTGGTAACAGATCCGGATCAGTTGCAGGCGTTGAACAAAGATACTAAATACTGGTCAGCACCTGCGGGCAACTACTTCCTGCACTCCTTTGCTATAGAAGATGGATCCTTTATCAGGATCAGTAATCTGACCATCGGGTATTCACTGCCAGCTACCTTGCTGAAGAGAACCCATGTCTTCTCCCGTTTCAGGGTGTATGCCACAGTCAATAACCTGTACACATTTACAAAGTATACGGGCTATGATCCGGAGGCCAATACCCGCCGCAGCAACCCGCTCACGCCGGGGGTGGATTATGCGGCTTACCCAAGAAGCCGTTTCATACTGGGTGGTGTCAATGTTTCTTTTTAATGGATTAAACGATTTGATTATGTACGCGTACATACGTTCATTCTTTATACTTATCATTTTTGTCACAGCATTCAGTGCGTGCAAAAAATACCTGACGATCGAGAACCCGTCTACGATATCGCAGGATGCTGTATTTACCAGTGTATCCAATACGAATGCCGCTGTGGTAGGTGTATACGCCATGTTGATCGGCGATAATGGATACGGTAACCGTATTTCCTGTTTGTTTCCACAATCATCCGACGATTTCAAAACGTCCGGTGACTATAGTGCTGACGACAGAAGAGGGATCAGTACTTATGGTGCCAGTGCGGGGAATAGTGATTTGCCGAACCCTTTCAACCAGTTGTTCAAAGGAATAGAGAGAGCGAATATTTGTATCAAATATATCCCGTTGTCTCCTTTGTATAATGGTGGTTCTGCAACAGAGCAGTCACAGATGAAGAAGATGTATGGAGAGGCATTGACCTTGCGTGCGCAGTTTTACTTTGAAGCGTTGCGCAACTGGGGCGATCTGCCCGCACAATTGGTGCCCGCCGCAGATCTGGCGGATATGTACCTGCCCAGGACTGACAAGGATTCCATTTATCAGCAATTGCTGGATGATCTGGCAGTGGCGGAAGAATTAGTGCCCTGGAGAACGGAATCACCCGATCAGAATTTACGACTCACCAAAGGTGCGGTGAAAGGGATCAGGGCCAGAATTGCACTGGCAGTGGGCGGATATTCATTGCGTACGAATCCTCATGTGATGGCGAGAAGAGATGATTATAAAAAGTTCTACCAGATAGCTTATGATGAATGTGCGGATATTATGGCACATCCTGAACAGCATTCGCTGAACCCTGTGTATGAAAATATCTTCAAGTCATTGCATACATCTACGCGAACAGACGATGCGCATGAACTGATGTTTGAAATTGGCGCCTATGGTGGGAATGCCAGTACAGATAGTAAGCTGGGTTATTACAATGGCCTGAAGCATAATACCTCTTCCCGCTTTGGTGGCGGTGGTGGCGGCATCAATGTATTGCCCACGTATTTTTATGAATTTGATTCCATTGGCGATTGTCGCCGGGATGTGACCATTAACCTGTTTGAAATAGATGCAAATAGTCAGAAGATAGCGGTAACAGCTGGGGTGATGACGGATGGTAAGTATCGCCGTTCCTGGACGAGCATTACCGGTACATCGCAGAATCTGGCTATCAACTGGCCGATACTTCGGTTCTCTGATGTATTGCTGATGTATGCAGAGGCAGACAATGAAATCAACGAAGCGCCTTCTGCAAAGGCGCAGGATGCTTTGCTTCAGGTACAGAAAAGAGCTTATGTAGGGCACCTGGACCGGTTGCCTGAAATACCTACAGATAAACAGGGATTCTTTGATGCTGTCGTGCATGAAAGGTTGCTGGAATTCGGGGGTGAAGGGATTCGGAAGTATGATCTGATCCGCTGGAACCTGCTGGCTACAAAGTTGACAGAGACAAGGGATAAGTTGCGTCAGTTTATGAATGGAGAGGGGCGGTATGCGAATGTGCCTTTGTACCTCTATGCAAAAGCGGCGACGTATAATCTTACGAATTCAGTGGATGAAACACAGACGCTGGATTTGTATGGTGGACCGGTATCACAGGTGTTGTTTGAACCGGGATTGGGGTCTTCTTCTGCGCCTTCGGGGTATACAGCCAAGAGTTGGCGGGCGGCGGTGAATGAAGATTACCTGACGGGGGCGAGGAAGGGGTATGCGATTTATTTTGAGGCGAATAAAAAAGAGCTGTTTCCTATTCCAACAGATGCTTTGAATAGTAATTATAAGCTGGTACAAAATCAGGGGTATTAGTTTTTGTTGAT
>NZ_MTKN01000018.1:64775-143745 GCF_001975825.1 [Flexibacter] sp. ATCC 35208
TTTGAATAGCAATTACAAGCTGGTACAAAATCAAGGTTATTAATTTTTATTGATGCTTTGAATAGTAATTACAAGCTGGTACAAAATCAAGGTTATTAGTTTTTGTTGATGCTTTGAATAGCAATAACAAGCAGGTACAAAAATCAGGGCTACTAATTTTTGTAGATGCTTTGAACAAAAACAGCAAGCGGGTACAAAATCAGGGCTACCAATTTTTGTAGATGCTTTGAACAATAAATACAAGCGGGTACAAAATCAAGGCTATTAAAATGACTTATATGCGTTATGTAATATTTTTTCTGTTCATCAGCCTGTTGGCCTGTAAGAAAAAAGAAGATGAACTCAGTCTGTCCAGGCAATTTATGCCATCGGGTGATATCTCTATCAGTACGGCAGATACGCTGGCTACACTCACATGGAAAGCGGCATTGTTCACTTCCGGTACGGCAGTGACATATGCAGTCGAGGTTTCACAGGATTCTACTTTTGCGACCACGGCGCATAGTTTTGCAACAGATACCACTGGAATCAGGATTTCAGATCAATACCTGGAAGTACGTAAAAAGTATTATGCCCGTGTAAGAACGAATGGCAAAGATACGGCCAGTGCATCCAATTGGGTGTATAGTAAAAGTTTCTCCATTACAGGTGAGCAGTTGTTGCTACCATTGGCAGATAGTAATCTTATCGATAAATCTGTCATTCTGTTATGGAAATCGACACAGGGGTTGACGAAGCTGGTCTTCACAACTGGCGGTGTTTCCAGAACAATTGGATTGTCGGAAGAACAGAGTATTGCGGGCAAATTGCAGGTAGATAGTCTGCAACCACTGACAACCTATATAGTAGAGATCTTTAAAGAAGAAGTGAGTAAGGGGATACTGACCTTTACGACCAAAGCCGGTGTGGCGACCGGACCGAATGTGATAGACCTGACAGGTATCACAGGCGTGCCGGGTATCCTGGAAGATACCTTACCGAAAGTGGGAGCGGGGAGTATTATCATCCTGAAAAGAGGGGAGACGTATAATATCGATATTGCGATGGAACTGGGCAAAGCCGTATCATTCGTGAGTGAGAACAGCTTCAATACACAGTTACCATTGATCTATTTCACCAACAACTTCAATGTGACGGCGGGGAGTGTGATCGACTCTGTTGTATTCAGGGGATTGACTTTACGGAGTAATGACTATGCCAGCAGGTACGTGATCAATGCCAGCAATGTAGCAACCATTGGTAAGATCCTTTTTGAAGATTGTCATGTAGAAATATTCCGTGGTGTGGTAAGGTTACAAACTTCTGCTACCGGTGGTACAAAGGTGGGTGACTTTGTGGTGAATAATTGTGTGGTAGACAGTATTTCGAATTATGGAGTGGTGAATTGTGATAATGTGGCTTGTGCGATACAGAATATCACAATACAGAACAGTACATTATATAAGCTGGAAAAAGTGGTGACCAGTAAACAGAATTCCAATTCAGTGGTACTGAGTAATTGCACCTTTAATGAGGCGCCGCAGGGTGGGGGATCGGCTTACCTGGTGGATTATAGTCAGTCAGCGACCAACAATATCACTGCGGGTATCAGTCTGAAGAGTTGTATCATCGGTGTCGGGCGGAATAACGGAGGAAGTACGAGTGTACGTGGGATCCGGGCGAATGCTGCCACGTTGATTAATGTAAGTAGTAGTTTCAACACATCGGATTATGTGGTGAGTGGAAATGCGATTGTGGGATTGACGGTGTATGCAGGTACGGTGACAGATCTGTGGATGGATCCGGCGAATGGGAATTTTACTATTAAGGACAGTGGTTTTGCAGGGAAGAGTTCCGCGGGAGACCCGCGGTGGTGGTAGATCGAAATTTAATATCCGGGTTGTACTGCCCGCCGGAGGGTCTGCTCATTCTCCCGGAGGGTAAGGCCATCTTCTTGGGAGGTATGCACATTCTCCCGGAGGGTGTACTCATCTTCCAAGAGGGTATGCTCATTCTTCCAGAGGGTAAGGCCATCCTGGGGATGGCCTTACCCTCCGGCCCGCGGGGATTTGATGATTGTCCGGAGGACAACCATCAAATCCCCGCTTTTATTTTTCTACCTTTGCCCCAAAGCACAACGACTATGAAACGGGCATTTATCTTCGACATGAACGGCACTATGATAGATGATATGGAGTATCATGTACATGGCTGGTTTAATATCCTCAACGACGACCTTGGTGCAAACCTCAGCCGCGAAGCAGTAAAAAAGGAAATGTATGGCAAAAACCAGGAAGTCCTGATCCGTATCTTTGGCAAAGGCAAATTCACAAACGAACAAATGGACCAACTGGCCCTCGAAAAAGAGCGCCGTTACCAGGAAGCTTACCGCCCTCACCTTGGCCTGATTGCCGGATTACAGCAATTTCTGGATCAGTCGCGTGAACTGGGCATCCCAATGGGTATCGGCACCGCCGCGATCCCATTCAATGTAGATTTTACAATTGATAATCTGCACCTGAGATCCTATTTCAAGACAATTATAACCGCCGATGACGTGGTAGACAGCAAGCCTCATCCGGAAACTTTCCTGAAGGCGGCTGAAAAGATGGGGGTAAGACCCGAAGACTGCATCGTGTTTGAAGATGCACCTAAAGGTGTAGAAGCCGCGCAGAATGCAGGTATGAAAGCGGTGGTGATCACTACTATGCATACTAAAGAGGAGTTTGCAGCTTATAACAATATTATTCGTTTTATAAGCGACTATACGGAACTATCCCCTTCGGAGCTATAAAGGGAGACTATCTTCTTCATAGCTATAAATAGAACTCTCCCCTTCAAATCTACAAATGTAACTATCCCCTTCAGATCTATAAAGAGGTACTATCCCCTTCATAGCTATAAACAGAATTTCTTTTTCCATAAAATCCCCTCCCAAAACAGAAAGCTTTTGCCTACAGTAAAAGCTTTCTGTTTTGGCGCAATCCCCTGCGGGCTGCTAAAAAAGAAATATTAAAAAAGGCGGGATAAATAATTGTAAAAATGACATTTAATTTTTTATATTGCATTCATATTATAGCTATCAATATCACTAAATGCTGGGAATATCAACGGGGAGTTTTATATTAGCAGAATTAAACACCAGGAAAGTATGACACGTTATTCCCGGCAAACCCGGATGCTGATAGCAGTAGACTGTATAATTTTCGGTTTTGACGGACAGGATCTTAAGCTCTTGCTTATCAAGCGTGGATTTGAACCGGAGAAAGGAAAATGGAGCCTGATGGGCGGTTTTGTGCAGGCGGACGAAGGCCTCGAAGAGGCAGCCACCCGTACACTGACCAAACTGACAGGACTGGATGGCGTCTTCATGGAGCAGCTCAATGCCTATGGTGGCCCTAACCGCGATCCGGTGGAGCGAACCTTGTCTGTAGCTTATTATGCCCTGATCGACATCAATCAGTACAAACAACAGCTGAGCGATGAGTACAAGGCAGAATGGTTCCCTCTCAAAGAGGCGCCAAAACTGATTTTTGACCATGCACAGATGGTATCTGAAGCACTGGCACGCTTACGTTACAAAGCAGCTATTCACCCGCTGCTGTTCGAACTGTTGCCAGCCAAATTTACCATCCCACAGCTGCAAATCCTCTTCGAAGCCGTATACGAATCCGGCTTTGACAAAAGGAACTTCAGCCGTAAAGTATTGTCCACGGGTTTACTGATCAAACAAAAAGAAAAAGAGAGGGCTACTTCCAAAAGGGGAGCATTCTATTACAAGCTGGATAAAAGAAAATACAGCGCCAAATTCCACGCCTTCCTCAACTTCGTTTCCGATCCGGGTAATCTTAAATAATAAAAAATGATAGATATGGGTCTCCCTCATATCGTCTTTTTTTACCACGTTTTATAAATGTCAAACTGACAATAAAGGCATTATTTATTTTTCATTTTAAAACAACTTTCCGCCGCCTTAGGTTGTTGGAAAGGGCCGATCGTTATGGAACATTCATATGTTATAGGTGTCGACTTCGGCACCGACTCAGTCCGCTCCCTTGTTGTAGATACGCAGACCGGTCAGGAAGCCGGTAGTGCCGTGTATTTTTATCCTCGCTGGAAAAAGGGGCTCTTCTGTGACCCCGCCATCCAGCAATACCGCCAGCACCCTAAAGATTACCTGGAAGGGCTGGAAAACAGTATTAAAGACGCGCTGAAACAATGCCCGGCTGGCACCGCCGCCATGGTGAAAGGCATCGCCGTCGATACCACCGGTTCCACCCCCGGCCCTGTCAACGAACAAGGTACGCCCCTGGCCCTGTTGCCCGGTTTTGAAGAAAACCCCAACGCCATGTTCGTTCTCTGGAAAGATCATACTGCCAACTCGGAAGCGGCTCTGATTAATGACATCTCCCATAGCAATGGCAAAGATTATACTGCTTACAGCGGTGGCATATACAGCAGCGAATGGTTCTGGGCCAAAATACTCCATGTCGTAACCGAAGATCCTGCCATCGAAGCAGCAGCCGCTGCCTGGGTAGAACATTGCGACTGGATCCCGGCCGTACTCACCGGCAACAAAAGTGTCGATACCCTGCTTCGCAGCCGTTGTGCCGCAGGTCACAAAGCCATGTGGCACGCTTCCTGGAAAGGATTGCCGCCAAATGACTTCCTTTCCAAACTGAACCCTGTTCTCGATAAATACGATCAGATGTACACCGATACAGTGGATGCCACTGTACCTGCAGGTACCATCACCGCTGAATGGGCAGAAAAATTAGGGCTGCCTGCTGATGTTGTGATCGGCACCGGCGCCTTCGATGCCCACATGGGTGCGGTAGGTGGCGGTATCCGTCCATACTCCCTCTGTAAAGTGATCGGCACCAGCACCTGCGATATCCTCATCGCTCCGCTGGAAGAAACCAGCGACAAACTGGTAAAAGGTATCTGCGGTCAGGTAGACGGCTCTGTGGTGCCCGATATGCTTGGTTTGGAAGCAGGCCAGTCTGCTTACGGCGACATCTTTGCATGGCTTCGTAAACTGATCATGGGACCATTATACGACCTCATGCCGGAAGAAAAAGATAAACTGGCGGAAGTGGAAGGCAAACTCCTTGCTTACCTGTCAAAAAAAGCAGAACAACTCCCATTGCGTGACAACGACCCGATAGCCATGGACTGGTTCAACGGCCGTCGTACACCTGATGCTAATCATACTGTCAAGAGCACTATTACTGGTTTACACCTGGGTACCGATGCGGTGCAACTTTTCAAAACGCTCGTAGAAGCGGCGGCCTTTGGTGCCAAAGCCATTGCGGACCGCTTTGTTCAGGAAGGCATTCCTATTCAGGAAGTGATTGCACTGGGTGGTGTGGCTAAAAAATCAGGTTATGCCATGCAGGTACTGGCCGATGTGATGAACAGACCTATCCGCATTGTAAACAGCGAAAATGCCTGTGCACTGGGTGCGGCCATGTTTGCCGCTGTGGTAGCGGGTGTTCACCCTGATATTGATGCTGCGCAGGCTGCCATGACCTCTGGTTTTGAAACTACCTGGTTCCCAAGGGAGCAAAATGTGTCTTATTATGCCAATAGGTATGAGAAGTTTAAGGAAATAGGCGCATTTACAGAAAAACTGTTTAAGTGAGCCAATTCAGGGAATTCAGGGAAATAGGCGCATTTACAGAAAAGCTGTTTAAGTGAGCCAATTCAGGAAATTCAGGGGAATAGGTGCATTTACAGAAAAACTGTTTAAGTGAGTCAATTCAGGGAATTCAGGGGAATAGGCGCATTTACAGAAAAGCTGATTAAATGCGTCCTATCAAAAAATTCAAGTAAACAGGAGCGTTCACTGAAAAATTATATAAATGAGCCATCCATACAAGGAACTTCAGGAGCAGGCTTACCACGCTAACATGCAACTGCCCGCTTTAGGGCTGGTCCTCTTCACCTTTGGCAACGTCAGCGTAGCCGACCACAAAGCCGGGGTATTTGCCATCAAACCCAGCGGCGTGCCTTACAACCTGCTCTCGCCAGAGAAAATGGTGATTGTCGATTTCGATGCAAACAATGTTACGAACAATGGACGGCCATCGTCAGATACCAAAACCCATGCAGTGCTCTACAAGCACTGGGCCCACATTGGCGGTATTGTGCATACGCATTCTACCTACGCTACTGCCTGGGCACAGGCACAAAGGGATATCCCGATCTATGGCACGACCCATGCAGATCATCTGACCAGCGATGTGCCTTGTGCACCACCCATGCACGATGATATGATCAAGGGTAACTATGAGCATGAGACCGGCTTCCAGATCATGAACTGTTTGAATGAGCGTAACCTCAGTTACGAAGAGATTGAAATGATCCTGGTAGGCAATCATGCCCCTTTTACCTGGGGAAAAACAGCAGACAAAGCAGTGTACAACGCCGCCGTGCTGGAAGAAGTAGCGAGAATGGCTTATCTCACGGAAACCATCCGCCCTTCATGCCCCCGCCTGAAGGACTCTTTGATTAAAAAACATTTTGAGCGGAAACATGGTCCGGATTCTTATTACGGGCAACAGTAACGGAAGGCTGTAATCGGTAAACAGTAATGAGATAGCTGTAATCCGATACTAGTCATCAGAAAACAGGAATTCGATAAAGGTAACCGGTAAATGAAAATCCGATAACTGTAATTCGAAACCTGTAATCGTTAAGCAGTAAAAAGATAGCTGTAATCCGATACTAGTCATCAGAAAACAGGAATTCGATAAAGGTAACCGGTAAATGAAAATCCGGTAACTGTAATTCGAAACCTGTAATCGTTAAGCAGTAAAAAGATAGCTGTAATCCGATACGAAACCTATCATCCAATTTCCGTAAACGGACAACCATAAATACTAATCACAAAAAAATTCAATAGCATATGATACAGTTGAAGCAACTTGAAGCCTGGTTCGTGACCGGTAGCCAGCACCTTTATGGAGAAGAGACCCTGCAGCAGGTAGCTGCGCATGCACAAACCATCGCTGCCTCCCTGGACGCCGATCCGAACATTCCCGTTAAGATCGTATTCAAGCCTACTGTAAAAACCCCCGAAGAGATCTATGCCATTTGCCAGGAAGCCAATGCCGCAAAAAACTGTATCGGTGTGATTGCCTGGATGCATACATTCTCTCCTGCCAAAATGTGGATCAGGGGGCTGAAAATATTACAACGTCCTTTATTACACCTCCATACCCAGTTCAACAGGGATATTCCATGGGGTGAGATCGATATGGACTTCATGAACCTGAACCAGTCAGCTCATGGTGACAGAGAGTTTGGTTTTATGATGTCACGCATGCGCATCGAGCGCAAAGTGGTATGTGGCCACTGGCAGGATCCTGATGTGATCGGCGAACTGAATACCTGGCTCAGAGCAGCCGCAGGTTGGTTCGACTGGCAGGGTGCAAAATTTGCCCGTATCGGCGATAACATGCGCGAAGTAGCGGTTACTGAAGGTGACAAGGTGGAAGCTGAGTTACAGTTCGGTTATTCCGTAAATGGTTATGGTATCGGCGATGTGGTGGCTTTCGTGAACCAGGTTTCCGACGCCAGCATCGACAAGCTGGTGGCTGAATATGCAGATGTATATAAACTGGGTGCTACCCTTGTAAAAGGTGGTGCACAACATGCTTCTCTGCGTACAGCTGCTAAGATCGAACTAGGGCTGCGTGCATTCCTGGAAGATGGAAACTTCAAAGGATTTACAGATACTTTCCAGGACCTCCATGGTATGGAACAACTGCCAGGTATCGCTGTACAGCGCCTGATGGCAGATGGTTACGGTTTTGGCGGTGAAGGCGACTGGAAAACTTCTGCACTGGTAAGAGCGGCGAAAGTAATGGGTAGTGGACTGCCTGGTGGTAACTCCTTCATGGAAGACTATACTTACCATTTCGATCCGGCTAACAGGCTCGTACTGGGCGCACATATGCTCGAAATCTGTTCCTCTATTGCAGATGGTAAGCCAAGCTGCGAAATCCATCCACTGGGTATCGGCGGCAAAGCCGATCCTGTAAGACTGGTATTCAATGTAGACGCGGGACCTGCCATCAATGCATCTTTGATTGATATGGGCAACCGTTTCCGTTTGCTGGTAAATGAAGTGGAAGCCGTGAAACCTGTACAGGACCTGCCTAAACTGCCGGTAGCGAGAGTGTTGTGGAAACCACTGCCAGATATGCGTACAGGTTGTGCCGCATGGATTCAGGCTGGTGGCGCACACCATACCGTATATAGCCAGAACCTGGGTAGTGCACATATGCAGGACTTTGCCGACATGGCGGGTATCGAGTATGTGAAGATTGGTAAGGGCACTGATTTATACCAGTTCAGGAATGAGCTGAGATGGAATGAAGCTATCTACCTGTTAAAAGGTCAGCGATAAAAGAATTGGCATAACGCCATAGATGACGTGGAATAACAAAGGCTGGAATCTTCCAGCCTTTCATTTTTTAAATAATTTGATGGTTTTAGTGATTTGCCTGTATTAGTCTGCATTTAAACTTTACAGCGTTTCCCAATTCCTCACTAACTCCTCCACCAACGTCTGCCCATTTTCCCATTCCCCTAAATTACTCTCCGCATTAATATGGCCCGCTTCCCCTACATTCACAAACCTGCTTCCCCATGCACTCGCAAATGTCTTTGCCCGTTGCAGGCTAGCATATTCATCATTGGTACTCGAAACCACAATGCTCCTGAAAGGTAATGGCTGTAACGGCGTAGGCGCAAAGCTTTTCGCTACTGTTGGAAATCCCGTTCGGTCAGCATCTGGTGGAGCCACCAGCAGCGCGCCGCGGATCTTCAATTTTGTGTGCTGTGCCCAGTGGGCAAGGGCGAGGCATCCCAGGGAATGTGCTGCGATCACTACATCAGGACCTGCTTTGGATACCGCATCTTCTATGCTGTTGATCCAGTCGTTTAGTTCGGGTTGATCCCAGTTGTTCTGTTCTATTCTCTTTACACCCGGCAGGTTTTCCCATATTGTCTGCCAGTGTTGCGGCCCCGATCCGTACAATCCCGGAGCAGTTAAAACCTGTACTTCTTCCATAATAAAATAAGACTCTTTTTAGTAACCCCCGATAGAGTAAGTTTGTTGGCAAGTCATACAATTTACGGAAAAGAAAAGATAAAATAACGTTAAAATAAATGGGGGATTGGCCTGTGGGCCGGGTGAATGTTTTAAAATTTCAGGAAATTTAGAAGACTTCGTTAGTGAACTCTTTAGTATTCCCAAAGTTCAGATTCCTTCTGCTGCCAGCGTTAGTGAACTCTTTAGTATTCCCAAAAAGTTCAGATTCCTTCTGCTGCCAGCATTAGTGAACTCTTTAGTATTCCAAAAAGTTCAGATTCCTTCTGCTGCCAGCATTAGTGAACTCTTTAGTATTCCCAAAGTTCAGATTCCTTCTGCTGCCAGCATTAGTAAATTCCTCAAAATTCCAAAAAGTTCAGATTCCTCCTGATGCCGGCGTATTTCGATCGTTTCATGGGTGAATGTTTAAAAATCCTTCTAAACTCTTCCTCCGTTAGCTCCTCCCAATCCTTTGTGGAAAAATTCAGTATTTCAGGTATAGGCGTAAACTCTGCCGTTTGATTCGGTTTTGAAAACCTGTTCCAGGGGCATACATCCTGACAGGTATCACACCCAAACATCCAGTTATCAAATTGCCCCTGCATCTTTTCAGGAATCAGCAATTCCTTCAGTTCTATGGTATAATAAGAGATGCACCTGCTACCATCTACCACGCCCGGTGCTACCAGCGCCCCTGTAGGGCAGGCATCCAGGCATTTGGTACAGGACCCGCAATAATCTCCTACAGGATTATCGTATACCAGCTCCACATCCGTAATGAGTGTAGCAATAAAAAAGAACGACCCTGCCTGCTTGTGGATGAGATTCCCGTTTTTACCGAGCCATCCCAACCCACTCTTTTGCGCCCAGGCCCTTTCCAATACCGGTGCCGAATCGACAAATCCCCGTCCGCTCACTTCGCCCATGGTCTCCTGCATCCTGGCCAGCAAGGTATTCAGTTTCGCTTTGATCACCTCATGGTAATCTTTTCCATAAGCATATTTGGAGATCCGGGGGGCATCGGGCACCTGCTGTTCCGAGGGGTAGTAGTTTAATAATAGCGTAATCACCGACCGGGCGTTATCCACCAGTTTCCTGGGGTCAATCCGCTTGTCAAAATGATTCTCCATGTACTTCATATTTCCATGCATACCCTTGTTCAGCCACGTTTCCAGTCTTCGGGCATCGTCATCCAGCTGTACGGCACGGGCTATTCCACAGTGATCAAATCCCAGATCCGCTGCCTGCGCTTTTATAAATGCTGTATGTGTCTCTGCCAATTGCATGTGACCTGCAAGGTAAAGAAAAATGAAATTTTTTATGGAAAACCTACTTTTTGCATATCTTCATTTACGTAAATCAATCCTATTACCTTAGTTACTTCGAGTATGCGACCACAACAAGTCGGAATGTTCCCCTTTGCCCTGTTTATGGGCATTGTATTGTCATTGAATGTGTTTTCCCAGGACAAAATTAAATTTGGGAAAGTTGATCCAAAAGATTTCAGCAAAACTGGTTTTGAGCAGGATACCGGTGCCCATGCGGTGATTATCTCTGATATCGGCGAAGCTTCGTTCGAATCAGAAAGGGTCAATGGCCTGGTATTGGTATTTAAACGTCACACCCGTATCCGCATTCTGGACAAAAACGGTTATGATGCCGCCACTGTAAAGATCCATTATTACAAAGGAGAAACAGACGAAAACAAACTCAAAGACATCAAAGCGACTACCTATAACCTGGAAGGGACAAAGGTGGTAGAAACGAAGATGGACAGCAAAAGCATCTTCACAGATAAAATTGACAAAAAAGGCGATGTCGTGCAGAAGTTCACGTTGCCTGCTGTAAAAGAAGGCAGTATCATTGAATACACTTACACCCTCGCCACTCCTTATAAGATGCGCCTGCACCCCTGGCAGTTCCAGAGCACCAATTACCCTACGATCTATAACAGGTATGAGGTAACAGTGCCGGAGTTTTACGAATACATCTTCCTGCGATCTGGTTATATCCCTGTTAAGGAAAATAAGTCGCAGGGGCATCAGTCCCTTACCATCGCTTATGATGAAGAGAACGCTTATGGCGGTAAAACAGGTCATACCCAGTATTACACCATCAACTCCGTTACCAATATCTATAAATGGGAGGCGGAGAATGTGCCTGCACTGCGTGAAGAGGAATTCACTACCAGTATCTGGAACCACGTATCTATGATCCAGTTCCAGCTTTCTGCCTACAGGTATCCGGATCAACCTGTAAAACCGGTACTGGGTACCTGGGGTAAACTGTATGAGGAGCTGAAGAAGTCTGAATACTTTGGCGATGGTCTGGACAAAAACAACGGTTTCCTGGGTGATAAAGTAGATGAGCTGATCAAAGGGCTTACCGATGATACAGCCAAAGCTCGCCGCATTTATAATTATGTAAGAAGTAATTTTACCTGCACCAGTCACGACGACCTGTATTTGTCCCAATCATTAAAAGCCATTTATTCCTCTCACAGCGGGAATGATGCCGACATCAACCTGTTGCTGGTAGCTATGTTGCGCAGAGCGGGTCTGAACGTGTATCCCCTCATATTGAGCACCCGCGACAATGGTGTTACTTATGAAATGTACCCAATGGTAGGCCGTTTCAATTATACGATTGCGGCCCTGAATACCGGTGAGGAGTGGTATTTCCTGGATGCTTCCGAGCCTTACCTGGGCTTTGGCCATCTGGATTATACCTGCTATAACGGGCATGCAAGAATTATGTCTCCTGAAGTCATCCCGGTTTCACTGGATCCCAATACCCTGTTGGAAGCCAAGAGCACTTATGTGACGCTGGTGGGCGATAGTGGTAAGATCAAAGGCTCTTTTTCCCAGAAGCCGACTTACTATGAGTCCTGCAAAATGAGAGCAGATATCGTGAAGAATGGCAAGGATGCGTACTTTAAGCCGATTGCTAAAAACTTCTCTATGGAAACTACCATATCCAATGCAGAGATCAGTGACATGGATGATTACGAAGTGCCATTATCGGTAAAGTATGATTTTGAAATGACCCCGGACGATGCGGGTATGTTGTATCTGAACCCGATGCTGATGGAAGCTTATAAAAGTAATCCGTTTAAATCACTGGAGCGTCGTTACCCTGTGGAAATGCCGTACCTGATGGACGAGGTGTATACGCTGAACCTGATCGTACCTGAAGGCTATGTAATAGAAGAGCTGCCAAAATCAACCATGGTAAAACTGAATGAAGATGAAGGCCAGTTCCAGTACCTGATACAGAAAAATGAAAATACCATTCAATTCCGCTGCAGGGTTCAATTGAATAAAGCGACATTTACGCCGGATGATTATTCCACCCTGCGTGACTTCTTCGATTTGATTGTGAAAAAACAATCTGAACAAATTGTACTGAAAAAGAAAGCATAACCCATGATTAACAAATCAATCGGACTGGCCCTGTTATTCATGGGATACCTGTTAACATCGCAGGCAAAAGATCCGGAGTATCCGGCATCCGCTATACCCGCGAACCTGAAAGAAAAAGCCCATGTAGTAAAGCGCATGGAAGAAGTCACGGTACGGTTGGTTAATCCTGGTGAAGTACGTGTGACCAGGCATTATGTATTGACTATACTGGATGCCAAAGGCGATAAATACGCCAGCGTCTACGAGTATTATAATAAGTTAAGAGATGTGCGGTCTATCAAAGGCCGCCTGTTAAGTGCAGAAGGGGTGGAGGTATATAGGTTCAGGCAAAGTGATCTCTCTGATGTGAGCGGGGTAGGCGATGAGGCATTGATGTCGGATACCCGTTATAAGATCTTCGGCTTTGGTTATAAAGTATATCCTTATACGATAGATGTAGAGACAGAGGTAAAATACAACCATGCCTTTTACCTGCCTGCCTGGACGCCACAGGAAGCTGAAAACTATGCGGTAGAACAGGCGAAACTGACAGTAAGCGTACCTGCCGGTTATAAACTGCGCTTTAAGTCCTTCCATTATAATGGGGAGCCAGTAGTGGCAAATGGGAAGGAAAACCTGAACTACACCTGGGAAGTAAAAGGTATGGTAGCACTGCCGGAAGAAGATTATATTCCGGAACCTTATGATAGAACGACCACGGTAATGCTGGCGCCTTCCAACTTTGAATTGCAGGATTTTAAAGGCAATATGGATAGCTGGGAAGAACTGGGGCACTTTTTTTATACCCTCAACCAGGGTCGCGATGTACTGCCTGATCATATAAAGCAGACGGTGCATGAACTGACAGATGGCAAGTCTCAGAAGGAGAAGATAGATATCCTTTATCGCTATTTACAGCAGCATACCCGTTATATCCTGATTGTACTGGGTATAGGTGGCTGGCAGACGTTTGATGCCAATTTTGTGGCAGCAAAAGGATATGGCGATTGTAAAGCTTTGTCCAATTACATGGTAGCGCTGCTGAAGGAAGCGGGTATACCGGCCAATTCTGTGCTGGTGCGGTCAGGTGATACGAATTTAGAACTGGTTGAGGATTTCCCGTCTACCCAGTTTAACCATGTGATCGCCTGCGTACCCTGCAATGGTGATACCACCTGGCTGGAATGTACAAACAGTACGCTGCCTGCGGGTTACCTGAGTAGTTTTACGGCCAACAGGCCGGTGCTGGTGATTGCAGACCAGGGGAGCAAACTGGTACGCACCCCGGCATATACCATGGATCAGAATTTGAAAGTCCGTCGTATTACAGCGACAGTTTCAGAGACGGGCGATATGCTGGTGAAAATCAATACGCATTCTACTGCGTTGCAACAAGACTATGCGCATGGCATGAATCATGCCCTTTCTCATGACAAAATTATGGAGAAGTTACGGGAAGATCACCTGATGCCCAGCTATGATGTAAATAAATACGAGGCGAAAGAAATAGCGGGATTAGTGCCCGCGATGGACGAAGAGATGGAAATCAATGCACATAACTATGCAACAGTGAGTGGGAAGCGGATGTTCCTGGAGCCAAATTTACTGAGCAAGGCAGGTTCAAAACTGGAAACAACGGAGCCCAGGGTTTCAACAGTAAATGTCTATTCTCCTTATAAAAAGGTAGATACTGTTGTGATTAATATTCCGGCAGGCTATACATCAGAGTCAGTGCCGCAGCCTGTGATCCTGAAGAGTAACTTTGGGGAGTATACTTCTAACATACAGGTAAAAGACAACCAGGTCATCTATATCCGGAGTTACTGCCATAAGGCGGGAGTTTTTCCAGCCAGTGAGTGGGTAAACTTTGCAGCGTTTAATAATGCGGTTTACAAAGTAGACAGGGCGAAAATCGTGCTTGTGAAGCAGTAAACCTGTAATAATAGCAGTCGAATGCCCGGGAAGCTGTTAAAAGAGCAGTCCCGGGCATTTTTTTATGCCAAAATATCGCATTCGCAGACTTGGAGCAGGTTTTGATATATATTTTTTGCATGTGAAACGCATGAAAACACTAACCGGAGAAATTATAACGATATGAATTTGAACAATTTCACCATTAAATCGCAGGAAATACTGCAAAAGGCCCAACAGCTGGCGTTTAATAACCAGCAGCAGGCCATCGAAACAGGGCATTTGCTGAAGGCATTGCTTAATGATGAGGATAGTGCGATAGATTACCTGTTGAAGAAAAACAATGTCAATACTAATTTCCTGGCGTCTAAAGTAGACGACCAGATTAATAAATACGCAAAAGCAAGCGGCGATGCCGGACAGGTTCTAAGCCGTGATGCAAATAATGCTATGCTGAGAGCGGGTTCCAGCATCAAAGAATTTAAAGACGAGTTTGTAAGCGTAGAGCACCTGTTGCTCGGACTGCTGGGTGGCAGCGATGAGACTGCCAAGGTGCTGAAAGATGCAGGCCTGACCGAGAAAGGACTGAAAGCTGCGATCACCGAACTGAGAAAAGGAAGTACTGTCAATTCACAGACTGCTGATACCCAGTTTAACTCGTTGCAGAAATATGCGAAGAACCTGAACGAACTTGCACAGGCCGGGAAACTGGATCCTGTGATTGGTCGTGACGAGGAGATCAGGCGTACCCTGCACATCCTGTCACGCAGGTCTAAAAACAACCCGATCTTAGTAGGTGAACCGGGTGTAGGTAAAACTGCGATCGTAGAAGGGCTGGCACACCGTATTATCAATGGTGACGTGCCAGACAACCTGAAGTCAAAGATCATCTATGCACTGGATATGGGTAGCCTGATGGCAGGTGCCAAATACAGGGGTGAATTCGAAGAAAGGCTGAAAGCGGTGATCAAGGAAGTAACTGAGAGCGATGGACAGCTGATCCTCTTTATCGATGAGATCCATACCCTGGTAGGTGCCGGTGCGATGGAAGGTGCAATGGACGCAGCGAACATCCTGAAACCAGCTTTGGCCCGTGGTGAATTGCGCGCAATAGGTGCCACCACCCTGAATGAATACCAGAAATATTTTGAAAAAGATAAGGCCCTGGAACGTCGTTTCCAGAAGGTAATGGTCAATGAGCCTGGAGTAGAAGATGCGATTTCCATTCTACGTGGTTTGAAAGAGCGTTACGAAAGCCATCACCATGTACTGATTAAGGATGAGGCGATCATTGCAGCCGTAGAATTGTCTCACAGGTACATTACAGACCGTTTCCTGCCTGATAAGGCAATTGACCTGATCGATGAGAGTGCGGCGAAATTAAGGCTGGAAATGAACTCTATGCCGGAAGAGCTGGATGAACTGGAAAGAAGGATCCGTCAGCTGGAAATAGAGAGAGAAGCGATCAAGAGAGAGAATGATGAAGATAAACTGCGGGAACTGAATGGTGAAATCGCCAGACTGGGTGAGCAGCGGAGTACTTTCAAGGCAAAGTGGCAGGAAGAGAAAGAGGTGGTAGACAAACTGCAGAATGCAAAGGCTGCGATTGAAAACCTGAAGCAGGAAGCAGAGCAGGCAGAAAGGAACGGAGAATATGGACGTGTGGCAGAGATCCGCTATGGTAAAGTGAAAGAGCAGGAAGAACTGATTGAGAAATATACCGCAGAGCTGAATGAAATGTCTACTGACCACAAGCGCTTGCTGAAGGAAGAAGTAGATGCAGAAGATATAGCAGAAAATGTGGCGAAAGCGACGGGTATTCCGGTACACCGGATGATGCAGAGTGAAAGGGATAAATTACTGAAACTGGAAGATGAATTGCACAAACGGGTGGTAGGACAGGAAGAAGCGATTATCGCGGTATCCGATGCCATTCGTCGTAGCCGTGCAGGGTTGCAGGATCCTAAGAAGCCGATCGGTTCCTTTATCTTCCTGGGTACAACCGGGGTGGGTAAGACTGAGTTGGCAAAGGCACTGGCAGAATACCTGTTCGACGATGACAACATGATGACGCGGATAGATATGAGTGAATACCAGGAGAAACATGCGGTAAGCAGACTGGTAGGAGCGCCTCCGGGATATGTGGGATATGATGAAGGAGGTCAGTTGACCGAAGCGGTGAGACGTAAGCCATATTCCGTAGTATTGCTGGATGAAATAGAGAAAGCGCATCCGGATGTATTCAATATCCTGTTGCAGGTGCTGGATGATGGACGGTTGACCGATAATAAGGGCCGTGTGGTGAACTTTAAGAACACTATTATCATCATGACGAGCAATATGGGTAGTCATATTATCCAGGAGAATTTTGAGAAGATCGATGAGCGGAACAGGGAGAGTGTGGTAGATGGAACAAAGGCGGAAGTGATGAATTTGTTAAAGCAGACCATCAGGCCGGAGTTCTTAAACCGTGTGGATGAGGTGATTATGTTCCAGCCGTTGTTAAGAAGTGAAATTAAGGGAATAATTAACATTCAGTTGCAGCAGTTGAAAGAGATGGTAGCACAGAATGGCATGATATTGGAATTCTCTGACTATGCACTTGAGTACCTGGCGGTGCAGGGTTATGACCCTACGTTTGGTGCGAGGCCGTTGAAGAGATTGATACAGAAGGAGATTATCAATTTGTTGAGTAAGAAGATACTGGCGGGAGATATTGATAAGAGTAAGCCTGTGCTGGTAGATGTGTTTGATGGGGTAGTGGTGATCAGGAATCAGGTGACGGTTTCGGCTTAAGTGTAAGAGATTATAAGTTTATTCAAATACGACGATATACAGTTACGAATACCCGGGCAATTCTTTGCCCGGGTTTTTTGTGGTTATCATTGAGTGTAGCCATTATTAAATGTGGTTATTATTGAATGCTACCAGCGTTTGAATTATATAAAGGTGTGCGCGTTTAAATTGCAGGGCGCTTTTCGCGGTATTCAATTCAAACGCGCGCATGCAAAAGTTTTTGCGGGCAGTGTGTGCTGTCTGCAAAAACTTTTGCTGGTTTTTTTTCAGTAAATTGGGTTAAAATGATATTGATATTATGATAGGAGAAAGAGAAAAACACTTCATGTCCATTGCGATAAATTTATCCCGCGAAGGTATGGAGCATGGCGACGGAGGTCCATTTGGTGCAATTGTAGTACGTGGTGATGAAATAGTAGGACGTGGCTGGAACAAGGTACTCTGTACCAACGACCCCACTGCCCATGCAGAAGTAAGTGCTATTCGGGATGCCTGTGAGCGTCTTGGCACTTTCCAATTGCACGACTGTGAAATTTACACTTCCTGCGAACCCTGCCCTATGTGTCTTGGCGCTATTTACTGGGCCCGCCCGCAACGCGTGTACTTTGCGAATACAAAAGAAGATGCAGCTGCAATTGATTTCGACGATTCTTTTATTTACAATGAAATAGGAATAGCCCACGAAGACAAGCGTATTCCGTTTATTGCATTTCCTTCGGCTGCTGCGATAAAGGTATTCCAGGATTGGCAGGCAAAGGGAGACAAAACCTTGTATTAAGCAAGTTTGCCAATCATTTCGATTAAATGACCGATCATTTGTTGGTTTAAAAGAATTAACCCATTCCCTTTGCATCAGGCAAATCTATCGATCACCTGATCTTTATATTTTAACCCAATGGGCAGGCTGGCGCCTTCTATCACCAGTTGATTTCCTTCTATATACAGGATGGACCTGACCGCCACAAGGTAGGATTTATGAATCCTTAAAAACAGGTTGGAAGGCAGGCTTTCAGCTATATTTTTCAGGGTTTCACTGGTGATGATCACCTTCCCGTTTTTTAGAAATATCTTCAGATAATCCCCGATAGAATTAAAATAAGTGACGTCTTCAAAGTTTAATTTGTGGATCCTTTTATCAGCTTTTACTGTAAAGTACCCCTGTGCGGTACCAGATCGGTTTTCCAGTTCGATCTTATGCCTTACTTTGTTTACAGCGAGCATAAACCGTTCAAAGGAGAAGGGTTTTACAAGGTAATCTACGGCATTGAGTTCAAACCCTTCAACCGCATGCTGTGGGTAGGCGGTGGTGAATATAATGCACGGTGGATAGGGGATGGATTTTAACATGTTGATGCCTGACAAACCTGGCATTTTGATATCGAGGAAGAGTAGTTGGATATTATCTTCCTGTTGGAGGGCTTCCAGCGCTTCGATGGCGTTGTTGCATTTTTTGACGAGGTCAATGAGGGGGAATTCCCTGATGTAGGATTCAATGATGTCCTGTGCCAGTGTTTCGTCATCTATAATGAGGCATCTGATTTTCATGCTGTCAGGATTTTAAAGGGTCAAAGTATATAAGTGGGTGTTATGTAGATTGTAACAAGGCATCTGATTTTCATGCTGTCATAGATTTAAAGTCAAAGTATAAGTGGGCATTCTGTAGATTGGCTTTGCTATTTGTAATGAGCTGCTTTGTTTTCATGCTGTCAGGAATTTAATAAATCTATCCGTAGTTGTACATGATACAAATCTGTTTCCTCCCTAATCAGCAGGCGATGATCTTTTGGGTACAATAACTCCAATCTTTTCTTTACATTATCCAACCCCAACCCTTTAAAATCAAACGGTTCCGGATCATCCAGCATTCCTTTATCATTTGTTACATTCAACAGCAACAAATGATCGTTCAGGTTTATTTCAATCTCAATTTTTATAAATGCCTTTCCATGCTTAAATGCATTCTCCACGAATACAATAAATATAAACGGGGCCACCTGTTGTTGAGCCGGATCGCCCTTTATTTCAAATGTAACATTTACATTACCCCCATTCCTTAATTGTTGCAATGCAATGTAATTCTTCAGGTAATTGATTTCATTTTCCAACAGTACAAAATCTCCATCTGTTTCATAAATCATATACCGCATTACTTCCGCCAGTTTCAGGATAGCCGCAGGCGCCTGATTGTCTTTTTTTAGCGACAAGGAATAGATACTATTCAGGCTATTGAATAAAAAATGCGGATTCACCTGTGTTTTAAGAAACTTCAGTTCCGTATCTGATTTTTCATTTTGCAGGCGAATCAGCTGGTTTTCTGATTCGAGTAACCTGAACCATCCCCTTGATAATTTAATTAAAGTAGTGAGTCCAAGGTGTATAATTGCGAAAAGGAGCAGTTCGGGGAAATTATAATAAGCAACAAAGAAGTAGCTGGGAACAAGGTAGTCAATCACCACATTAAAAAGAAAGATATTCAAACCAGCCGCGACACCCATTAAAGCTACTAAAGACAGGAGGTAAATTACATATCTTCCCTTTCTTAATAATATTGGAATGAGCAGTCCGAGATTGATATAGACAGCTATTACTAATGGCAAATGGAAAGCGGCTGTATAGATCATGTCTATTCGTTCCGGAGGGCCGGGGGAAAAGAAGATTAACAGGCAATAGTAAGATAAGCACCAAAACAGGATATGCTGTAATATCCTGTTTTGAAAAATGCGAAGGATTAAGTTCTTCATGACGATCATGCCAGTGTTTAGGTTTATTGGGTCATTAAATCATGAGAATCATCCTAGTGCTTAAATTTTATCGGATCATTAAAGAACTCTTTATTATCCGCGAACTTGACTACGAATTTTTGCAATTCATCCGTAGATGCGGTGATTACATTCTCAAATTCTAAAGACTCATGTTTAATCCTGATCTTATTCTCATTCAGTAATTTATAAATCAGGTCCGTATTGAGATAATTCAACTCAAAACCATTATTGTCAATCTGAATCTTAGCATAAGAGTGCACCGGCAAATAATGATTCTTCAGCAACTCGTTCTTTTCATGCAATTCGCCGGGATAGAGGTCTACGAAGTAGTGGGTGCCCAGTTTGACGAGATTAAACAGGAATTCGGCTTTTTCGCCATTTTGAATATATGTAAGGGCGTAACTATTCTTATTGATAAAGACGCTTTTGAAGGTTTCCTTCTCCTTTCTCTCCTTAGGGTCTTTATAAGGAGCCAGTTCTTTTTCCATCAGGTTTTCCAGTGTCCATGATTCATTACGGTCGCTGGTATGCCATGTACCCAGCAGGCGCTTATCAAAGACGAGGTCTTTGTCAGTATACAACGGATGGAGGGAAGCAATGCATCCCTGAAAAATGACCACTGCAAAGAACAGTATTATAACGAGGAAAATCCACTTAGTTTTCATGCGGTAAAAATTTAAGTTAGTAATAATCTTTATGTAAAGGAAATACGAACTGAAATTTTCAGGAAATAATACCGATCAACGTAGGAAAAAGGGGGGTAAACGTAAGATTAGGAGGAATTTCGGTGCAAGTGAATCAGGGTGGTTGGGGAACTAATCTACCCTTAGGGTAGCTATAAAATACAAAAAGCTGGCCCTAAGGCCAGCTCCCTGAAAGACTTTTTGTGTCTTGGCTAGATTATGCACCTTTTTTAGGAGTTGCAGTAGCAGCTGCTTTGTGTGCTTTGTGAGCTTTTGTAGTGTCAGCAGCTGGCTTTTCAGTTTTTGCTTTTTCTTTCTTAGCTGGTTTTGCAGCTGGAGTCTGTGCAAAAGTGATAGCGCTAACACTCATAAATACTGCAGCTACAATAAGACTTTTCTTGATGTTCATGATCTTTGTTTTTAAATAATTTTGAATTGTTTGTTTGTAGTTTCTGACGTAAAATTAAGCCTGATAGACCCGCTTTAACCTTCGGTTTCGGTGAATGAGGCCGAAGTGTCGTTGAAAAAGGGAAATTGGGTGTTAACGTGTTCGCATTATTACAACAGGTGTTCGAAGTTGAATACTTTTCCTGTAGTACCCGTTTTCAATCTTTTGTATATCAGTAGTTTGTGATTTTGGCGTAGTTCGTGATACTTATTACACGCCATTTTCCACATGACTATGATTACAAATTCCATTAAAATTGCCTGGCTCAATCTGGCTCATAACAGGCTGTTTAGCGTCTTAAATATCTTTGGTCTGGCTATGGGCCTCACCATTGCTATTTTGCTCTCCTTATATATTATACAGGAGCGTTCCTTTGATGCTATACCTAATCAAAACAGGACTTACCGTTACCTGGCTCATGTCACCTACGATGGTACGAGCAAGACCTGGTCAGGCGTGGCTTCATAAGACAATAGACGATAAACAGGGAGCTAAGCTTACCTGTGACTATATGGAGGGAGATATTACCCTGTTTTGCAGTTAAAATTTCTTGCTGGCCGGATGGTGCGGGATCGTAATCGTGGAGATATTACCCCTGATGGAAAGGTTAAAATCATCTATAACAGGATAGCCATGGTTTCTTCCATGGCCTTCAGACTCAGCTCGCGCAGTGTGGCAAATTTTTCTGCTACCAGCGCGGGCTGATAGGAGTTAGTGTCCAGTGACTCCAATGGGTCCAAAATAGGATATAAAATACCATCCAATCCGATAAAGGAAATGGTTGTCTTCAGGTTATGCGCCGTACTCCGGATGGCCGCCACATCCTCAGCCTGAATGGCTTTTTTCAATGCCCCGAGATCTTCAGGTAATTGTGTCACGAATTGTTGCAGCATAGCATGCTCAAATTCCGTATCTCCCTTACTCAGCGTCTTCAGATATTGTAATTGTACCAAAGGTCCGTCATGCGGTTGGAAATGGCCGTTAAGGGCAGTATGTACCTCAGGAGGACTGAACTTACCCGTAAAGATCTGGATCAATCTGAATAATTCTTCTTCCCGGATCGGTTTAGAGAGGTATTCATTCATCCCTGCCTGCAGGCATTTCTCCCTTTCCCCAGCCATAGCATGTGCTGTCATGGCAATGATGGGAATGTTGGAATGCAGTTCCTGCCTGATTTTGCGGGCAGCGGTGTACCCATCCATCTCCGGCATCTGGATATCCATCAGCACCATATCATAATGTCCTTTGGTCAGGGCATTTAGCACATCCTGTCCGTTTGTGACCAGTTGATAATGCAGCTGCCGGTTGCCCAGCAGGTGTTTCAGCAGGTCCTGATTCATTTTATTGTCTTCTGCTACCAGCAGTTTTACATCTGCATGCAGAGAAGAGAAAAAATTCTCATTAATGGATTCCCCGTTTTCAGGCAGTAATTCTCCGTGTGCATAAGGTAGTTCTACCATAAAGGTGCTGCCTTTGCCGGGTTCACTTTCTACGGTGAGTGCGCCATGTTGCAGTTCTACCAGTTGTTTTACGATGGTCAATCCCAGGCCGGTACCACCATATTTACGGGTCGTATCGGCTTCTGCCTGGTTAAAGCGGTCAAAGATAGCGGGTAGTTTATCGGGGGCAATACCAATACCGGTATCACTCACTGCAAACAGTACACGTACTGTGTGTTCATTTTCTCCCAGCCGATTGATCATGATATTTACATGCCCCTGGTTGGTGAACTTGATCGCGTTGTTAGCGAGGTTCACCAATACCTGTGTAAGCCGAACGACGTCGCCGTACAGAATATCAGGTACATTGTCATCGATGGTTACATTAAAGGCCAGTTTCTTCTCTTCAGCTTTCAGGCGGAACATGGTCTGCACGCCGTGCAATACCCCGCGCAGGCTGAACGAGACTGGTTCCAGCCGCATCATGCCTGATTCTATTTTAGAAATATCGAGAATGTCGTTGATGATTTCCAACAGGTTTTCGCCGGCATTTTCGATGGCGGCGACATATTCCCTTCCTTTTTCATTCAGGGGTTGCTGTTGTAGCAGGTGTGTAAAACCAAGTACGGCATTCATGGGCGTTCGGATCTCATGGCTCATGTTAGCGAGGAACTGTTCTTTGATAGCAGCCAGTTTCTTTTCCTGTTGCTGTGATTTGTCCAGTGCTTCGATGAGTTGTTCCTGTTTATGAATGCGTGTGGTAATATATAAAAAAGCGAGCAGGCTGCTGATGCAGGCAAAGATCATCATGACCGAGCCCCAGTTTTGCGCACGCTGTCCGCTGGTATCGATGAGTCGTACGGTACGGTTTACTTCTGTCTGCCGGGTACTGTCCAGTTGATGCAAAATAACGCCGATGGCTTCGCCAAGGCGTTTTCCTTTCTGCGCGTTGATGAGCCGTTCAGCAGACCATTTGCCGTGTGTATAAAAAGAGTCGAGTACGGTGACGTTGAAACGGTTTTTTTCTTCTACCAGGTAGTTTAGCTGGGTCAGCAGTTTCTCTGTACTGTCGCTGATGACGAGCTTATTAATTTCGTTGAGGTCGGCTTTGATAAGGGCTACGTCGGCTTCTATGCCGGTAATATTCAATGTGTCCTGGGAGATAACGGTACCTCTTACTTTACTGTCGGTCCTTGCTATACTGGTCTGGAGTTTTTGCAGCTCATTCTTTACGTTCAGTTCATTCAGCAACTGTTCATTTCCTGAGATCAGCTTGCGGATGTTCTGCGAGGAATTGAACTGGAGTACTATAAACAGGATCATCCCTGAAATAAACACGCCAAGTAAATAGTATTTCAGATGTTTAGGCTGCATATATCGTTGATGATACAAGGTACAATTTTTCTCCACAAACGATCGCTTCTGCCTTGGGCAGAAGCGATCGTATTGTAAAGATGTCCACTAAAAAACTATTTGGTAGCTGGAGCTGGCTTAGCTGCTGCACCTGCTGCTTTCTTGTGGTGATGTTTCTTATGACCTTTGTGCGCTTTCTTTTCAGTAGCAGGTTTTTCAGCCTGTTGAGCAGTCTTTGTAGCTTTTGCAGTTTTAACAGTGTTGTTTGCAAAAGTGGCGGTACCTACCAGCATCATGGCAGCGGCCATCAGCATTGTTATCTTTTTCATGACAGTTGTTTTTATTATTTGTGATCAATTTGTTTGATGACCTAAAGGTACATCCGGGATGACCACCTGTCATTTCGATTTGGGTTAACAGGCATTAGCCGTCGGTCAAAAAGGAAAAACTGTCGGTGGAGGTATTTACAACAGGTTTAATTTACTGTTAAGCGCTGATCTGTAGGCATCTGCCACGGGTACAGCGTTTTTATGTATGATGATGGTACCGTCTTCAATCGACTCTATTTTGTCCAGCGCCACTATGTAGGAGCGATGCACACGCATAAATTTGCCGGCGGGCAGTTTCTCTTCTACCGCTTTGAGGGTGGTATGGATGGCGTGAAACTTCTGAACGGTATGTAGTTTTACATAATCGCCCATGGCTTCGAGGTAGAGGATCTCATCTATGCGGATCCTTTTGAGCACCCCATTGTCCCGGATAAAGACAAATTCATTGTCTGTGCTCTGGACTTCCTGTACCGTGCTTTCACAGATCTCCTTCGCCTTGTCGATGGCCTGAATGAAACGGGCAGGACTTACCGGTTTGATTAGGTAGTCTGCAACGTTCAGTTCAAATGCTTCTACGGCATAATCTTTCTTGACAGTGGTAAAGATGATGATCGGACCTTTCTTACCCAGGTTACGGGTTAGTTCCAATCCGCTCATGCCCGGCATTTCGATGTCGAGGAGGAGCAGGTCTACTTTTTCTTTTTGCAGTACATTATAGGCTTCGATGGCACTGGCACATTCGCCCAGTACATGCAGTTGTTCAACGTGGCTGGCCAATTGTTTCATTGCAGTGCGGGCCAGCTTATTGTCGTCTACAATAAGGCAATTCATTGGGCAAATATAAGGGCTTTCAATAGTACAGGCTATATTATAATTTGCTTAAAACTTGATGAGAGATTATTATAATTAAAATGTAATAAATATCTTGCATATTCTAAATCAGGTCTCAATTGAAACAGCTGCAAAGGCTCATCCTTATATTATCATGCATATTTCTTCCGTTCGTATACGGGGGAATATCCGGGGAATACACTTCTCCGCATGATCAGCCGCAGTTACTCAGTTATACTACTACCAGTCATTTTCATTCCCTTTGCAGGAATCAGCATTACAAGGCAGCTACTGGCAATAAATTCAATTTACGCAACCGTGGGTTGATTGATTTTAATGAATTTTTCCTGATCGTTTCCAGTATCAGGATCAAGCCACTGTTTGTTTATATACATCCCCACTACAAAGGATTCGCTGCATCTATCATCAGTGTTTCCGTTTCGCTCAGCGACTGGCGAGGGCCTCCAATGGCATAATTTCCATATAACGCATTTCCTTTAATTACTTATTGACGCGCTATTGCAGCGCATTAACATTTCGCGCAGTTATGTATGTGAACATTACTGTAAGGCGATGTGCGGTTTTGCTATGCCTGTTGGCTGGCATAGGCACGCATTGCTTTGCACAAACATTACCGTTGAAGCAGGCCATTGATATGACCCTGCAGAATTATCCTTCACTGAAGGTCAAGAATACCATCTCCAATGCAGCGGCCGCGCACACAACTGATGTAAAGCATGAATGGTGGCCTAACCTGAAGCTGGTGGAAGAAGCCACCGTGGGCACTGACAATGGTGTGTATGGTTCTTATTTTCCCATGAGCATTATTCCTTCTACATCCGGCGGTATCCGGGATGCCAACAGCTTACAGGCGGTATCCGGCAATGTAGGTATGGCACAACTGCAATGGGAGGTCTACAACTTCGGGTTGTACAAAGTACGGAAGGACGAAGCCAGGCAACAACAACAGGTAGCAGGTGCCGATGCCGGTATCACGGCAAACGATCTGACTGTGTCAGTGATCCAGGACTACCTGTCTATGTTAGAATATTATAACCTGATGCGTATTCAGGCAGACAATATAGAACGTACAAGATCGGTGTCAAAGGCGGTGACTTCGATTGTATTGCATGGTTTGAAACCGGGGGTGGATAGTGCAATTGCAGCAGCAGAGCTGTCAAAAGCCAGGCTGAACTATATCGATTTCCAGAATGGGTATAATAAGGTGCGCATGCACCTGGCCAGTCTGACAGGTTTGGACAGCACGGCCATTGTACCAGACACCCTGTATGACAAAGGATTGCCGCAGATATTGCTGGCTCAGTCCGATACGGCTACCGTAGAGCAAACACATCCGGCACTGGTTTATTACAATGCGCTGCTTACACAAAATCAAAAACACGAACAGGTGATCCGTAAAACGGCTATGCCAAAAGTGATAGTGATGGCAGCGGGATGGGCCAGAGGTTCCAGTATTAATAGCAATGATGAGTACCAGAATTTAGCCAGTGGTTTTGGGTACAATCGTTACAACTACCTGGCAGGGATCGGGATCACTTATAATGTGACGGACATTTTTCATACAAGGGATAAAATGAGAGAGCAATATGTACGTACCCGGGCTGCGGCCAATCAGCTCGAATCGTCGCATGCGCTGTTGGATAACCAGCTGAATCAGGCCAGGGTGAATATTCATACGGCGGTAGACAAATTGAATGAAATGCCGGCACAGCTGAATGCGGCAAGAGCAGCGGCGGCTCAGAAAATGGCGTTGTATAAGGGTGGGTTGACAAACATTATTGATGTGACGAATGCACTTTATGTGTTGAACCGTGCGGAGAATGATCTGATA
This sequence comes from [Flexibacter] sp. ATCC 35208, assembly GCF_001975825.1. Taxonomy (GTDB): domain Bacteria; phylum Bacteroidota; class Bacteroidia; order Chitinophagales; family Chitinophagaceae; genus Chitinophaga. The sequence goes on from NZ_MTKN01000018.1 coordinate 91,663, forward strand.
CAGACGCGCCATGATGCATGGCAATCGCTTTTTATGGAGGCGTTTGCGACGAATTCAATACAAGTGCTGGTACAGCAGCTGGAAGCGGCGAGGGTGGAATAAGACTCATTTTCGAATTGAGGAGGGGAAGGGTTTTAATGTTGTGAGAAGGGAGAACTTTTGATTTCGGGTTGAGAAGTGAAAGGTTTTATTCTGGTCTGAGAAGAAAGAAACTCCTGATTCAGTATTGAGAATGTGAAACTTTTATTTCCGCACTGAAAAGGCCAAAATTTTTATCACCCTCTTAAGAGGGCTACACCTAAAATGTAACATATGTCATTAGTCTCTACTGCCTTAAAAAAGCCAATCTCGGTTGTCGTACTGACACTGGGCGTGTTCCTTTTTTCTATACTGGCAGTTATCAATATTCCCATCGATATCTTCCCGAAGCTGAACCAGCCGACTATCTATGTGATAGAACCATATGGAGGTATGTCAGCCCAGCAGATGGAAGGTTTCTTTGCCACCCGCTTACAGGATCAGTTTCTGTATGTGAATGGTATTAAAAATATCAGCAGTAAAAATATCCAGGGTCTCAGCATGATCAAGCTCACCTTTTACGAAGGTACTGACATGGGGGAGGCTTCGGCACAGGTAGCGCTGCAGGTAAGCCGTGCTATGAACTTCTTTCCTCCGGGTGCTGCACCGCCACAGGTCATTCGTTTCGATGCGTCTTCACTGCCTGTGGGTGAACTGGTATTCAGTTCTCAGACACGTCCGCTAAAAGATATTTACGATATGGCGACCACCCGTATCAGGCCGATGTTTGCCACCGTACCGGGTTTGTCTGCCTCGCCACCATTTGGTGCGAATGCCCGTTCTGTAGTTGTGAACGTAAATCCTGACAGGCTGCGTAGTTACAATCTGAGTGCGGATCAGGTGGTGGAAGCCATTGCGCGTAACAATGCGATGAGCCCTTCAGGAAATATCCGTATTAATAATAAAATGTTCCTCACTACCATCAACTCACTGGAAGAACAGGTGACTGATTTTGGAGATATTCCTATATCGACGAATGGTAACTCCACTGTGTTTGTAAAGGATATAGCGACGGTATCAGATGGTGCGGATGTAACGGTGGATTATGCACTGGTGAATGGAAAACGTTCTGTATACATGCCGGTTGTAAAGACCCCGGATGCGTCTACCTGGGAAGTGGTAAAACAACTGAAAGCAAAGTTGCCGGAGATGCAGAACCTCTTGCCGGAAGATACAAAAATCACCTATGAATTTGACCAGTCAGTAGCCGTGATCAATGCCGTGAAAGGCCTGATGACAGAAGGTATACTGGGTGCGATACTAACAGGCCTGATGGTATTGCTCTTTCTGCGTGATTTAAGGAGTTGTATGGTTGTAGTGATCACGATACCTATAGCAATATTGTCTGCGGTGTTTGGTTTATATCTCACCGGACAAACCATTAACCTGATGACATTGTCTGGATTGGCGCTGGCCATCGGGGTACTCGTGGATCAGGCCACGGTGACGATTGAGAATATTCACCAGCACCTGGAAATGGGCAAGCCAAAGAAGCAGGCGATATATGAGGCTTGTGAAGAGATCGCGTTTCCTTTGCTGTTGATCCTGTTGTGTATCCTCGCCGTGTTTGCGCCTTCCTTTATAATGTCGGGTGTGCCGAAGGCCATGTTCCTGCCACTGTCGTTGTCCATTGGTTTTGCAATGATTGCCTCGTTCTTTATAGCGCAAACATTGGTACCTGTTATTTCCAACTGGTGGCTCAGGGCGGAGAAGTACCAGCATGCACATGCGGGGCTGGCATTGGATAAGGAAGAGGTGAAAGAAGTGAATGATCATATGCAGGAGCAGCAATCGCATCCTGAAAAACTGAGTGGCTTTGAGAAATTCAAAGCGTGGTTTATGCGGGTGTTGGAATGGCTTGGAAAACGTTCATCATTGGTGATCGGTTTGTATTTAGTAATTGCCTTTGGCGCAGCGGGTACTGCCTATGTGGTAATTGGTAAAGACCTGATGCCACATATTAATACAGGACAATTCCAGCTCCGTATCAAAGAGCCAGATGGTACCCGACTGGAAAGAACAGAAGAAAAGGTACACCAGGTGCTTAACATCATTGATCAGGTCACGGATGGTAATGTGGAAATCAGTTCTGCTTATGTAGGGCTGATCCCTTCCAGCTATGGTTCCAGTAACCTGTATGTATTTAATGCAGGTACACACGAAGCTGTATTGCAGGTGAACCTGAATGAGGATTATAAAGTAAACATAGAAGCGCTGAAAGATACGTTGCGTGAGCGGATAACAGCGAAGTTTCCGCAATTGCGGTTATCATTTGAGCCGATCGATATGACGGAGAAGATCATGGCGCAGGGTGCTTCAACACCGATTGAAGTAAGAGTAGCAGGCAAGGATATGCAGCAGATCCAGAAGTATGCGACTACGCTTACGAACAGATTGAAGAATATTTCGTTTTTGCGTGATGTGCAGATAGTACAACCCCTGCATTATCCTGTGATCAAGATCAATGTAGACAGGTTCAAAGTGGCGCAGATGGGATTGAATGTGTATCAGGTAGCCCGCTCTGTAACAGCGTCTACATCCAGTAGCCGGTTCTCTGAAAAGAACCAGTGGCTGGATGAGAAAGGTGCTTACACGTATCAGGTGCAGGTGCAGATCCCGGAATATAGTATGCAGGCGATCAGTGACCTGCAGGAGATTCCACTGGTACGCGGGCAGGCGAGACCTGTATTGGGAGATGTGGCGAGTTTTAGTACCAGCGAAGTGCCGGGGGAATATGATCGTTCTGGTCCCCGTCGTTACCTGACGGTGAGTGCGAATATATCCAACATTGATCTGGGGGCTGCGACTAAAGCGGTGCAGCATGAGATCGATGAGATGGGACCTCCGCCACGTGGTCTGATAGCGGATGTACAGGGTAGTTCGAGTTTGCTGACAGATACATTGAATGGTTTGCAGAATGGGTTAATGCTGGCGGTCCTGGTGATCTTCCTTTTGCTGGCGGCTAATTATCAGTCGTTCAGACTGAGCTTTGTGGTATTGGTGACGGTGCCAGCGGTAATAGCAGGAGCACTGCTGATGTTGTTGCTTACAGGGTCTACACTGAATTTGCAATCTTATATGGGGATGATCATGTCTACAGGTGTATCTGTAGCGAATGCGATCCTGATAGTAACGAATGCAGAGAAGTTGCGTATTGATTACAGGGATGCGTATAAGGCGGGGATTGTGAGTGCGGGAATTCGTTTGCGTCCGATTTTGATGACGAGTCTTGCTATGATCGCGGGTATGGTACCGATGGCATCTGGTATGGGGGAGTCAGGAGATCAGACGGCGCCTTTGGGGAGAGCGGTGATTGGGGGATTGATTGCTTCTACGATAGCAGCGTTATTCATATTGCCATTGGTGTATGCGCGTATGCAACGCAGGACGACTTTTGAGGCGGTTTCGCTGATGCCGGAGGGAAGTGAATAACACTCAGCGCAAACTAAAACTACAGCACACATGATGCAAACTACAATTACAAAACACTAAACTACAGACCATGAATAATCAACATAGAATCGTTATCATATGTACCGCAGTCACCATGCTGGCAGCTTGCCGGGAGGCTGCATCGAAAAAGAAGAAAGAAGAGAATCATCACGGTAGTCAATATACTTTTTCAACGGTGGTACAAGAGCCGTTATCATCCAGTATCCAGCTGCCTGCTGTACTGGATGCTTATCAGAAAGTGAGTATCTATCCACGTGCAAATGGATTTGTGAAGAGTGTAATGGTAGATAGAGGATCTGTGGTGAGGAAAGGACAGATGCTGCTGGAGCTGGATGCACCGGAGGTGATACAGCAATACTATGCGGCACAGGCGAAATGGTTGCAGGCAAAAGCAGACTATGCTGCATCGAAAGATAACTACGAACGTACGATGGCAGTAAGTGCTACACCGGGTACAATTTCTCCACATGATCTGGAAGTGTCCGGGGCAAAAATGATGGCGGATAGTGCTATTGTGAATAGTCAGCTGGCGAATTTCAGGGCACTGGAAGCAACGAGGAGTTATCTGCAGGTGACAGCTCCTTTTGATGGGGTGATCACCGAGCGTAATGTACACCCGGGTGCACTGGTGGGGCCTACGACCAGTATTGATGGCCGGCCTATGCTGATGTTGGAGCAGGAAGATCGTTTGCGTCTGATCGTACAGGTACCAGAAATTTATAGTGCACAGCTGACAGATGGGCAGAACGTTACATTCCGTGTAAATGCTTTGCCAGGCAAGGAGTTTACAGGTAGCATTAGTCGTCAGGCGGGGTCATTAAATGATCGTTTCCGTTCAGAGGCGGTGGAAGTGGATGTATATAATCCGAATCATACCTTGAAACCGGGGATGTATGCAGAGATTACGATTCCGGTGAGTGGGAGCCGACAGGCGATGGTCGTGCCTGCTACGGCGATTGTAACTTCTACAGAAAAGAAGTATGTGATTGCGGTGAGGAGTGGGATTACACATTGGGTAGATGTGCAGGAGGGGAATCATCACAATGATTCTACGGAAGTGTTTGGTTCGCTGCAGGCGGGGGATAAGGTGATTGCACCGGCTACGGATGATATAAAGGAGAATACGAGTATTGATTAGTGGGCTCATCGGCGGTATTGGGATGACAATAAGAAGTGTTGTTATGTATGAGATGAATAGCAGGAGATGATTAACAGGTTGGGGATGAATAGGAGGAGATGTATGTCAGGAAGGAAATGATCAACGGGTAGGAAGTGAATAGCAGGAGATGTATGTCAGGAAGGAGATGATCAACAGGTAGGAAGTGAATAGGAGGAGATGTATGTCAGGAAGGAGATGATCAACGGGTAGGAAGTGAATAGCAGGAGATGTATGTCAGGAAGGAGATGATTAACAGGTTGGGGATGAATAGCAGGAGATGTATGTCAGGAAGGAGATGATTAACAGGTTGGAAGTGAATAGCAGGAGATGTATGTCAAGAAGGAGATGATCAATAGGTAGGAAGTGAATAGGAGGAGATGTATGTCAGGAAGGAGAAGATCAACAAGTTGGGGATGAATAGCCAGAGATGTATGTCAGGAAGGAAATGATCAACAGGTTGGGGGATGAATATCAGGTAGGCAGCATTTTTGTGATATACTTCCTAAAAGGTGTATTATGAAAAAATCAACAAACCTGAAGCGGAAGATTAAAGAAGTGAAGAGAGAAAATGTAGAAGTGGCGCCAAAAGCAAAGACAACCGCAAAAAAGGATTATGATGATGATCAGAACCACTTGCTGGAAGGATATGACGAGAGTGAGTATGATCAGAAAGATATCGCTGATGAGAAAAAAAAAAGGGGGCCTGACAGTGGCTCCCTTTTTGTTTTTTGGATTATTGGCGGATTTGAAACGACTAAGTTGTTTGTCTGGTGTATGCAGGTAAATTTCTAACTCTAAGTAAGAAATTTTGTTACTGGCTCATGGGCTGGTAGCACCTGGATTATTTTTAGAAAACCTGTAAAGCTACAAGGCTTATGGCTGATAGTACCTGTTAAGATACCCGTAAGGATAGAAGGCTCATGGGCTTCAGCTCCGCAATCACATTTAACTACCCGGAAAGAACACCACACTTATCCCAACAGATTTCGTATCCGGGCTGTAAGTAGGCATCGCAATAGGATGCATACTATTTTTGCCCTCTTTCTTAGCCCAAACCTTTTCCATTTTCGGGAATACCCAATAAGCAGCCTTTGCACTTAATATACCGAGACCAGCCCCTGCTACAACATCGCTGAGCCAGTGGCGGTTATTATACATACGAAGTACGCCGGTGGCAGTCGCTACAGCATATCCATAGACCCCATACCACGGACTGACATCTTTGTACTCCTGTCTCATAAATTCTGCTCCCATAAATGAAGTGGCGGTATGACCGGAAGGAAAGGAGTTAAAAGTACTTCCATCCGGACGCTGCCGGTGAGATAATGTTTTCACCCCACCTACGGTTCCCATCATCAGGAGGCTGGAAATACCGAGAATGATAGTCCGGTCACGGAAATTATGTGCACCCTGGATGCCCATTGCATTCAGTGCGTATACGCTCAGTGCTGGTGTATATCGCAACCAGTCGTCTATTTTGGTATGGAAAGTAGAATTATCCTCCCTGATTTCGTTTTTGGTGGTATGATCGAGGCTACGGAGCGGTCCATATTCAAAAGTAGCGATTCCATAGCCAAGCATAGCTGCCGGTACAACTACGCTGGCGATGGAGCATTGATATTTTTTTGTTCCCCTGAAGAGCTTTAAAAAGGACGTATCCTTTTTAACTTGTATAGCAGCCGAGTCGACTGTAATTTGTTGGGCGTGGGCCCCGGTTATTATAACGAACGGCAATAACAGTTGTAGGCATAAAGAATTCACTTTCATCCAATACAGATTAGCGGTAGTAACGTAATGTTGAATATATACTACAAAACAAAAAAAAGATTCTGTAGAGATTCTGAAGGTAAAAAATATTTTAATCACATGGATCACACGTTCGTGGCTGGTTTTGCTAAACAAACGTTTGAATAATTTTTGTATATTTGCATGCACAACCAGGAAATGGTGTCTTCCTGCACAGAACTGTCCCGTATTCTTCGGGTCTGATGGCGCCTACAAATAGTGTATAATTCTGCCGATACAAGCGAGCAGTTCTATTTATATATTTGTAGGAACATGATGAAATTTAACAAATCTTTAGAACAATTCACAATTGCTTACCAGCTCATTCGCTGGACTGTTATTATTATTCCTGTTGCACTGGTAGTCGGTTCACTGGTAGCTCTATTCCTCTGGCTATTAGACTATGTTACACATTTTCGCTGGGAACATCCATGGTTATTGTACTTACTGCCTATTGCGGGTATCGGGATCTATTTCCTGTACAATAAGCTCGGCGGTACTTCAGAAAAAGGGAATAACCTCATTATGGATGAAATCCATGAACCAGGCGGTGGGGTACCAGCCAGAATGGCGCCACTGGTATTGATCACAACAATTCTTACACATTTATTCGGCGGCTCTGCAGGCCGTGAAGGTACAGCTGTACAGATAGGCGGTAGCATGGCTGGTTTGTTGGGCAAATGGATGCGGTTGTCACAGGCAGACCTGCGTATTCTTTTGATGACAGGGATTGCCGCGGGTTTTGGGGCGGTATTCGGTACACCGCTGACAGGTACCGTTTTCGCGCTGGAAGTGCTGGCAATAGGTGTGATCCGATACGATGCATTGGTGCCCTGCCTGATCGCGGCTGTATTTGCAGACTGGGTATGCAGTGCCTGGGGTATTCATCATACACATTATCAGATCTTATCCAGGGCAGAAACGCTATTCGATTATTTGTTGCTGGCAAAAGTGATTTTGGCTGGTATCGCCTTTGGCCTCGCCAGTTTTGCTTTCTCCAACTGTATGCACCAGATCAAAAAATACAGTACACAATTTATTCGCCCTGCCTGGTTGATACCAGTAGCAGGTGGTATTATTATCATTGCCATGTGCTGGATACTGGGCACAGATGATTATACTGGTCTGGGGGTAAATAGCAAAGACCCCGGTGGAGTGAGCATAGTCAATGCATTTAAAGATATGGAAATGTCTAACTGGGCGTGGTTGTGGAAGTTGTTATTTACTGCTGTCACACTGGCCATGGGGTTTAAAGGAGGAGAGGTGACACCGTTGTTCTTTATAGGAGCGGCCTTAGGGCATACTATAGCGGTATTGATCGGTGCACCTGTAGATCTTTTTGCAGGCCTGGGTTTTATTGCTGTATTTGCAGGGGCTACCAATACCCCGATTGCCTGTACCCTCATGGGGGTGGAATTATTCGGCACCAGCAATGCATTGTATTTTGCAGTGGCATGTTTTACAGCTTATTATTTCAGTGGCCATGCAGGTATTTATAGTGCGCAGCGAGTAGGAGTTTCAAAGAAATGGGAGTAATGTGTTTGTTTGGGAGTGATTTATAGTGCGCAGGGATTATGAGTTTGTAAGAGATTGGAATAATGTGTTTGTCCGGCAGTGATCTATATTGAGCAGGGATTATGAGTTTCAAAGAAATGGGAATAAGATATAGGCCCGGCAGAGTTTTTGTTGCATATTACTATCTAAAATCAGCATATTAAAATCAACATATGAAGGCCATTACAATTCCCCAATTTAAAGCAACACCTGAATTGACAGAACAACCCAAGCCGGTCGTAAAGCCCGGTAGTATGGTTGTACGGATAGTAGCAGCGGGTATTAATCCTTTTGATACCAAGATGATTGATGGTATACTGGATGGGCATATGCCGCATCATTTTCCTATGATACCTGGCGTAGATGCGGTGGGTATTGTGGAAGAAGTTGGAGAAGGTGTGACACTCTTCAAGGTAGGTGATCACATCTATGGTCAGTTTTTACATGCACCTGTAGGTGAAGGGACTTTTGCAGAATATGTAGTGGTGCCTGAAAAAGCGGCGCTGGCACTAGCCCCTAAGAACATTCCTTTGAAGCAGGCGGCAGCTATACCGACTGCAGGTATGACCGCGTTGCAGATGTTGGAAAAATCTGGTCTGAAGCATGAACAGATCCTACTTGTAGTAGGAGCTACCGGTGGTGTTGGATTATTTTTAATTCAGTTAGCTGCTATGCAGGGGATTTATATAATTGCTACTGCAAGTGATGAAACTGGCGCGAGCAAAGTGAAAGAACTGGGGGCAAAAGAAACCATCAATTATAAAAAAGTATCAGTAGCAGATGAAATCAGGCGTAAATATCCGGATGGTGTAGATGGATTGATTGATATGGTCAGTTCCCCGGATGCTTTTAAAGAGATGACATCACTTGTGAAGAAAGGAGGTGTAGCATTAACTACTGCGTTTGTAGCGAATGAGGAGGATTTGAAGAAGAAGGGATTGCAGGGTGGTAATTTTGAATTGAAGGGGAATCGCGCATTGTTAGATACATTGTCAGATGCGGCAGATAATGGGGTATTGAAAATTCCTGTTGAAAAGGAAATTACATTGGAAGAAACACCGGCAGCATTGGCTGAGATAAAAAAGCTGAATAGTAAGGGGAAAACGATTATAGTATTATAGATCTAAAGTATCAAAGATTTAACTTTAATTCTGATTCTATAGTTTACTATAACTATAATTAGAATTATAACTATAATAATAACTATAATAGATATACGCTATCCTTTAGTAGCTTATCAGGCTGACCAAAGGTAATGCAGATAAGCCGGCGCGAAAAAATCGCTTCTGAAGAAGACAGAAGCGATTTTTTCGTAAGAGGAAAACCTACAACCAAATCCATAGCAAAATCTATAGCAAAACCTACAACAAAACCTATAGCAAAACCCATTAAATAATTTATTCGTACCTTCGCCTCACCTATCACATCCCCATACATACATTTTACTTGCTTCTACTTAGCAATCTCCGGGGCCTTCATTTATTTGACATTTGTGACAGGTTTCAATTTTCCCGTACTATTCAGGTGCGTTTTTTGATGTGTGGAATTCCATACTTCAATCGGCATTGATTTTTTTGACTAAAACTGTATTATGAGTAAAACCATTATTGTATCGAACAGGCTACCGGTAAAGATCACTGAGAAAGATGGCGAATATGTGTTGAATCCGAGTGAAGGCGGTTTGGCTACAGGGCTGGGGTCCATTTACAGACAAGGCTATAACATCTGGATTGGATGGCCCGGCGTGGACGTAAACGAAGTAGCACAGGGGCAAATCAAACAACAACTGGGGACCATGAACCTTATGCCGGTATACCTGACCCAGGATGAAATCAACAACTATTATGAAGGATTTTCGAATGAGGTACTGTGGCCGGTTTTCCACTATATGTCCGTTTATGCACGCTATGAACAGGTATACTGGGATTACTATTATCAGGTAAATACAAAATTCAGGGACGCCGTTTTAGAAGTTGCAGAACCCGGAGATATTATCTGGATTCATGACTACCAGTTACTACTACTTCCAGGCATGATCCGCGCCGCTGCGCCGGATGTAGCCATTGGTTATTTCCAGCATATTCCTTTCCCTTCTTTTGAATTATTCCGTCTTATTCCATGGCGTGTAGAACTGCTCGAAGGGATGCTGGGGGCTGACCTCTTAGGCTTCCATACCTTTGATGACAGCCATCATTTCCTCAATGCAGTGACACGTTTGCTTCCATTGAATGCTACTGCAAATATTGTGACGGTGAACGACCGTGCAGTAGTGGCAGAGACATTCCCCATGGGTATTGACAACAATAAATTTGAAGAGTTATCACTCGACCCTGAAGTACTCAAACAGGTAGAAAGCCTGCGCGAGAATTTCCAGAGTACACACATGGTCCTCTCTATTGACAGACTGGATTACAGCAAAGGAATTCTACAACGCTTGCAGGCATTTGAATTATTCCTGCAATTGTATCCCGAATATATTGAGAAAGTCGTATTGTATATGATCGTAGTACCATCGAGAGATTCGGTGGCACAATACAAAGAACTGAGAGACGCTATCGATATGCTGGCAGGCGGTATCAACGCCCGCTTCCGTACACTGAACTGGCATCCGATCAATTATTTTTATCGCAGTTTCCCGGTAGAGACACTGTCTGCTTTGTACAGCTTTTCAGATGTAGGACTGGTGACTCCGATGCGGGATGGTATGAACCTTGTGAGTAAGGAATATGTTGCCAGCCGTAAGGATAGCAATGGTGTATTGATCCTGAGTGAAATGGCAGGCGCCAGCAAAGAGCTCATTGATGCACTCATTGTGAACCCTAACAATATCGGTGCAATCGCACGCGCGATTCATGAAGCATTAAACATGCCGGAAGGTGAGCAACGGAGAAGAATGAAACAGATGCAGCAGATTGTATCTAAGTTCAATATTTCACATTGGGTAAAATTATTTATGGCAAGATTACAGGAAGTGAAACAGCTACAGCAGTCTATGCTGGCGAGAAGAATGAGCCTAGAAATGCAGGTGCATGTAAGGAAAGATTATAAAGCAGCGAAGGAAAGAGTGATCTTCCTCGACTATGATGGTACACTGGTAGGATTCCAGACGAATATTGATCTGGCTTCTCCTGATCAGGACCTCATTCAGTTATTGACAGAACTGACAGCTGATCCATTGAATCAGGTGGTGATGGTGAGTGGGCGTAAATACCAAACGCTGGAAGAATGGCTGGGACATCTGAGATTAGATCTCATTGCAGAACATGGTGCGTTTCAGAAGAAATATGGTGAGGAATGGCAGCAATTACCCGGATTGACGGATCAATGGAAGGGGGATATCGCGCCGATCCTGGAGACGTTTACAGATCGTACACCCGGTTCGTTCATAGAAGAGAAAAGCTTCTCGCTGGTGTGGCATTATCGCAAGGCGGAAGCTGGTTTGGGTGAATTGCGTGCGAATGAGTTGATGAATACCCTGCGGTATTTTGCAGCAGATAAAGGGTTGCAATTATTGCCAGGGGATAAAGTGATTGAAGTAAAGAATGTAGAGATCAATAAGGGCAAGGCTACTATGTCATGGTTGGCAAACAGGCATTTTGATTTCACATTGGCTATTGGTGATGATCATACGGATGAAGATATCTTTAAGGCATTGTCACATGATGCAGTGACGATAAAGGTAGGTAGTCAGGTGTCGTCGGCGAGGTTTTATTTGAGGAATCATAGGGAGGTGAGAGCGTTTTTGAAATCATTGATTCTAGTTTAAATATTTAGGTTTTATTATTTTTGCGGCATTAGCCCGCCAAAAAAATAAAACTTGCGGAGCGGCATTAAAGGGTTGGCAACACCAACCCTTTAATGCCGCTTTCAAAATAAAGAAGGCTATTGATTGCTTCAAATAAAAAGACTACTGATTTGCTCCCAAAATAAAGAAGGCTACTGAGAGAACTCTGTAGCCTTTTTCATTATTGTAAACCTTAAGATAAACTATTTAAATATTGGTGTGTCCAACTTCATCGATATCCTGTATGCTGCATTCATCAACCCTACATGACTATACGCCTGCGGGAAATTTCCCCACTGACTACCATTCGTCTCATCCACATCCTCACTGAACAATAACAAGTGATTCGAATACTGCATCAGCTTTTCAAACTCCCGTACCGCATCATCTATTCTTCCCACACACGCAAGCGCCTCCACATACCAGAACGCACATACGAGGAACGTAGTCTTGGGTTTCCCAAAATCATCTGAATGCAAATACCGGTAAAATAATCCATTCGGTGTTTTCAACTCTTTCTCCAACGCCGCCAGGTGATCTTTTGCCCTGTCCGAAGCCGGATCAAGGTAGTTCATCATAATCAGCTGTAAAGTACTTGCATCCAGGTGCAAACTGCCTGTTGCATTTGTATATACTTTACGAATCGGATCATAACAACTCTCTATATGCGCCGCAGCTCTATTCTTCAACGCAGTGGCCTGTGCGGCGAGATCATTACTGCCAATGATGCGTGCCATCTTTTCTGCCGCAGAACAACCCGCCCACTGGAAGAGATTACTATAACAATGGATGTTTGCGAAGTTGCGGAACTCCCATATCCCTGCATCCTTTTCATCAATCGTCCGCTCTATCTTTTTCAGCAGGTATTCTATCCACCAGGCAGAATCTTTTCTTTCTGAAAAGATAAACCGGTGGTCCGTATACAAAGGCAACATGGAAATGAGCACCTGACCATAAATATCGTTCTGTATATGCTCATACGCCTGGTTGCCGATCCTTACAGGCTGATTGCCCAGATAACCGTCCAGGTGGGGAAGTATTTGCTCAATCAGGTTCTTTTTGCCTGTGATCCCATAAAGAGGTTGGTACCGATAATCACCTGAGAAAGAAATATCTGCCACATAGCTAAAGTATTTTTCCATCTCTTCGAAGTGACCGATATGGTTGAGCGCGGTTATCACATAAAATGTGTCTCTGAGCCAGCAATAACGGTAATCCCAGTTACGCCCGCTGCCCGGAGATTCCGGCAAACTGGTGGTACTGGCGGCGATAATAGCGCCGGTATCTTCATATTGGTGAATCTTTAGTGCCAGCGCGGAACGGATCACAGCCGGCTGGTAGAAGTTGGCGATATTGGAGTGTTTTATCCAGGTACGCCAGTATACAGTTGTTTCGCGAAGGAAACGTTCAGCAGTACTATTGAGTGGTGCCTCCAGTGGCTGACCATAGGAGAGGAGCAGGTATTTTTCTTCATTTAAAACAAAGAACTCCTCTTCAAAAAGATAGCTCACCGGAATATTGGTGGTCAGGCGGATATGTTCATCGCATCCAAGGAATTCGATGTGGTTACTGCCTCGTTGTGCTTTGAGTTTGCGGCCACCATAATCGCATACAGGTTCACATTTGACCCGGATACGGGGATTACCTTCCAGTGGTGTGATCTTACGGATCAGCATCAGTGGTTTGAAATACCTTTCATACTGATAAAAACGGGGTGCAAAGTCAGTGATCCTGTATTTGCCATCGCCACTGGTAATTTCAGTGACCAGGATGTTGGTGTTTTCAAGATAATACTGGCGGCTATTGTATTCACCCTCGGGCAGGATCGAGAATTCCCCTCCTTTTTTCTTGTCAAGCATGCCTCCGAACACGAAGGTACTATCCATCTGAGGCCAGCAAAGCCAGTCGATATTGGTGTTGATGTTCACGTGCGCCAGGAAGGCGCAGTTACCGATCAGACCTGTTTGATAGGTGTGTTTTTCCATAAGTCTTATTCCTTTTCCGGCTTAGTATTATAATATTCAATTACATCTTTCTTGACTGATTGATCCTACTTTACACAAAAGCTGTTCCACAATTGAGGAATAGAGGAAACAGAATTGGCCACAATGGATTTCCGGATTAGCTTAGGAGGCGAAATTGCCCGGCAGACAGGGCTTTTAACTAAATCGTATTGGTAAAGAATTCAATGAAGCAGTCTGTTTGGCATTTTTTTTCGTATATTAAAGAATATATGCGCAAATGGCTTCGTATAACCATCATTGTTTTCAGTGGCCTCATAGGTCTGTTGCTATTGCTTTGGCTGGCCGTTGCAGCTTATATTTATACGCATAAGGCGTATATTTTAAAGCAAATCAGTGACCAGCTGAACGATCGCCTCCACGGGGGAGTGCTGTCCATTGGAGATATGGAACCTTCACTCGTACAAAGTTTCCCTGATGTATCAGTTTCATTAAATGACGTCAGTGTGAAGGATAGTCTCTTTGCACAGCACAATCATGAACTGGTAAAGGTGTCTCGTCTTTTTGTACAGGTAAATACCCTCGCGTTGCTGAGAAAACAACTCGATATTAAACAGATCAGTCTTAAAAAAGGAACAATCTATTTATATACTGATAGTACAGGTTACTCCAATGCCAGTGTACTAAAGAAAAAAGACGAAACGGTAAAGACCTCTAAAGGTAGCAGCACGAATACAGACATTACCCGTCTGAATTTAGAGAATGTAAGACTGGTGCTGGATAATCAGCTCAAAGGCAAATCTTTTGACTTCGATATCGCCCGTCTGAAGGGGAGTATGCTCACCAACGATTCCGGCTGGACCGCTAATGTGGATATGAATCTGAAGGTGAACTCTTTTGCTTTTAATACAGACAGGGGAAGTTTCTTAAAAGGTAAAGACCTATCTACAGATTTGGAATTACATTTCAATACAAAGAAAAAAGTATTGGATATTCCTCAGCAAATACTGCGGATAGATGATCAACAGGACCTGAATGTAGGTGCGAATTTTTCATTTGGCGATGATAAAGCTTTCACGATCCATATCATAGCAGAGAAACTATCTCTGGCGCATGTCGCCACCATGCTCACACCGAATATCAAAGAAAGGCTGGACAGCATTCATATGGAAAAGCCACTGGATGCAGAATGTGTGATAAAAGGTGGGTTGGCAGAAAAAGGAACTCCGCTACTGAAAGTGATCTGGAAAACAACCAATAACAATGTCACTACCAAAGGGCTGGAATTAACGGAATGTAGTTTCGGTGGTAGTTACAGCAATGATTGGATACGGGGCAATGGGCATGGAGATGATAATTCTATTATTAGTTTATACGACCTGAATACCCGCTGCTTCAGTATTCCGGTGACAGCAGATACTGTACATATTTCCAATCTGCAACACCCGGCGCTGACCGGTTATTTCCGGGCTAACTTTCCCCTGACCGATCTCAATGCTGACGGGGTTTTCAATTTTACCAGCGGTACAGCGAAAGCGAACCTCTTTTACAGGGGTGGCATCACTGCCGGCGATACTATTAAACCTTTCCTGAAGGGAACTGTAGAAGTATTACACGGTGCCCTGGCCTACATTCCGCGTAACCTGCAGTTTACTGATTGCAATGCCAGGCTGGATTTTACCGGGCAGGACCTTTATCTTAAAAATATCAGTGTGCAAACTGCCAAAAGCAAACTCTTTATGGAGGGCAGTGTGCTGAATATAACCAATCTCTTTTTTACTGCTCCTGAAAAGTTACAGCTCGACTGGAAAATACGTAGTCCTATCGTGGACCTGAATGAATTCCGGGGTTTCCTGGCGCGGCGAAACAAGGTGGTACAAACCAGGGCGGCTGCGCGGAAAAAGATGACCCGCATCACCAGTCAGCTGGATGTGATGCTGAATGCCTGTAATGTGAACCTGAATGTACTGGTGGATAAGTTAATCTACCAGCGCTTTATAGCTCAACAGGTAAAAGCGGACCTTTCATTGACCCAAACTGATATTAAACTCAATCAGATCTCCCTGTCTCACGCCGGGGGATCCATCCGGCTGAGCGGAGACATTCGCCAGGATGGGAACAATAACCGTTTTAAGATCAATACGGATATTAACAACGTACACATAGATCAGTTGTTTTACGCTTTTGATGATTTCGGTATGCAGACCTTAAATTCGAAAAACCTGAGAGGGATCCTGACTGCGAAAGCGAACCTTTCCGGAAATATATTTGACAATGGGAAAGTTGCTCCCAAATCCCTGTATGGTACTATGGGCTTTGAATTGAAACAGGGTGCGCTGGTGCATGTTTCGCTGCTGGAAGATATCGGCAATATCGCTTTCAGAAAGCGCGACATGGGCAATATCACTTTTGAAAATGTAAAAAATAACTTCACCATACAAGGAGACAAGGTGCTTGTACCACCCATGCAAATTAATTCCAGTGTACTTTACATGGACGTTTCAGGGGTTTACGGAATGACTTCCGGTACGGACCTTTACATAGATGTGCCGCTGCGCAATCCCAAAAAAGACGAAGGCATAGATGACAAGGAACTAAAAATTAAACGGAGAACCAAAGGGATCGTGGTGCACCTACACGCTACAGACGATGGGAATGGCAAAGTGAAAATAAAATTAGCGAGTAAGAAGAAAGAAGAGGCTAAGGATGTAACAAATTAGGGATAGCCGGCGTTTGAGGGAAGGGAAAATAAACTATTTTTGCGGCCTTAATTATTTTTAACATCCATGAGGAAACTACTGCCAATCGTTTTGCTGGCTATGATGATAGCCTGTAAGAAAAATGATGATACCAGAACGTCTATCAAATATACGGGCAAATGGTTCATTACGCAAACGGTAAGTAAGCAGTATTACACGGATACCAATGGGGATACTGTTTTCTATCGTAATGAAACCAGCACGTATGCAGATAGTACTGCCTACCTGGAAATCAAGCTGACAGATTATACGACGGGTAAGGCTGTTCTGTATATGAATAACCAGCTGGATTCTTTGAGTTATGAGTATATGACGCAGGAGTATTTCAAGCTGGATAGTACGTTGTGTGTGGTGACTTCATTGAGTGATTCTGCTTTTCAGTTTAATACGTTGTCTTATGAAGGGGATGTGATACCGGATAGGGTGTTGGTTTCGCAGGATTACTTTATTATGAAGAAATAGGATGGTGGTAGAATAGGATTTCTTTATACTGGCAGGTGATTGGGATTTTAGGATGGATAGTTGGCTGGTAGAATAGGATTTCTATTATACTGGCAGGAGAGGGGATTTTAGGATAGATAGTTGGCTGAAGCTGATTTCTTTATACTGGCAGGTGATGAGATTTTAGGCTGGATAGTTGGCTGGTAGAAGCGGATTTCTATTATAATGGCAGGTGATTGGTCTGTGATACCAGCTATGAATTTTTATACCAAGCAAATAAACGAATGATGGGAGGGGATAAAGGGCATGATTTTTTATGCTTTTAACCTGACCATATGATTCCCGATGTCAAGAGACTTTTTTAGCACATTCCGGACTGCGTTCCGGACTTTACAAAGTAACGACCCACTGAGGCTGGCAGGCGCGACCGCGTTCTTTGCCAGTTTTGCGCTACCTCCTATTTTATTAATTCTCCTGCAGGTGATGGGCCTGTTATTCGATCGGAAACATTTGGGCAAGCAGTTATTTCAGCGCCTGGGTGAGCTGGTGGGGACGGACAGTGCGGAACAGGTGATCGTGACCCTGAGGGGGTTCCGTAACCTTGGTAAAACCTGGCCGGTGGCGACATTGCTGTTTATATTCCTGTTGTTTGTTGCGACTACCTTATTGAAAGTGATTCGTAGTTCCCTCAATCAGTTGTGGCAGATCCGCCTGCCTGAGCGGGAGGGTTTTGTAATGTCATTGATGGGGAGGTTACGTTCCCTGATTGTGATTGGAGCAGCGGGTATTCTGCTCCTTGCCAGTGTACTGACAGAGAGTGCACATGCCTTTGTGGGCAGTTATATCCATGACCTTTTTCCCAATGCAGACCTGATCTTCAACGAAGTATTCGGACAGCTGGTATCGCTGTGTATTGTCACTGCCTGGTTTGCGGTTTTGTTCCGTTACCTGCCTGATGCCCGGCCTGACTGGAAAGTGGCTTTTTCCGGAGCGTTCCTTACGGGGATACTGTTCGGAATTGGCAAATTTGCATTGAGAAGGTTACTGTACGGAGGAAATATAGGAATTTTATACGGCGCCTCAGCTTCAGCTGTATTATTGATGCTGTTCATCTTTTACAGTTCTATTATCTTCTACTATGGGGCAGCATTTACAAAAGCCTGGAGTGAGTTTAAACAACGACCCATTCAGCCTTTGCGTAATGCTACGTTTTACGAACTTGCGGATGTAGAAGTGTGAAAAGATGTTATTTGAGTTTTTTGCAGGGCAATCACTGTATAAGTACTATTGATATGATAACCTCCCGGTAGTACAGCATGTGAAGTGTTGTATTTTATTACAAGTGCAACACTTACGCCTCACCTCTCAGTACCATTTCAATATGCTCCTTCACAGGATTACTAAATCCTTCAACTTCAATTTTTGGATGCTGGTCAAGATTGATCTTAATCCTTCCATTTTCGTTTACCAAAGTGTCGGAAAAGGGCTCCAGTAATGCATGCATTTGTCTTACGCCCATTTGTGCAAGCTGGTTCATGACAGCATCTTCCAGTTGATGGAATTCACGGTTTTTGTAAGAATAGATAACCTGGATCATAGTGTTTAAGATTTTCAAAGGATGATAAAATTATTAATGACTTCTTCTTTCTTCTTAATGTTGGGTACATGACTATCCCCGTTTACAAAGGATAATAAAAAGTTTTCATTGGATGATTTATATTATATGTCCCCATTGAATGGCAAAAATCAAACCATGTTGGAATGCCTGTGTAAATATATAAATTTTATTAATAACTAGTTGTATTTCACTTTTATAAAACTTTTCCACAATCTGCTATCCATAAGTGAAATTTAGCTCTCAAAGGAGGGGTAAAATAGCTTTCCATCTATGAAAATGATTCCTTTTATTAAGGCGATGCTTTTAGCCGGCAATCCGTAAGAATGCATTGATTCTGGTATGGATGGCATCAATATAAATTTGAATATCGTTATCTTGCCGCCTCAAACATAGCAGATGCGCAAACTTCGTTACACAAATCTATTCCTGGTGCTGACCTGCCTCACAGCTGTCACAGCAGTGGCGCAGCCCGGGCAATCAACAAAATGGAGCCGTGACGGGCAATATATCTATCAGCCATCTACCAGTTCTATCGTTGCGGTAAAACTCTCGGACGGTTCCCAGTCAGAAAAAATCCCTGCCCGATTATTAACCCAGGGCGGTTACCCACTCAGGATCCGCGATTTTGACTTCTCTGCTGATGAAAAGAAACTCCTTATTTACACCAATGCCAAACGTGTATGGCGCTACGATACCCGCGGCGACTATTATGTACTGGACCTCAGCAACAATAGTCTGAAGAAAGTGGGCACAGGTTTGCCAGAATCTTCATTGATGTTCGCCAAACTTTCTCCTGATGCAAAGCAGGTTGCCTATGTAAGTGGTCATAACCTGTATGTAGAAGATATCGCTACCGGCAAGCGCAAAGCCCTCACTACCGACGGAACCCGCCGCCTGATCAATGGTACTTTCGACTGGGCATACGAAGAGGAATTTAGCTGCCGCGATGGTTTTCGCTGGAGTCCTGATAGTAAGTCTATCGCCTACTGGCAGATTGACGCGACCAGGATCAGGGACTTCCTTATGATCGATAATACAGACTCTATTTATTCATATACCATTCCGGTAGAATATCCAAAGGCAGGCGAAAGTCCTTCTGCCTGTCGTGTTGGTGTAGTAGATATTGTCACCGCAAAGACCACCTGGCTGCAGGTGCCCGGCGATGCGCAACAACACTACATTCCCCGTATGGAATGGGTGCCTGGCAAAAATGAGCTCATCCTGCAACAGCTGAACCGCAAGCAGAATGAAAGCATCCTATTTCTCGCTAACGCTGCTACCGGCAAAGCCACATCTTTCTATAAAGAAAACGACTCTGCCTGGATCGATGTAAAATCCCGCTGGGATGACCGCGATATCAGTGGCTGGGACTGGTTGTCCAACGGACAATCTTTTGTATGGGTAAGTGAAAAAGACGGTTGGCGTCACCTCTACAAGGTAGACCTGAAAGGGAAAGAGCAACTGATCACTCCGGGTAACTACGATGTGATTAACCTGCTGAAAGTAGATGAAGCCCACAAAGTGGCCTACATCCTCGCATCTCCTGACAATGCTACCCAGCAGTACCTGTACAAGGTATCGCTGGATGGTAAAGGTGCGCCAGAAAGGATCTCTCCGTTGTCTGAAGAAGGTATGCATACTTATGAAGTTTCTCCTGATGCACAATATGCATTACATGGTTTCTCAAACCACTACTATCGTAACCAGGAAGAAGTGGTGAAACTGGCCACACACAATACCGGTGAAGGAGAAACAATCTATAAAGATATTATCAGCTCCCGTCGTATCAATAAACAGGAGTTCTTCAATGTCACTACCGAAGATGGCGTGACGATGACCGGTTGGATGGCGAAGCCTAACAACTTTGACTCTACGAAAAAATATCCTGTTGTATTTTATGTATACGGTGAACCGGCTGGTGCTACTACGCTGGATCAATATGGTGCGGGTTACAATCACCTGTACAATGGCGATATGGCGGCAGATGGTTACATCTATGTGTCTATGGACAACAGGGGTACTCCTCAACCAAAAGGCAGAACCTGGCGCAAGTCAATCTATCGTAAGGTCGGTATGCTGAATGCCCGGGATCAGGCCATGGGAGCGAAGGAGTTGTTCAAAGAACACCGTTATATGGACACTTCCCGTGTAGCCGTATGGGGTTGGAGTGGTGGTGGTTCAATGACACTGAACCTCATGTTCCAGTATCCTGAAATTTATAAAACAGGTATCGCGATTGCGGCAGTTGGTAATCAGCTGACTTACGATAATATTTACCAGGAGCGTTACATGGGATTGCCTGAAGAAAACAGGGAAGATTTTGTAAAGGGATCACCGATCACCTATGCGAAAAACCTGCGTGGTAACCTGTTGTATATACATGGTACAGGTGATGACAACGTTCATTATCAAAATGCGGAGATGCTGCTGAATGAGCTGATCAAATACGATAAGATCTTCCAGTTCATGGCGTATCCAAATCGTACGC
Organism: [Flexibacter] sp. ATCC 35208; assembly: GCF_001975825.1. Classification (GTDB taxonomy): domain Bacteria; phylum Bacteroidota; class Bacteroidia; order Chitinophagales; family Chitinophagaceae; genus Chitinophaga. The sequence goes on from NZ_MTKN01000018.1 coordinate 112,743, forward strand.
ATGGTATCAGTGAAGGGGAAGGTACCAGAAGACATTTATCTACTTTGTATACTAATTATTTGAAAGAACATTGTGCGCCGGGCGCCAGGTAATTTAATTTATGTCAAGAAGTAAAATCTTTGGACTGTTATCAGTCGTTGTCGTTATTGTGTGCACATTCCTGCCATGGATCACAGTTGTGGGGGAGGGCAAGGAACTTGTTTTTACCGGGTTGCGGACCTATGGTTCTAATTTCGGTGAGCCGGGGAAAGTGAATGTTTTTTTTGCGGTGGTGATAGGGATATTGTTTATGATAAAGGGGAAAATGCCTCCAAGGTTCAATTTGTTTTTGGCGGCGTTTCTGGCGGCATGGACGTTTAGGAACCTGTTGTTGTTTAGCCGATGTGAGATGGGGGTGTGTCCGGACAGGCATATTGCTTTGTTCCTGTGTTTTGTAGCGGCATTGGGAGCGTTTGTCTGTGTGTTGTTTACCACTGATGGGAAGGCGGAAAAGAAAGATGCTTAGGTAAAGCTTTAGTGAAGGCCCAAAATTATCGGCAGGGAATTCCGATTAAAAGAAAGATTCATATTGGTATCGGTAACGGAATTATCGTAGTAGATTATTTCCGTTACCGATACCATTGAAATCAAAGACTAGCGGAAGATCATGGCCATGATCCATGCGCCAAAATACACTGCACTTGTGTAGCCGATATTCCGTAAGATAACTGGCAATGCCGGCTGGCTGGTCATTTTGGACTTTATAAAACTAAATACTATCATCAGTACGAAACAGAAAGTAACACTGTTCTGTGCTGCCCGATAGAAATTCTCATTTTTCAGATAAGGCAGCAGGGGCAGAATACCTCCAACCAGAAAGAAGACCCCTGTAATCACTGCACTCATCAGTGCACGTCCCAGATTGAAATGGGTCACTTGCACCTGTTCCTCCTGTAAAGTATTTTCCCAGTCATTTGCATCTTTTTCCATTTCGCTGGCAATGTCGGCGATGATGTGATGGCCTATTTCCAGGTCTTCGAGTTTCTGGCGCTCTTTGGCAGAGAGGGTGCCAACGTCATGCTGGGTGTCGCCTTTGTTAGCATAAAAAGCAGTGATCATTACGAGTAGACTGCCAACGAGCCAGATCAGGGTATTGATGGTATAGAATCGCTGTATAGTAATGTTCAGGTCGTGTGACAGGAAGGTGGTGAAAAACAGTAATAGCAGGCCTTCCGGAAAGCCGATGATGAAATCCGTTTTCCAACCGGTGCTTCGGATAGTTTTAATATTTTCGGACATGCAGTTATGTAGGATTGTAGATGAGTCGTTTGCTACCATGCCTGATGGTATTATTTCAGGAGCATGACTTAATGAAATAATTTATCAAGGAATGTGCCTGACGTTACGAAATTTCGGGAGCATGACTTAATGAAATAAGTTATCAAGGAATGTGCCTGACGTTATGAAATTTCAGGAACCCACCTGATTTTATAATCATGGTGGAAGTAAACCTTTTCTTTCCTCATTCACTCAGCTCCTATAAGATTTCCAGGCTCTTACCGATGATCTCCACGCTTTCCATGACCTGTGCGGCGGTAATCAACAAAGGCGGTGCAAACCGAATCTTATCTCCATGAGTTGGTTTTGCCAGCAAGCCATTCTCTTTCAGCGTCAGGCATAGATCCCATGCAGCTTCCGGATTTGGATGATTGATGACAATGGCATTGAGGAGACCTTTCCCCCTGATAGTTCCGATATGTGGGGAGGCCAATGCGGCCAGTTCCGTTCTTAACAATTCTCCCATGGCAGCGGCATTCTCCGCCATTTTTTCCGTTTTGAGCACGGTAAGGGCAGCGATCGCTACTTTGCAGGCAAGAGGGTTACCGCCATAGGTACTACCATGCTCTCCTGGTTTAATAGTCAACATGATCTCATCATTGGCCAGTACGGCAGCTACGGGCAATAAACCTCCGGAAAGGGCTTTGCCAAGAATGAGGATATCCGGATGTACATTTTCATGATCACAAGCCAGCATTTTGCCGGTTCGGGCAAGGCCGGTCTGGATTTCATCGGCAATAAAGAGCACCTGGGCATCTTCGCAGTACTGGCGGGCTTTGGAAAGGTAGCCTTCATCAGGTACTACTACACCTGCTTCACCCTGGATGGGTTCTAATAAGAATCCAGCCACGTTTTTATCCTGCAGCGCTTTTTCAAGAGCAGGCAGGTTATTATATGGAATCACTTCATAGCCGGGCATGAAGGGACCAAAGTCTGTACGCGAACCGGGATCAGTGCTGAAAGAAATGACATTCAGGGTACGGCCGTGGAAATTGTTGGCACATACGATGATCTTTGCTTTGTTTTCAGGAATGCCTTTTACGACATATCCCCAGCGGCGGGTCAGCTTGAGGGCTGTTTCGACAGCTTCCACCCCCGTGTTCATGGGGAGGACTTTGTCATAGCCAAAGTAGTTGGTGATAAATGCTGCATATTCACCCAGCACGTCATTGTGAAAGGCACGGGAGGTCAGGGTCAGTTTCTGCGCCTGATCAATGAGTGCCTGTACAAGTATCGGGTGGCAGTGCCCCTGGTTGACAGCGGAGTAGCCGGAGAGGAAATCATAATATCTTTTTCCGTCTACATCGTAGAGGAATACGCCTTCGCCGCGATCCAGTACCACAGGTAGCGGGTGGTAATTGTGTGCGCCGTATTGTTCTTCCAGGTCCAGGTAATGCCGGGTCTTTTCACTTATCTTGAATGATTGTAACATACATTACAAAAGTACGGTTTATAGAGAAGGGTTGGCGAAAAAATCCCTTCAACCTTTGGCAGAAGCGATTTTTTTCGCGGTGCACATTGGCCTGCGACCGGCTAAAGTCAAATAAAGTGGCTGGCTAAAAAGCGGCTATTAGTTTTTGAGTTTTGTTACCAATTGGATGTATTCTTCCATAGCGGCATCTGAAGTTTTTCCTCTCAATTCCTCCCATGCCTGATACTTTGCTTTTGCGACAAAGTCAAAAGGGTTTGCTGGTGGCTCAGCCGTATTATCGCCCTCCGTTGCCTGCTTATATAGGGAATATAATTGTAATAATACCTCATTGGAGGGCTTTTCAGACAATGTTTTGCTGTCGGCAACGGCGGTTTCGAATTGTGCTTTGAGGTCCATATTATATGTTTGTATTAAATATAGCCAAAATAGTATGAAATACCCGGGCCCGACATATTCAGGAATAGCAAAATTTAAATACCTTTGCGGCTTGACGCGGGGCGGAAGAAACGTCTTGTTTTATAAGCATATATGAAGAATATCAGGAATTTTTGCATCATTGCGCACATTGACCACGGTAAAAGTACATTGGCCGACAGGCTATTAGAGCATACCAAGACCATTTCCGAAAGGGATATGCAGGCGCAGGTCCTGGATGATATGGATCTCGAAAGAGAAAAGGGTATTACTATTAAGAGTCATGCCATCCAGATGAACTATACGTCCAATGGACAGCAATATGTATTTAACCTCATTGATACCCCCGGTCACGTGGACTTCTCTTACGAAGTATCCCGCGCACTGGCTGCCTGCGAAGGCGCTCTGTTGCTCGTAGACGCTGCCCAGGGTATTCAGGCACAGACAATCTCTAACCTGTATCTGGCACTGGAAAACGACCTGGAAATCATCCCGGTTATTAATAAAATCGATATGGAAGGGGCTATGATCCCCGAAGTAAAGGACCAGATCATCGAGCTGATCGGCTGTAAGGAAGAAGAAATTCTACTGGCCTCCGGTAAGTCCGGTATCGGTATCGAAGAAATTCTGCAGGCCATCGTAACCCGTATTCCAGCTCCGAAAGGCAATCCGGAAGCTCCGTTACAGGCGCTGATCTTTGATAGCGTGTTCAACTCCTTCCGAGGTATCATTGCTTATTATAGAATTTATAACGGAATCATCAAGAAAGGTGAGAAAATCCGTTTCGTAAATACCGGTCAGGAATACTTTGCCGATGAGGTAGGTGTACTGAAACTGGGCCTTTCTCCTCAAAAGGAAGTGAAAACAGGTGATGTGGGTTATATCATCACCGGTATTAAGAACGCCAAAGAGGTAAAGGTGGGTGATACCATCACCAGCATGGCAAACCCTTCCCTCGAAAGTATCAAAGGTTTCGAGGAAGTAAAGCCAATGGTATTTGCCGGTATTTTCCCGGTAAACACTGAAGACTTCGAAGAGCTGCGTGACTGTATGGAGAAACTGCAGCTAAACGATGCTTCCCTGACTTTCGAACTGGAAACATCCCAGGCGCTGGGCTTTGGTTTCCGATGCGGATTCCTGGGTATGCTGCATATGGAGATCATCCAGGAAAGGCTGGAAAGAGAGTTTAACCAAACGGTGATCACTACCGTACCGAACGTAAGCTTTATTGCGTATACGACCAGGAACGAAGTGATCCAGGTAAACAACCCTTCCGAAATGCCTGATCCAAGCCGTATTGAAAGGATTGAAGAGCCTTTCATCCGTGCACAGATCATTACAAAACCAGATTATATTGGTAATATCATGACCCTCTGTCTGGGTAAGAGAGGTTTGCTCATCAATCAGAGTTATCTGACGCCTAGCCGTGTAGAGCTGATCTTTGAACTGCCACTAACAGAAATCGTGTTTGACTTCTATGATAAGCTGAAGAGCCAGACCCGTGGTTATGCATCATTTGATTATACTCCAATCGGAATGAGGGATTCTGATATTGCGAAGATGGATATCCTGTTGAATGGTGATAAAGTAGATGCGCTGAGTGCGTTGATTCACCGTGGCCGTGCACAGGATTTTGGTCGTAAGTTGTGTGAAAAGCTGAGAGAATTGCTGCCACGTCAGCAGTTTATGATTGCGATTCAGGCGGCGATCGGTGCGAAGATCCTGGCGCGTGAAACGATCAGTGCGATGCGTAAAGATGTGACTGCGAAGTGTTATGGTGGTGATATCTCACGTAAGCGTAAGTTGTTGGAGAAACAGAAGGAAGGTAAGAAGAGAATGAGACAGATCGGAAACGTAGAGGTGCCACAGGAAGCATTCCTGGCGGTGTTGAAACTGGATGACTAAGTGAGTCTCCTAAAATAGGTATTAAAATAATTGATAGGCTGTGTTGCAACAACACAGCCTATTTAATTTGTACGAAAACAAGTCTTTTGACAGATTAAATGCTGTTTTTTAAAGGCATAAAAAAGCCGGTAACGAATGTCGCTACCGGCTTTTTTCTCTGAAAATGGTTTTCATCCCTGTTGGTGAATAACCTCTTTCATGGATGTTTTATAAGCATATCTTTTAAGCTAATTGCTGTTTCTTCGGTTGGAACGAAATCTGTTTGATCAGCGACAATGCACCAAACAGTACTGCACTAAAGAATACGTTTCCAAGAATGCCATTCAGGGCAAAGCTGCTGAACAGGTCACCTTCTTTGTAAAAAGGAATACCAGCTGCGTAGCAGGCGATGAGGCCACTGAGTGTATGCGGATACAGATTAGTAGTGAGGAAAGTACCAAGGTTGGTGATCATGAAGAACACCACACCGCTGCCGATGCTGGCAATCAGAATGGTGAGTGCATCTGCCTTTTTGATACGGGTGGCGATCCAGGTGATAAACAGGAATGCACCATATACAAAGAACAGTTGGCCTATGTAAGCGCCATAGAAGGTCTGTACATTGGTAAAGAACTGGAGGAAAAGATCACTCAGGAAAAGGGTGAGGACCGGTAAAAGATAAGCCAGGCGTTTATTGCGGATCATCATACCACCAAAAAGAGCGGCGGCGCCGATTGCGTTAAAGTTCCATAACTGAAGATTGTTGGTGATGACACGGCTGATGATAGCCAGGAAGATCAGCACAGCGATCATAATATTTTCACGGGTATCCTTCTTCATTTGATCAGTTTATTTGTGCAAAGATAGGGAAACAAGCGAAAAAATCGCTTCCACCTTTGGCAGAAGCGATTTTTTCGTATGGGTTGGCCTGTGGCCGGCTGGAAAAACGTTTATTAACGATTAGGGAAGCTGGCATACGGTCGGCCAGGAAAACGTTTATTAGTGATTAGGTTGGAAGGCCGGTTATCTGTTAGGCCGGAATGCCAAATCTATTATGCCGGAACGCCAGCTTTGTAAATAACAACTCCATCTTTAGATTCAATCTGGTAAGTGGTATCATACAATGCTACTACAGACTGACCTTTCACCACTGGCAGGTTCACACCACCTTCACCGGTAACGGTCGCATTGCCCTGCAGCACCAGCAGAATTTCTGTAGAAGTGGTATGCTGCTCATATTTCTGACCCGCTTTCAGCCCGATACGGGTTACCACGAAGTCAGGAGCTGGACTGGCATAAATACTTTCCATACCGCCCTTTACTGCATCTCCTTTCAGGATCTTAGGATGTACTGCTTCGAAACGGGTATGTTTCAGCAATTCAGGTACATCAATATGTTTAGGTGTCAGCCCACCACGCAGCACATTGTCAGAATTTGCCATCAGTTCCACATTCTGGCCTTCGAGGTAAGCGTGAGGAATACCTGCATCCTGGAATACTGCATCGCCTTCATGTACTTCCATAATATTAAAGAAGTAAATAGAGAAGATACCTCTATCCAGTCTGTCGAGACCCTGAGGATCATTTGCGATGGCACGACCTGTCCAGAAAGCAGGATCTGATTTGTGCAGGGTACCTGCCTGGTAAGCAGGCAATACTCTTTCTGCCAGCGGACGAAGGAATTTGTTCACTTCTTCCTGTGGCAGTTCCATCACTGCTTTGTACAGCCCATAATAACCTTCTTTTTCGAAGATAGGTGCGAGAGTAGCAAATTCAGGTACGGTAGTCAGTACATTCTTCAGTTTATCTTCAGGCAGGAAGCCATGGAGCAGCCAGAATTCGCTGAGGGCTACCATGATTTCAGGTTTGTGATTGGCATCTTTATAATTACGGTGCGATGCGTTCAAAGGAATACCAGCTTCGTTTTCACGGGCAAACCCTTTTTCAGCTTCCACTTTGGTAGGATGCACCTGGATAGATAACATGTCTTTTACGTCGAGGATTTTGAACAGGAAAGGCAGTTCACCGAAGCGATCCCATACTTTCTGGCCCAGGGCAGCGGTAGGATTGGCTTTGATCAGTTGGTCGAGTGCAGTGGTCTGACCGTCTGTATCAATTTTTGAAGGTGCGCTTTGGTGTGCACCCATCCAGTATTCCGCGCTGGGATTGTTTGTTTCGGGGATGCCCAGGAGGGATGGGATATAGTGGAATCCTCCCCATGCATAATTTTGAACCTTACCTTCCAGTCTGAATAGTTTCTTCTCACTCATACGTTATGCGTTATAATTGTTTATTTTCAATAACAGTGAACCTAAAAAATTTCCCCAAAGGAAGTTAAAAAATATTCAAAATCCAATGTTAACCTACCTTGATTTAGGTAAAAAAGGCGAGGAAATTGCGAGGGCGCATTTTTTAGCACAGGATTATATCATTTTGCATGCCAATTGGAAGTTGGGGCGGAAGGAGATTGATTTGATTGTAAGGAAGGGGGATTGTTTGGTTTTTGTGGAGGTGAAGACGTTGGCTTCTGATATTTGGGGTTTTCCTGAGAAGAATGTGACTGAGAGGAAGATCAGGCATATTCGGGCGGTAGCGAATGGGTATATGGATAGGATGAGGGAATTACCGAAACGGATAAGATTTGATATTGTGGCGATTACTTTTAGGAGGGATGGGAGTCATGAGTTGGTGCATTTTGAGGATTGTTTTTGAGGGGTGGGGGTGAAGGTGGTTTTTAAAAAAGGACCACAAATTTCTTTTGGCTTTGGCAAAAGAAATTTGTGGTCGGGCGGTTGGCCTGCGGCCGGCTACCAAATGCCGGTGTAATTGTGAGGCGTGATAGCCTTTAATTCTTTCTTTAGGCTTGCGCTTATTTTCAGCCCATCGATAAATTTATGCATCGTCTTCTGTGTGATCTGTTCACCACCACGCGTCAACGCTTTCAGTGCTTCGTAAGGCTGAGGATAATTTTCCCTGCGCAGTACTGTCTGAATAGCTTCAGCTACTACGGCCCAGTTATTTTCCAGATCATCGTGCAGTTTCGCTTCGTTCAGGATCAGCTTTTCCATGCCTTTTGCGAGGGACTTCAATGCGAGGATAGAGTGGCTGAAAGGCACACCTACATTCCTCAATACGGTAGAGTCAGTGAGGTCACGTTGTAAACGTGAAATAGGCAGTTTTGCACTCAGGTGCTCAAACAGCGCATTTGCCAGACCCAGGTTACCTTCTGCATTTTCGAAATCGATCGGATTTACTTTGTGCGGCATGGCAGAAGAGCCTACTTCATTCGCCTTGATCTTCTGTTTGAAATAATCCATAGAGATATACTGCCAGATATCGCGGCTGAAATCTATGAGGATAGTATTGATACGTTTTAAGGTATCGAATTGCGCAGCAATGTTGTCATAATGTTCGATCTGGGTCGTGTACTTCATACGCTGTAAGCCCAGGGTATTGTTCACGAACTTGTCACCGAACTTTTCCCAGTTGATCTTAGGGAATGCTACGTGGTGTGCATTAAAGTTGCCGGTAGCACCGCCGAATTTAGCTGCAAAAGGAATATCTCCCAGCAGTTTTATCTGACCTTCCAGTCTTTCAGCAAATACCAGGATCTCTTTACCCAGGATGGTCGGAGATGCGGGTTGGCCATGTGTACGTGCCAGCATGGGGATCCTGATCCATTGTTTGCCGAACTTTTTCAGCTGCAGAACCAGGTTAGCGATAGCTGGCATATATACATGTTCAATTGCTTCCTTCCAGAACAGGGGGGTAGCGGTGTTGTTGACATCCTGGGATGTCAGACCGAAGTGTACCCACTCCAGTTTATCTTCCAGGCCTAAGCCTTTCAGCTCGTTTTTAACGAAGTATTCTACAGCTTTTACATCATGATTCGTCACTTTCTCCGTTTCCTTGATCAGCTGGGCATTTTCTACCGTAAATTCCTGATAGATCTTACGCAGGGCCCCTACCTGGTTTTTGGGGAGGGTGAATAACTTCTGTTCGCCGAGGGCGATGAAGTATTCAATCTCTACCAATACGCGGTAGCGGATGAGTGCAAATTCAGAGAAATAAGGGGCCAGTTCTTCCAGTTGCTTGCGATAACGCCCATCCAGCGGGGAAATGGCGGTCAATGATTGTAATTGCATACTATAATTTTATTGTTTAGTAATAGGTGGTTTTCACCCATTACAGGATACATATAGCTAAAATGTCCTAATTTAGCCGGCAAAATTACTGAAATTGGAACGGAAAGTAAAAGTAGCGGCAGTAAGTTATTTGAATACCAAGCCATTATTATTTGGATTTAGGAATCATCCGGTGATGGACATGATGGAGTTGAGTGTGGATTATCCGGCTAAGATAGGCCAGCAGCTTATAGATGGGGGTGTAGACGTTGGACTTGTACCAGTGGCAGTGATACCGAAGATGAAGGAGTACCACATTATTTCAGATTATTGTATTGGAGCGGAAGGGCCGGTTGCATCGGTGTGTTTGTTCTCGGATGTTCCTTTGCATGACATTAAGCGGATTTATCTGGATTATCAGAGCCGGTCTTCAGTGGCATTATTGAAATTGCTGGTGAGGGATTACTGGAAGCTGGATGTGGAGTTTATTCCTACTACAGGTGATTATGAAGGGAATATCAAAGGAACGGATGCTGGTTTAGTAATTGGGGACAGGGCGTTTTTACAGCGTAAGGTGTCTCCTTATATTTATGACCTGGCGGAGCATTGGATCAGGTATACGAGTTTGCCGATGGTGTTTGCGGCGTGGATTAGTAATAAGCCATTGCCAATAGAGTTTATTCAGCAGTTTAATAATGCGAATGGGATAGGGATTAGTAATATTCCGGCGGTAGTGGCGGAGAATCCTTATGGGGAGTATGATCTGACGACTTATTATGTGAAGAATCTGAGTTTTCCTTTGACGCCTTCTAAGCGACAGGGGTTGAATAAGTTTATAGGGTATTTGCAGCAATAAGAGATTTGAAATAGCAAAACGAAAACGCTTTTACCTTCGGTAGAAGCGTTTTCGTTTTGGGGCGGGGCCTGCGGCCGGCAGGGGGAAACGTTAATGATGGCAAGGGGGGCGGGTTGGTGTAGGTATACGTTAATGATAGCAAGGTGCCGGGTCTGGTTTAGCAATACGTTAATGAAAGCAAGGGGACCTGGTTTGGCAATACGTTAATGATAACAAGGTGCCCTGCGGCCAGCAGGGACGGGAAATCCAATTATTTTCATTAAATTAGTTACCCACAAATAACGGAAGCATGAAAATAGGTATCCTGGGCAGCGGCCCCGTCGGCCTTACACTAAGTGAAGGCCTGGTCAGGGCAGGACATGAAGTGATCCTTGGCACCCGTAATCCTTCCAAAGAATCCCTGCAACAATGGATACGAAAAATTGGCAATAATGTGATTGCGGCTCCTTTTCGGGAAGCAGCGGCTCAGGGAGAACTACTCGTCATCTGTACCAGCTGGGCAGGTACCCAAAAAGCCATTGAGGCGGCCGGGTTATGGAATTTCAAAAACAAAGTTGTAGTGGATGTGACGAACCCCCTGGATGGGAAAGGCCCCGATCAGCAGGGAAGGCTGAGTTTTTCTATCGGGCATACCAGCTCTGCGGGGGAGCAGCTGCAAGCGTGGTTGCCACCGGATGCACATGTGGTGAAGGCATTGAGTTGTATCGGGCATGAATCAATGTTCCGGCCACAACATGAGCAGGATGCACCTACCATGTTTATTTGTGGAAATAAACGACAGGCGAAGACGACAGTAACTGAGTTATTACAGCAAATGGGGTGGATTGATATTGTGGATATGGGTAGTATTGAAATGAGCAGGAATATTGAGCCGCTGAGTATTTTGTGGTATGCCTATGGGTTTAGAACAGGGACCTGGCAGCATGGGTTCAGGTTGGTGAAAAGGCCCTCCTGATTGGAAGGCCCTTTATAAACTTATAAACTTTTAAATCAGTTTAGATCTGCTTAACATGTATGTAAAAATTCGGATCTACCTTAAAGTCCTTTTTATTCGACATGGTAAACTGCGTTGATTGCCAATGCTTACCCGGATAAATAAACTGATACCCTCTATCATTCAGTGTCACCTTCACCGGCATATTGAAATTCTCCACATCCGTCACCCACCTGAACTGCAACTCATTCCCATTAAAATGATATTCCAGCGTAGGAATCGTAGTATGCATCAGGTATTGTTCAAACACCTTTGTAAAGTTCATCTGTGTACGGAAATTCAGGTAGTCAAGAATATCCTTCGTCGTCACTGTCTGATGCCAGAACGCCTGGTTCATTCCTCTCAACACATCCCTGAATACATTGTCGTTGTTCACTATCTGGCGAATGGTATGGACCATATTCCCCCCTTTATAGTACATATCCCCACTACCTTCCGCATTCACCCCATATGGCGCAATGATTGGCTCATCATTCCTGATATTCTGCCGTACACCTGTAATATATTCGAAAGCCGCCTTTCTACCGAACTCACATTCAGTATATAATGTCTCTGAATAGTTCGTGAATGCCTCATGGATCCACATATCTGCAATGTCCTTGCTGGTAATGTTGTTTCCAAACCACTCGTGGCCACTCTCATGCACGATGATAAAGTCCCACTTCAAACCCCAGCCGCTGCCGGACAGGTCACGACCTTTATACCCCCAGCCGAAGCCATTACCATAGGCCACACCACTCTGGTGCTCCATGCCTAAATGCGGCGCTTCGATCAGCTTATAGCTATCCTGGTAGAAAGGATATTTACCAAACCAATACTCGAAGCATTGCAGCATTTTCTTCACTTCTTCAAAGTGAATGGTAGCTGTATCTACATTATAATCCAGTACCCAATAGCTCAGGTCCAGTTTACCGCCCTCACCATTGTAGGTATCTTTGATCTCTTTATAGTTGCCGATGTTCAGCGCTACATCATAGTTATTTATCGGGTTGGCCACATACCATATATAGGTATCGGTACCATCTTTATTAGATACTTTTTTCTTCAGACGGCCATTTGACACATCTACAAGGAAGTTCGGCACAGTCACGGCAATCGTCATATCATTCGGTTCATCTGACTGGGTATCCTTGTTAGGCCACCACACGCTTGCACCAGTTCCCTGGCAGGCAGTGGCGATCCATGGACGGCCATCTTTGTCTTTGCGCCAGATGATACCGCCATCCCATGGTGGATTTACAGCAGTCTTAGGACGGCCATGGAAAAAGATCGTTATCTTCTTCGTACTTCCCTTTGGTTGCTGTGCCAGTGTACGCACCATCACCGCATCGCCATCACGCTCGTACGCCAGCTTCTGTTTATCCTGCATGACACTGTCTACTTCCATAGGCAACTGCAGATCTATCTGCATAATGCTATCCGGTTTATTTATAAAGTAGGTAATGATATTATAGCCTCCCAGGGTACTATCTTGTGCGTTTAGCGCCACATGAAGATCGTAGTTCTGAACATCCCACCATTCCCTGGCAGGGGTGATTGAACCACGGAGTGTATCCGCATGGGTGAAGGTCCGCTCCTGGGCGCTAACCGAGAAGGCTGTAGTTATGACCAATAAAAGCAACAGTAAGCCACGCATAGAAATTGATATTTTTATAACGGAAAGATATTAATTTTCAGTTTAATGAGCATACAACGTTTTTTAATAATATGGGCAACTGTATTCCTTTTGAGTAGTTGTCAGACCAAACAGGCTGATAAACGGCAGGTATTCCGGTACAATGTGGTAGACGGTATTGCCACCCTCGATCCGGCATTTGCCAAGAACCAGTCTATCATCTGGGCGGTCAAACAATTATATAATACCCTGGTGGAACCGGATCAGCAATTGCAGATCAGGCCTTCGCTGGCACAAAGCTGGGAAGTATCACCAGATGCAAAGGTGTATACCTTTCACCTGCGCACGGATGTATTCTTTCATGATAATGATGTATTCCCCGGTGGCAAAGGACGGAAGATGATAGCCAGCGATGTGGTGTATAGCTTACATCGTATTATGGACCCGGCTACCGCCTCTGCAGGGGCCTGGATCTTTAATGGCAAAGTCGATAAATACAAGGGCTTTGAAGCCCTGGATGACTCTACCTTCAGACTCACTTTATTGCAACCGTTTCATCCTGTGTTGGGTATTCTCAGTATGCAATATTGCTCTGTTATTCCCCATGAAATCGTTGAGAAGTATGGTAAGGATTTTAGAAAGCATCCCTGTGGTACAGGGCCGTTTCAATTTGATTACTGGGAAGAAGGACAGGCCTTGGTATTACATAAGTTTCCGCATTATTTTGAAAAAGGACTTCCTTATTTAGATGCCGTGAAGATGAGTTTTCTCGATAACAAGGCTACCGAATTCCTGTTATTCCGACAGGGGCAACTGGATTTTATGAATGATATCGATGCGTCTTTTAAAGATGAGGTACTGAATAAGAAGGGAGAGTTAAAAAAGGAGTGGGCCGGAAAGATGATCCTGGATAAGACGCCGCAACTGAATGTAGAATACTTTGGGTTCCTGTTGGATAGTACCAAAATCCGTCAATCGCCTACGCGGTTAAAAAATATCCGCCTCGCCATCAATTATGGTTTTGACAGGGCGAAGATGATCACTTATCTCCGCAATGGTATTGGTACGCCTGCCAATGCAGGATTTATCCCCCAGGGCTTACCTTCATTTGATACAAGTAAAGTAAAAGGATATAATTTTAATCCTGCGAAAGCCAGACAGTTTTTAAAAGAAGCTGGATACCCGGAGGGCAAGGGATTGCCGCCGATCAAGCTATTGTCCATTCCTGTTTATGAAGATTATGCCAACTATGTAGCGAACCAGCTGCAGCAAATAGGTATTACCGTACAGGTAGAGGTATTACAAAAAGCATTGTTGCTGGAGCAAACTGCTAAGTCGGATGCGCTATTCTTCAGAGGTAGCTGGATGGGAGACTATGCAGATGCGGAGAACTACCTTGCCGTATTTTACAGCAAAAACCCGGCGCCACCGAACTATACGAGATATAAAAACCCAGCGTACGATAAACTCTATGAAGCCGCCTTGCAGGAGAATAATGATAGCGTGCGGTACAGCCTTTATAACCAGATGGATAGGATGATAGTGGCAGATGCGCCTGTTGTGCCATTGTTTTATGATGAGGTTATTCACCTGATTCAGCCAAATGTGGAGGGGATGGAAACTAACGGGTTAAATCAGCTGGAATTACGGAAGGTGAGGATAAAGAAATAACGAACTGAGCCAACTCAAATTGCCCGACGTACCTCTTAAATAGTAAATTTTAACATTTTTTTGAGCCTTATGTATGGCCGAATAACCAACTATTGTAAACTATCTATATGGTTATTACGTAATTAATGATAGTATTTATTTTATCTTCGGCCCCTTATTGATCAAAAAAAATTAAAAAGAGTTAATGACGGCGATATTGATATTTTTCTTCGCGCACTGGTTCCTGTCGCTTTTCTTCCATACCTTTTTCCTGCACAGGTATGCATCCCACCAGATGTATACGACCAGCAAGTTCTGGGAAAAAGTATTCTATTTTTCTACCTGGTTTTTCCAGGGAAGTTCTTATCTGGTACCCCGTGCGTATGGTGTGATGCACAGAATGCATCATGAGTTTAGTGATACGGAGGAAGATCCACATTCACCACACTTCTTCAAAGATGTATGGGCTATGATGGTTCACACACGTGAAATGTATAATGATTTTCTGAAGGGAAAGCGGGTGGCTAGTGAAGAGTTTACCAAAGATCCGCTGCCTGTGTGGAATGCGATGGATAAATTCGGGGATAATAATATTACCCGTTTAGCCTGGATGGGTATATATATTGGTTATTATGTAGCGTTTGCACCCAGTTTCTGGTGGTATTTGTTACTGCCTATTCACTTCCTGATGGGTCCTGTACAGGGCGCGGTAGTGAACTGGTGTGGTCATAAATATGGTTATCACAGTTTTGATAATGGGGATCATTCAAGGAACACTTCTCCATGGGGGATCCTGTTGTTAGGTGAGTTGTTCCAGAATAACCACCATAAGTATAAGGATAGTCCGAACTTTGCAAAGAAGTGGTTTGAGTTGGATCCAACTTATCCGGTGATGAGATTGATGCATTTGGTTGGGATTATAAAGATCAAACCCAGAGTAGCTAAGGTAGTGAGTATGAAAGCTGCGGCTTAATTAGATAAAAAGCAAACAAAAAGCGCTTTTGCCTCTGGCAAAAGCGCTTTTTGTTTGGGGGTAAGGCCTGCCGGTGGCTGGAAGGCGTTCATTAGCGAACACGGGTTGTTACGTTTATGAACAAAAGGGGCATTGATTTTTGGTGTAATTATTTGATTATGATTGCAATTTGTTTTTGACCTGCTTTTTGTATTCATCATCCTCTATATTACATTATCATGAATACCCATCTCAAACTTTCTTTTCGTGCACTCTGGGCAAAGAAGTCATTCTCCCTCCTTAACATATTAGGGCTGGCCATCGGCATCGGCGCCAGCTTACTGATCTTTCTCGTGATCCGTAACGAGATGAGCTATGACAACTATCAATCAAAAAGAAACCGCATTTACCGGGTAGTAAGTACCGAACGAAAATTCAGTAATGACGAGATCACTTCGAAATATACTATGGTTGTCATGCCATTGCCTGATGCTTTCAGACAGGAATTTCCACAAATGGAAACAGTGGGTAGAATGCACACGATTGGCGGCGCACAGATATATATACCCGGCAAAAACGGGGCGGAAGAAATGCGGGTAAAAGAAGAGAGCCGTGGCCAATACTTCGTTGAACCTCAATTATTTGACATCTTCGATGTAAAATGGATCATAGGCAATGCGGCAGAAATGAAAATGCCCCATACCGCAGTGATCAGTGAAAGCAGGGCAAAAGCCTATTTTGGCAGTGCACAGGCAGCGATGGGCAAGACCATTCAATTATGGTCATATAGAGTTCCCCTGAGAGTAACGGGTGTATTCAAAGATTTACCCAAAAACACAGATGTTCCTTTCGAACTCGCAGCTTCCTTCGAAACGCTCCTGAGTTTAGGGAATGGTAGTTTGCGCGAAAAGGCGAAAGATAACTGGTCTCATATGATCGGTGGCTCCCAATGTTTTGTGGTATTAAAACCGGGTACTGATCCTAAAAGTATTGCATCTCAATTTCCCCGTTTCGTTACCACCCATTATAAGGAACAGGAGAAAAAACAATATACATATACACAACTCTTTTTGCAGCCGCTGACTGCTATGCACATGGATCCGGAATATGACCTGCCTTATACCAACAGGATCGCTCCCCGTGAAATGTGGTCACTGGCATTGATTGGGGTTTTCCTGCTGCTGGTAGCCTGTATCAATTTTATCAACCTCGCCACCGCCCAGTCAGTGAACAGAGCGAAAGAAGTAGGGGTACGTAAAGCTTTGGGAAGCAATCGGGTGCAATTGCTGAGACAATTTCTGTTTGAAACAGGTCTGATCACTTTGCTGGCCTTGATCATAGGTACTTTCATGGCTGTAGTGGCCCTGCCGTCTATGAGTCATATACTGGGAAAACCAATTGTACTGAACGGATCCAGTCTGCCTGTTATTATCGTGTTTTTAATACTAACAGGTGTCATAGTTACCTTTCTGGCCGGATTTTATCCTGGGTTGGTTTTGTCAGGTTTTAACCCCGTTATGGCACTGAAAAGCAGGATCAGGGCACAGCAAAAAGGCGGTGTATCTCTGCGCAGAGGTCTGGTGATCTTTCAGTTTGTCATTGCTCAATTATTAGTGATCGGTACCATTGTTGTCGTAAAGCAAATGCAATACTTTAGAAACCAGTCTATGGGATTCAGGAAAGAAGCGGTGCTCATGATCGATCTGCCAAGTGATAGCGCATTGAAATTAAAATATCGTTATCTCGAAGACAGGTTTGCAGCATTGCCGGGTGTAAAATCAGTGACACTATGTAATAACGCACCCTCTACCAGGTCAGGATATTATACCAGCATACAGTATGATACCAGGGCTGAAAAGGAAAATTTCAGTGTAAAACAGTTAATGTGTGACTCCGGTTATTATAAAACCTTTGATTTGAAACTGGCGGCAGGCAGGTATATATTTGGGAATGATAGTATGCGGGAGGCGCTGGTGAACGAAACACTGGTGAAGAAACTGGGCTTGAAATCAAATGAAGAGATCATTGGCAAGATGATCACCATCGGAGAAAAAACGATACCAGTGGTGGGGGTGTTGAAAGACTATCACAACAATCCGCTGGATGAGCAGATATGGCCTTCGGTCGTGACTTCAGAATTTAATGCTTACGCTGCCATCGTTGTGAGCATTGATCCGCAACGGGTGATGACCACCGCCGATCAAATCAGAAAGACGTTTACAGCAGTATATCCTACCTATTTATATGACTATGCTTTTATGGATGACCAGATTGCACAGTTCTATGAATCTGCTGCCGTCGTGGAGCAATTGTTTAAAGTCTTTGCCTTCCTGGCGATCCTGATTTCCTGTTTGGGATTATATGGTTTAGTGTCTTTTATGGCGGTGCAAAAGAACAAAGAAGTGGGCATCAGGAAAGTGTTAGGTGCCTCTGTTCAAAGCATATTGTATTTATTTTCAAAGGAATTCACCATCTTAATTGGTGTAGCGTTTCTGGTGGCAGCGCCTTTGGGGTATTTCTTTATGAACAACTGGCTACAGGGGTATTATTATCATATCGAATTGGGCTGGGGGGTATTTGTACTTGCCATAGTTCTATCTATTGTGATTGCCTGGATCACGGTGGGGTATAAAGCGATCAAAGCTGCATTGGCAAATCCGATTAATAGTCTCAGGAGTGAATAAAAAAGGGGGGGGATGTATCATAAGTTACAGAAAGGCCATGAGAATTGCATGTACAAAAATTCTCTACATCCGGTATCCGAATGAAACATTCATGAAAGAGGGAATTCACCAACAGGCATGAAAACCATTTTCAAAGAAAGGGGACGTCCAGAAGACGCCCCCTTTATAAAATTAGAACTTCCCGGAAGTAGCTAACATGTAGAATTTTCCTAAATCAGCCAGCATTTAAAACTTTCTGAAATATCCATACTTCGCCATTTCCAACATCGGCTTATCTCCATTCGTATCTCCATAAGCATAAATATCATCATATCCATTCAGGTCAAATGTCTGCTTAATCCGTTCCACCTTTTCAGGGCCATTGCAATTCAACCCTTGTATCTTTCCAGTAATCAATGCATTGCGCACTTCTAACCGGGTACCGATACAAACAATTCCCAGACTGCTACACCATGGTTCCACCCATTCTTCTGCCGAAGCAGTCACAACTGCAACCTGATGTCCTTGTAACAGGTGCTGTCGAATCGCCTGCAGGGCATTCTCCTTCACCAGCTCAGGCAATTTTTCTGCACAAAACGCTGCACATTTATCCCGAAAAGTATCTACCTGTGTTCCTCCAAAGAAAAACCGAAATACCATTTCCTTCATTCGTTGAGTGGAAATCAGGTTCATCTTAAAAGCCACTAAGGCAGGGGAGAGCAGGGCCATTCCAATATTCAAAACAGCACTACCTTTATGAAAACGGATGATCTCAAAGAGCGTATCCTTTGTTGTGATCGTCCCATCAAAATCAAAAAATGCGATGGATGGCTTCATTATAATTTTAGTTTTTTGAAAATGCCTTCCGGTATCGACTTGATGATGAGCATGATATATCGCCAGAACCACTTAGTGTAAAGAACATTTTTCTTTTTGACAGCGGCCTTATATACATCTTTTGCCACAGCTTGTGGCTGTGCCGTCAGCAATGGCGGCATCTTCAGGTGTTCCGTCATACGGGTATACACGAAACCCGGTTTTACAGTCAGTACGTGCACGCCCTTGTGAAAGAGCCGGTTGCGCAAACCACTGAGGTAAGTTGTGAAACCAGCTTTGGAACTACCATATATATAATTGCTCTGACGACCACGTTCGCCTGCTACAGAACTGATACCCACGATGGTACCCGTACCTTTTGCAGCATAATCGTCCGCCACTATATTTAAGATAGACACCGCTCCGGTGAAATTGGTATGAATAATACGGGCAGCTTCTGACCAGTTGGATTGTGCCTTTTCCTGTTCGCCAAGGTAGCCAAACACGCAGATCGTGATATCTGGTTTAACGGGCAGCCCTGCATAAAAAGCAGCATGACTATCAAAATCCGTCGCATCGAATGCAAAGCTTTCGGCCTTGATATGATAGCGAATTTGTAGATCCTGTTGTAACGGGTAGAGGGAATCAACGTTTCGGGCGGCCAGCTGGAGATCGTATTTCCCGCCGGCATAGTGTCTGGCAATAGCTACGGCCATGTCAGACCCCGCGCCCAATATGAGTGCAGTAGGCATATTCTAATGTTCGGTTAAGACGGTGAAATTAATCAATTGATACCCAGTCGTTCAGACTGTACAGAATGGAAGATATTATCACCATTATAAGCTTTTACAATTTCTGCAAATCGCTGTGCATTGGGATAACTCTGCCAGAATACTTCTTTCTTCATCCGGGCATCTTTGGAAAGGTACAACCTTCCACCGTATTGGAGTACCACAGCATCCAGTTCATCCAGGAATGCAAAGAGTCCTTTGCGCACCGGGAAGTCCAGCGCCAGGGTATACCCTTGTCTTGGAAATGAGATCAGGTCGTCCTGGTGACCAAATACTTTCAGTACCGCCAGGAAAGAACCCAATCCTGCATCGCTGATGCGCTTCAGGATTTCCACGAGACCTTCCTTCTTATCCAATGGCAGCACGAACTGGTATTGTACAAATCCAGCTTTGCCATAACCACGGTTCCAGTGCAAAATTGCATCCAGCGGGTAGAAGAATGGTTCGTAAGGGATCACATTGTTAATCTCCCTTTTGGTATTCTTTGCATAATACAACCAGTTGAAGGCCTTCACCGTCAATGTGTTAAGGGCAAATGATGGGAAATTGAATGGAACTGACAGGGGGCGTTTCTCAGGCAGGTTCAAAAGGGCTGCCTGTTGCTGGGCATTCAGTTCCTCCTTTGTAGCATGTTCACCTACGATGAGTATACCACGGCCAAAACTATCGCCTTTCTGCAGGCAATCGATCCAGGCCATGCTGTAGGTATACTGATTATATTCTTCAAAGAGGCGGATCAATTCGTCCAGATTTTTGGCTTTGATCTGCTTCTGTTTGATATACGCAGTTTCAACTTTCTTGAGGCCAAACTTCACACGGGTAATAATGCCGGTTAGTCCCATACCACCGCAGGTAGCCCAGAACAGGTCGGGCAATTTGTCCTTCGAGCAGGTAAGGGTTTCCTTTTTACCAGTGATAACGTCCATATCGATGATGTGGTTCGAGAACGAGCCTTCCGCATGATGGTTCTTACCATGAACATCGGAAGCTACAGCACCACCTACGGTAATAAACTTTGTACCGGGTGTGACAGGGAGGAACCAGCCTTCAGGCACTACGATCCTGAGGATCTGGTCTAAAGTGATACCCGACTGGCATTCAAAGACGCCGGTCTCAGTATCGAACTGCAACACCTTGTCAAACTTAAGAGTGGAAATACTATTAGTAGCCAGCGAGGCGTCACCATAGCAGCGGCCGTTGCCGCGGGCAATGATGGAAGAATGTGAGGAAATCATGTCCTCAACCTGATCTACCTGCGTAAATGTTGTCTCATCGCAGGAGATGATGGGGTAGTTGCCCCAGTTTGCTAACCGTTTTTCCATTACTCAAAAAAACTTTTGTTAGTGGGTAAATAAATAAGCACATAAAAACTCAGCACCCACAGGAGTATGGTTAATTGTATGAAACGGTCTTTGTATAGGATTTTGGTAGGAGAACCTGTATTGTTCTCTACATATGTTATTTGCAAATATCGTAATAATCCGCCAATTACGAACAGGCAGGTATAGTAAAGACGGTATGTCTTGAAGCGGATCATGGTTTCTGGTGCCATGGTATACATGAGGTAAGCCACTATGATCACGGCCGAAACCAGTGCCAGCATGACGTTCATGAAGTCCAGGTTGTAACCGGCGGCGGCTTTTCGCATTTCCTGGCCAGTGCTGGTTTTGATCAGCACATCGTCGCGGCGTTTGGCTACGGCCATAAAAAGTGCCAGCAGGAATACCATTATCATGAGCCATTCAGATACCGCTACATTGGCAGCCACCCCGCCTGCCTTGACACGCAATACAAAGCCGATGGATAGTATCAGGATGTCGAGGATACTGATGTTTTTTAATCCGAAGGAGTATAGCAGGTTGATAATGAAGTAAATACCTGTTACAAACAGGAATTTGGGTTTCACATACCACGCTAATAAACCTCCTATCAGCAGGCAAAGTACAAAGAATACGAGCGCCATTGGTTTGGAGACAGCACCTGATGCAATAGGGCGTTTGCACTTAACAGGATGGCGACGATCGGCCTCCACATCATTATAATCATTGATAATGTAAATACTACTGGCGATGAGACTAAATGCAAAGAAACCGAGGAGTACTTCGACAACTTTGGCATAGTCGAAAATTTCGCCAGCAAAGAAAAGGGGTATGTATAAAAACAGATTTTTTGCCCAATGGGAGGGTCTTAATAATTTTAAATATTGCACGGGGATAAGTTCTTAATAACCGTGCCAATATACGATGGTTTATGGAACAACTGCGTGAAAAAAAGCAATTTTACGGTTAATTCTCCTATTTTTGGTCCGTTCAATACAATTTTACACTCGTTTTTATCCCCGTTTTTGTATGCCGTCAACTTATGCTCCGTTCAGCCGAAAGAGCGCTTTTGTTACAGAAATTGTAATCATTATCGGCCTGGCGTTGTTCCCCCTTTTCGTTCCCTTACCATACAGGGTCAATATCTTTTTGTCCTGGGAAGGGGCTTATCGTATTTCCCAGGGTCAGGTACCTTATCGTGATTTTGGGTTGCCATTAGGGTATGGTTTCTGGATTGTACCTGCATTGTTTTTTAAAATCTTTGGGCCGCAACTGGTGACTTTGGTGAAGGCGCAGGTGTTTATGAACATTCTGGCAGGGATCTCTTTCAGGTCTATCCTGAAAAGTCTGGATGTAAAACCGGTGATAAGGATCCTTTCTGTGTTGTTGTTTGTCCTGTCGTATTCTTTCTTCAATTTCTGGCCATGGTACAACCAGACGGTGATTGTGTATGAGTTGGTCGGACTGGCGTTTTTGTTCCGTTTCCTGATGGGACCACAGGGCCGGGTTAAGTTCCTGCATCTTTTTTTAGCCGCCCTGTTCACCTTCCTGTCGTTCTTTACCAAACAGGATGGCGGTGGTCTGGCATTGTTGCTGTCGCTGGCGTTGTTGACCTATAATAGCTTAAATCAGAAGCGCTTATGGGATGTACCTTTATTTGTTGCTTTCTATGGTATAGTAGCTGCGATCTTTATTGGTCCGTTTATTCACTATGGATTTGGATACTGGTTTAACCACGGACAGGCGCCGCATAATAGTCGTTTGTCATTGTATGATATTGTGTCAGAAGTGTTGTACCAGTCACAATGGATTAAGTTCTATATCGTGATGATGGTGATCGTGTTGCTGCCTGCGTTTAAACAATTCAAAGCTTACTGGCAGGATAGACAGGCAATGCTGTTTACGCTGTTAACTTTAGGTATACTGGCAGAATCGGCTATCTTTCAGGTAACTAGCTACACCCCGCCTGATAATAATATCTTCTTCCATGCATTCGCATTTGCATTTATTGCGTCCCGCTTAGTGGATCAGTTGCACATTGACCTGAGTAGAAAACCGGCATTTGCAGGTGCGGCATTACTTGTGTTGCTATGGTGGTCAGGTACCTTCTGGAAATATATGGATAAGGTAACGAGCCGGTTGTTACCACACGATGAATCGGTGAATAAACTACCGGCGTTACATGCGGATACCTCTTTTGCCGCATTTGAGCCAATGGTGAGTAAAACGGGGGAGAATGTGGTGTCTCGTAACAACTATATGATCGAATGGGATACGACAGATGTTCCGACTTCCAAATGGGTGTTCTCTGATCTGAAAGCATTTAAAGGAATTTATATGCCGCCACAAACGGTGGAGGGCATGCGGAAACTGATGGATATGCCTGTGGTGAAGAATAATAAAGGACATCTTAAAGTATTGAACATGACTGAGTTAACTCCGTTGGCCGCAGAAATGCCTTATACCCCGGAAACGGGTAGCGATAGTCCGCTCTGGTATCATTTGGGTGTAGGGATGTTCAATAAACAGCTGAGTGTGTTTACCCAAAAGGTGAGGAACCAGTATTATGATGTGGTGTTGTATGAATATGCGCCGGAGAATAATAACTTCTTCCCGTTTGCTTTGCGGTATGAGCTGGAGGCGCATTATAAGAAAGCGGATGTGTTTTTGGCGCCGAGAAGGCCAACGCATGCCATTATAGAGGTGTATGTGAAAGAGTAACAATGGTTAAATGAATTTTGAAGAGCTTGTATCCGGTGGATGCAGGCTCTTTCTTTGAAAATGGTTTTCATTCCCCGTTGGTAAATTCCCTCTTTCTTGAATGTTTTATTAGGTTGAAATGCTAAATATTTTAGTATTTTTGACTAAAGTGATTGTCATGCAGGAAAGAGTTCATGAAAAACTATCCATACTGGCGGACGCTGCCAAATACGATGTGAGTTGTGCAAGCAGTGGCAGCGACCGGAAAAATACAAACAAGGAGCTTGGCAATGCCCATCCAGGTATGGGTATTTGCCATTCTTATACACCCGATGGGCGATGTATCTCTCTCTTAAAAATCCTGTTAACCAATTACTGCATTTACGATTGTGCTTATTGCGTATCCCGCAAGAGCAACGATATCAAAAGGGCGGCCTTTACTGTACAGGAGGTCGTGGATCTGACGATCAATTTTTACCGAAGGAATTATATAGAAGGGCTTTTCCTCAGCTCGGGGATATTTAAAAACCCGGATTATACAATGGAACGTATGGTGAGGATTGCCAAGGACCTGAGAACCATACACAAGTTCAATGGCTACATCCATCTCAAAGCCATTCCCGGTGCCAGCGATGAACTGATGAAGGAAGCAGGTATGTATGCTGACCGGTTGAGTGTCAACCTGGAACTACCTACTGAGGAAGGACTAAAATTATTAGCACCTGAGAAGAAGCGGGCTGATATGATCCAGCCTATGAACTTTCTCAAAAATGAAATTATCCGGCTGGATGATGAACGCAAGGTGCTAAAAAAGGTACCCACATTTGTACCCGCGGGCCAAAGCACACAGGTCATAGTGGGAGCAGGGAAGGAAACGGATAAGGATATCGTACACCTGGCCTCCCGGTTTTACCAGCAGTTTAAGTTGAAGCGGGTGTATTATTCCGGTTATGTACCCATCAGTAACGATGCCCGCTTACCAGGTTTACAAAGTCAGGTACCCATGATGAGAGAGAACCGGTTATACCAGGCGGACTGGTTAATGCGGTTTTATGGGTTCAATGCACATGAGTTACTAAATGACGCTAATCCTCACCTTGATACTGAGATAGACCCGAAATTATCCTGGGCATTGCGGAACATGC
The DNA here is from genome assembly GCF_001975825.1 of [Flexibacter] sp. ATCC 35208. GTDB lineage: Bacteria > Bacteroidota > Bacteroidia > Chitinophagales > Chitinophagaceae > Chitinophaga. The sequence goes on from NZ_MTKN01000018.1 coordinate 137,415, forward strand.
ACTTTTTCCCGATAGATATCAATACGGCCGATAAAATGCTGATTGCCAGAATTCCGGGCATCGGTATGAACAGCGTGAACAAGATCATCGCTGCCCGTACTTTTAGTGCGCTGGGGTGGGATCAGTTACAGCAAATGGGGGTTCAATTAAACCGTGCTAAGTACTTCATTACGTGCAAGAAAGGTGCGATGGAGAAGAAGGATTATACTTCCGGACAGATCAGGCGACAGATCTTACATCAGTCACATAGTAAGTACCTAAAACTACATACTCCTCAACTTTCTTTATTCTGATATGGAGATTTATCTATATGATGGTTCGTTTGAAGGATTCTTAACGGCCGTGTTCGATAGTTATAAAAAACAGGGGGTGATCAGGAAGGAAAATGCCTTCGTTCCGGACATGTTTGCTACCACAATTTCAGTACAAACCGACCTGGAAAAGGCAGATCGGGTCTGGATGGGCCTTAGCAAAAAACTATCAGCAGATGGGTTGCATCAGTTTTTCGCTGCTTTTCTCTCAGAAATAGATGTTATTGAAGATCAATTGTTAAACTATGCGCGTTATATATTTGATAACCAGTTGAGTATAGAGCATGATTTCGGTAATGCTTTTGTGCTGTTTGTTGCCCAGACGGCTCGCAAGGTGCATAGAGAGAAGCATCGAATGGAGGCTTTTGTACGGTTTCAATTGACGAAAGATGGTATTTATTTCAGCCTGGTTGCCCCGGACTATAATGTGCTTCCTTTAATCATCCGGCACTTTAAAGAGCGATATGCAGATCAGCGTTGGATGATTTATGACAGGGTGAGGAACTATGGAATTTATTATGATTTGGAGAAGGTGGATACTATTTGGATGGAGATGGATAAACAGGAGGGGATTTGGGATCCGAATGAAAATGACTACCAGGCATTGTGGCAAACTTATTATAAAGGGGCGAATATCGCGGGTAGGGTAAACAGGAAATTGCAGTTACAGCATATGCCTAAAAGGTATTGGAAGTATTTGCCGGAATTGCGATAAATCGCTCCTCATTTATTTGAGGGTTGGGTAGCTTCTGTATTTATTATGACTTATCAATAGGCTGAATGTTGCCCATTTTCCTTAATCAACTAATCAAATAAACTCAGCTGGTTGTTGTTATGAATATGCCCATTTCCCTTAATCAACTAATCAAATAGACTCAACTGGTTGTTATTATGACCATGCCCATTTCCCTTAATCAACTAATCAAATAGACTCAGCTGGTTGTTTTTGGGGGGCGGTTTCTCCTTCCCAAATATCGTTCTCCCTCCATGTCTCCATGAATCTTTCCGCTCCCGCTCAACCACCTCATCAAACCGCTCGTTCGGTATAAAATCCTTTTCCAATTGTTGTGACAACACCGACAACTTCCTGATCGCATCCTGCTTATCATTCTGCCCAATTTTCGCCTTATTCACCGCCTCCCGCATCACACTGATCGTTTCATCATACACATTCACCGGCACTGGAAACGGATGTCCATCCTTTCCACCATGTGCAAATGAAAACCTGGCCGGGTCGGTAAACCTGGAAGGGGTACCATGTATCACCTCACTTACCAAAGTCAGCGATTGCAATGTTCTCGGACCCACACCTTCCATTAGTAACAGCGTCTCAAAATCCATCACCTGTCTTTCATGGGCCACCGCCAGCACGGCACCTAACCTTTTCAAATCCACATTCTCCGCCCGCACATCATGGTGCGAAGGCATGGTGAGCTTCCGGATCTCCGGCAATAGCTGTTCAGGTGAAGCCTTTACCAGTTCAATGAGCCCCTCCTTCGTCGGCATAGCCGCCTTGTCAGTCAGGTTCAAAATCAGTCCCTGGTTCTTACCATATATAAAGGAATGCGGTGTCTCTGTAAAATTGCGCACCGTTGCCGAATGCCAGTGGTACCTACGCGCCATGCCATTTCCATCATTCATGCCTTGCTGTACCACTGCCCAATCTCCTTCACTGGAAACAATAAAGGAGTGGAGATATAACTGAAAGCCGTCCTGCATGGCTGTATTATCTACCTTAGCCGCCAGCTTACTATGTCTTACCAATTCATGGCCCGGTAACCCGGTTTTGTCTGCAATGATGAGCAACTCCTGCGGTGTGGCCCGGGAATGCTTTCCTTTACCACCACAGATATATATACCCAGTTCATGCGCCTTAGGGTTTAATGCCTTTTTCAAAGCCCCCATCACAGAAGTCGTGATCCCCGAAGAATGCCAGTCCATTCCCAATACACATCCCAATGCCTGAAACCAGCAGGGATCGCTCAATCGTCTTAATACCTCCGCCTTACCATAGTCAGCGACAATAGTTTCAATAATAGCCCCACCCAGCAGGCTCATTCTGGCAGCCAGCCAGGGTGGTACTGACCCATAATGTAATGGAAGATCCGCATACGCACGTGACATAGTCTACAATGGATTTATTTGCATTTCGAATTGACAAATGTCGGGATTATTCTGAAGGTAATGACTCATTTCTTTCATATCCGCCGGGTTGCCTTTGATTTCAAACCGGTTTTCAACGATGTTTTGATTACGAGACACCATCAAATGGCTGTGGATCACATTAAAACGCTTAAAAATGGACGGGAAATCAAGTTCCTTCGTCTGAGAAACATCAAAGGAGATGGACACCATTTTCTTCTGCCTGATCTTTGAAATCCTCCTTTCAATCACTTTCAAACCCTGCAGGACGATCAGCACCAATATGAGTGCAATTGTCACCAACGTATAGTGACCCATGCCCACCCCAATTCCCAGTGCGGCTGCTATCCAAATGGTAGCAGCGGTCGTAATACCATCAATACTGTAAGTGCCTTTGAAAATAACCCCCGCACCGATAAAACCCACACCGGTGAGAATATTGGAAGCCACCCGATCCGGACTTCCCGGCATCCCCAATTCCACCGAAAGAATGGTGAACAGGGTACTACCCACACAAATCAGCGTGAGTGTGCGCATCCCCGCCGCCTTGTGATGAAATTCCCGCTCCATACCCAAAAGGGCTCCTGTGACACAGGAAACTACTACTTTGAGTACAGTAGGCAGCTCAATTAATTGAAATAAAACGTTTTCCATAACCTGTGCTAATTAATGAGGTGCGCGTTGGCACAATTATTTCGAATAAAAGGAGTATTCAACATTATTTGTTCATCCTGACAATCTGGTTAATCATGAAAATGCAAAAAAAAGACCTGGGCACACAAGCGATCAATTTCCGTCTCGCAGTTTGTAAAGTTTGTATAACCGCCTGTTTTGCTATAGCGTTCAGCCTCTTTCTCTTTGCGTGTGAAAGCGGCAAAGGTACGGGGTCTAATGATAGCAGCGCAACTTCTGTAAGTAATGATACGACTACCACTACACCAATAGATACAGCGACTATGCCAGTTGATTCATCCGCACATCCCGATTCAACAATGAATCACTAAGCTGATGCGTTTACGCTACTAATTGTGGAAAATAATTCCTTCGAAAATATTGATATTCTTTATAATATAAAATAATTGTATGAAAAAGGTATATATTATTTTAATAGCCGGAGGTGCATTCATTGCATCGTGTGGAAATGGTAAAAACTCCGGTACTGATTCTACTACAACAACTGTAGATACTTCGATGACCGGTATCAACCCTGATACGATCCCGGCGGCAGATGTGCCGGCAGGCGCGCCAAATCCGGGAGAGGATTCATCCCGCTATGGCACCGGTACACAGGACAGCTCTAGAAACAGAAGGCCCCAGTAAGTAAATGATAAATGACGGAACCCTCCGTCATTTATCATTTATAGCCGGCCATAATTGACAATAAATACAAGTGAATTTGGTTAATAGGCGCTTCTGCTTCGGTGGGAGCGCCTTGCTTTTGGAAATTTCCCCCCATATTTGTACAATATTTACTTCTCCACCCCGTCATAACCTATATCAGCTCCCTGTAATTTAAAATTGTACTTCGTAATTAATTCTATGGAACAACACCAGAACGTTAAGAAAGCATCGTTTAAAAAGACCTTTCGCTTATATAAATACATCAGGCCCTATTGGCCCATGTTCAGCGTAGGCATGTTATTATTATTTATTACCAGTTTATCGAACCTCGCATTTCCACGTTTATTGGGCGACCTGGTAGACAATGGTTCTCATTCGAAAGACATTTCGGCAATCAACCACACGGGACTATGGCTTATAGGGTTACTTTTAGTGCAGGGCATCCTGGGGTATTTTAGGATCAACATTTTTGTCCGGGTCACGGAACGCTCGCTGGCTTCCCTTCGCCAGCATGTGTACAACCACCTGATCCGCCTGCCCATGAGTTTTTTCCTGAACCGCAGGGTGGGAGAACTGGGCAGCCGTATTTCTTCTGACATCTCTCTGCTACAAGAGACGTTTACTACCACCGTCGCCGAATTTATCCGGCAGATCATTATTATTGTAGGGGGTATCGCATTGCTGGTACATACTTCTGCACAGCTGACCGTGCTGATGCTGGGCACCCTGCCGGTAATTGTAATCCTTGCCTGGTTGTTTGGCCGCGTGGTGCGCAAATATTCCAAACAGGCTCAGAGCCAGGTAGCAGAAGCGAATACCATTGTGGAAGAAACCCTGCAGGGGATATTGAATGTAAAGGCATTCGCCAATGAGTTTTTTGAAATGCGGCGATACCAGCACAAAACTGCTGAAGTAGCAAAAACCGGTATTAAGACGGGTACTTACCGGGGCGCATTTGCCGCCTTTATGATCCTGGGCGTATTTGGAGCAATCGTCGCAGTGATATGGAGAGGTGCGGTATTGATTGCTATGGGTACCCTGCAGCCAGGCTTACTGATCTCCTTTGTTTTGTACTCTACCTTTATTGGTGCATCTGTAGCCGGACTGGCTGAAGTATATGCCACCATTCAAAAGACCCTGGGTGCTACCGAACACCTGCTGGAAATTCTCGACGAACCGGCAGAACCTATTACCGATAGTGCGCTGATTGCTGAAAAAGATCACCTGAATGGGGAAATCTCTTTCAATCACCTCGCTTTCCGCTACCCATCCAGGGACGACCTGAATGTATTGCAGGATATCTCTTTCGACATCGAAGCCGACCAGCAAATAGCTTTGGTAGGCCCAAGTGGTGCAGGCAAGAGTACCATCGCCTCTTTATTATTAAGATTGTATGAACCGGCCGGCGGCAGCATCTCATTCAATGGCCGTGATGCGGCAGACTTCCCATTGTCTGCATTGAGGAGCCAGATGGCTATCGTACCACAGGATGTATTTCTATTTGGCGGCACCATCCGCGAAAACATCGCTTATGGCAAACCGGAGGCCACCCCGGACGAAATCATCGCCGCGGCAAAACAAGCTAACGCGTGGGAATTTATACAACGCTTCCCGGAAGGACTGGATACCGTAGTAGGAGAGAGAGGTATTCAATTATCCGGCGGACAGCGGCAAAGGATTGCCATTGCCCGGGCTGTGCTGAAAGATCCAAGGATCCTGATACTGGACGAAGCGACATCTGCACTGGATTCTGAGTCAGAAAAGCTGGTGCAGGATGCACTCGAAAAACTGATGCGCGGTCGTACTTCAATAGTAATTGCCCTCAGGCTGGCGACTGTACGCCAGGCAGATAAGATTATCGTGCTGGATAAAGGCCGCATTATAGAGCAGGGCACGCACCAGGAATTGCTCACGCTAGATGGGGGATTATATAAAAGCCTGAGTGAAATGCAGTTCACCCATTGATCCCATATAAGAAAGATGCAGTGCAAACTGCATCTTTCTTATATATTAGAGATAAGGCTTCATCTCTTCTTCAATATTCATTCTCAATGCCATGAGCTTTTTAGCATAAGCTTCCATTTCAAGTGCGGCAGGTGTTTCGGGATGCCATTTGGGTACGGGCACCGTCTTGCCGTTATCATCTACGGCAGCGAACACCATTACACAGTGGGTAGTTTTGATCCTGTCATGCTGGCGGGGATTGCCTGCTGACACGTTGATGGCGATATGCATACTGGTGTTACCGGTGTATATCACAGTCGCATTAATTTCTACCATGTCGCCTATCTGGATAGGACGGATAAAACGAATACCCCCAACATACACGGTCACACAATACTGACCGCTCCAATTAGCTGCACATGCATATCCTGCCTGGTCAATCCATTTCATCACGGCGCCCCCGTGAACCTTTCCGCCGAAATTAACATCCGATGGCTCTGCGAGGAAACGCAGGGTCACTGTGTTACTGATTGTATCTATCATAGTGCGCGATTTGAATATTGCAAGATACTCATAGAAGTTGTTTACACTTT
>NZ_MTKN01000172.1 GCF_001975825.1 [Flexibacter] sp. ATCC 35208
GGAAAAAGGGGCTGACCAAAAAGGTCGGCCCTTCTCTTTGTAGATAAAGGGCCGATTAGTAATTTTAGATACGACTCAAAAATTACCATGGCCAAAGCTAAGACTAAACAAGTATTCAAACAATACGCTCCACAGCAAAATTTGTTATTGCCGCCTAATCTGGATGAACTCATTGACAAACAACATCTTGTACGTATTGTAAATGAAGTTGTTGATCAGATGGATCTTACCGCCATACTTAATGGATATGTAGGAGGGGGCACCAGTGCCTATCATCCCAGGATGATGATAAAGGTATTATTATATGCCTATGCGGTTAAGATCTACACTGGGCGTCGTATCGCCAGGGCCTTACGGCAGGATGTGACCTTCATGTGGCTGGCAGGCTACAACCGTCCTGATTTTCGCACGATCAATAACTTCCGTAGTGGAGTACTCAAAACAACGATTGAGGAACTTTTTAAACAGATGCTGGATTTCCTGCTGGCCCATGACTATATCAGGTTTGAAAACTATTTCTGTGATGGCTCTACATTTGAAGCCGACGCTAATAGATATAAGATGGTTTGGAAGAAGAATGCCAGACGTTATCAGGCAGCCACGGAGCAAAAGTGTAAAGAGCTGTTCAAACAGATTGATCAGCTCAATGAGGCAGAGCAAATCCAATATGGCAAAAACGATCTGGAAGACGCTGGAACAAGCGGCCAGACTGTTACAAAAGAACAAATTGCAGCACAAAGCAGCAGGCTTGACAAAGTTATTGCTACAACAACATCCAAACGGCTAAAACGTAAGGCAGCATCTCTAAAGAAAAAACTGTCTGCTCATCAGGTTAGTATAAATAAATATGAACAGCAGCAGCTGATCAGTGAGAACCGGAGCGGCTATAGTGTAACAGATGAAGATGCTACTGCCATGAAGATGAAAAACGGGGAGGTGCTACCAGGATATAATGTGCTGATTGGAAGTGAAGATCAGTTTATCACCGGATATAGTGTTCATCAAAAGAATAACGATGGTGCTTGTTTTAAAGACCATGTTCAGCAATTTGAACAACACGGAGGACATGAACCAGCTGCTATCATAGCCGATAGCATATTTGGCACTCAGGAGAACTATGAGATCATGGATGATAAGGAGATAGCGGCCTACGTAAAGTTCCCATTCTATCATAGAGAACGAAGTCGTAAATATGTTGAAAACCCATTCCGCAAAGAAAATTTTGCTTATGATCAGGCAAGCGATAGTTACATCTGTCCTAACAATAAAATACTTCGTTTTCGCTACGTCAAAACAGATCGTAGTAAAAATGGGTATATCAGCTTTAGCAGGTTATATGAGTGTGAAAATTGCAAGGATTGTCCTTTAGCAAAAGCCTGTAAAGGGACCTCAACATCAAACCGTACAATCAGTTTCAATCAGTCCCTTGAACATTATAAGCAACAAGCCCGCAACAATCTTAAAAGTGAAGAAGGGGATGTATTGAAACGAAAACGAAGCATCGAGGTGGAGAGTTGCTTTGGAGATATAAAAAAGAATCAAGGGTTCAGGCGGTTCCATTTACGAGGTAAACAGAAGGTGAAAGCCGAGTTTGGCCTAATAGCCCTTGCGCATAACTTGCGCAAAATCCATCTCAAAAGCATCCATATAGCTGCCTAAAAGGCAAAATCGACCACAAAAATGATGTTTACTCCTTTTGAACCGCTCTACAGTTTGTTTGTGCCAAAAAAATATGAAACCAGTCGAAAAAAATTGGGGCTGATCCAAAAAGCCCTTTTTGACTTTT
>NZ_MTKN01000173.1 GCF_001975825.1 [Flexibacter] sp. ATCC 35208
TCGGGACAGTCAATTTGCTTAACTTTACGAAGCAATGACAACGAAAAAGACAAAAAAGACGCGTAGGAAGTATGATGCCACCTTCAAGGCAGAAGTGATCAAAATGGTATCCTCAGGACGTTCAGTTTCTGATGTAGCCCAAGCCATGGGTATTGGGGAGAACCTGGTCTATCAATGGAAGAATGCAGAGAAGGCCACCCGGCAAACGCCCAGAGAGGGCGGCAACGAGGTATCAGGCCAACCAGACTTATTATCGGAAAATGAGCGATTGAAAGCAGAGCTACGTCGCGCGGAACAGGAGCGCGATATTCTAAAAAAAGCCTTGGGAATTTTCAGCCGGGGGAATCAGTAAAGCTCTATGCGTTTATTGATACTTTAAAAGGCCAATATCCACTTCAATTGCTCTGCGATGTGTTGTCAATAAGCCGAAGTTGTTATTACGAATGGAAGAAAGAGAAGACCTATCAACCAAACCCTGACAGCAAGAGGTTAGAGGAGCAGATAGTAAGTGTTTTTAAAGAAAACAGGCGTCGATACGGCACTCGAAGAATCCTTAAAGCTCTTAACCAGGAAGGCGTTAAAACGAGCGTTTTTAAGATCAGAAAGACAATGTTGAAGAACGGATTAAAAGCAATTCAACCGCGATCTTTTGTGCCTAAAACCACCGATAGTCGTCATCCTTACTTAATAAGTCCGAACGTATATAAACAACGAGGCTTCCCAGGTAAGATAAATGAAACCTGGGTTGGTGACATTACCTACATTCCGATGGCAGATGGAAGCTTCCGTTACTTGTCTGTATGGATGGACTTATACTCACGTAAAATAGTGGGCTGGGAAGAGCAGGACCACATGAAAGAGTCTCTGGTAATCACATCGCTAAAAAAGGCCCTTAAAGGACGACCGATTCCCGAAGGAATGATCATACACTCTGATCGGGGTGGTCAATATGCCGGAACTAAATTTCGTCAGCTTATCAATAAACATAAACTCATCCAAAGTATGAGTGATGCTGATAACCCGTATGATAATGCCCACATGGAATCCTATTTTGGCCGATTTAAGGCAGAACTAATGGAAGGTGGTGCATTTGAATCTGCTGAAGATTCCCGTACCGAAATTTTCGAGTATATCGAAATGTATTACAATCCTAAACGATTGCACTCGTCACTTGGATATTTATCACCAAATGCATTTGAACAAAAACTAGCAACATGAAATTAGTGACGATAAAGCTAATATATCGGCGATATGCACTGAATAACGATAATTATACAGATAGTTAACGTAATGCTCTTTTGCTGGCGGCCATGTCTGTTATTCAAAGAACTATAATGCTCCGATGTCCGGAAATATTCCTGGCAGGTTGCACCTCTGCAGCGCCTGATTCCGCTTCTTTCCGGCAAAACAAAGATAATGATTTATCCTACAAAAGCATCTATGTAATAATGGCTAAAAGCCAATGTGGATAAGTGTTTCTAAGGCGTTTGGTTTTTAAGAAAAAAAAGAAGCAAAAAAAAGAAAAATAGGTATGCGCTGCGCGCATGAATCTTTTTTATTAGGTTTGTGTAGGCATAGCATCAAAGCATGTTTCTCTATTCTATAGAATTAATCTAATACTTTAACCTAAACAAATACACTGTCCGGATAATTCAATACACCTCA
>NZ_MTKN01000174.1 GCF_001975825.1 [Flexibacter] sp. ATCC 35208
TGCCTGTAAATAATGCGCCAATTGATTAGCATGGGCATTCAACGCAGCATAGCTGAGCGTACAGTCCTCAAAAACGAGGGCGATACTGTCAGGAGCTGCTTGCACACGGGCCTCAAACTGTGAAATAATCGTTTCTCCGGAAGGATATCCCGGAGAGGAAACATTAAAGGTTTCCAGCAGTTGTACTTCTTCTTCTACACTTAAATAAGGCAGCTTATTTATGGAGAGCTGTGGTGTACGTACTACTGCGCCTAGCAACAGTTCCAGGTGAGTGGCCATGCGGTGAATAGAGGCCGCCTCAAATAAGTCGGTGTTGTATTGTATGCGTAAAGACAGCTCCTGCCCTGTTTCTTCAAACTCGAATGTAATATCCAGCTTGCTGATTTCGCGGTTATGGTTTTCATACCTGCTGATCTGCAGGTTATTGAGTGAACCTTCTCCACTCATATATTTGCGTTCATTGTTCTGTAATATCACCATTACATCAAACAATGCATTGCGGCTCATATCTCGCTGCAACTGCAGCTGCTCTAACAGTTCATCAAACGGGTAGCCCTGGTGTTCATATGCGGCAAGCGTATTTTCCCTGATTTGCTTAAGAAGGTCCAGGAAATCATCCTGGCTGCTGAAACAGGTTCTCAACGCCAGTGTATTAATATATAGTCCAATCTGATCAATAAGGTCAACATGGCTCCTGCCCGCAATAGGCGTACCGATAATGATATCTTCCTGTTTAGTATACCTGTGCAGTAATACATTCACCAGACCTAAAAGCCCCATAAACAGCGTAGCGCCTTGCTCCCTGACGAGTGATTTCATAGCCATCACCTGGTCAACCGGAAGCTGTCTTATTACCACTCCGCCGTTATAAGTCCTGACTACAGGACGAGGATGATCTAATGGTAATGCCAGCTGCGGCAGTTCACCTTCAAACTGCTTCAGCCAGTATACCTGCGCTACCGCCATCGTTCCAGAGGTTAACTGCGACTGTTGCCATGTAGCATAGTCTTTATACTGTATGCGCAGACCGGGTAATGCGTGCGGTGTATTTTTCGTGTGCGCATTATAAATATGCAGCAATTCACGGAACAGTACATCCATTGACCAGCCGTCACCGACTATATGATGCATCGTATAAGCCAGCACCCATCGCTCCTCATCTGTATGGAATAATACTGCTCTTAACAAAGGGCCTCTGCTCAGATCGAAAGACTTGGTGGCACTACGTTCTGCAAGTTGCTGCAAACGCGCATGCTGATTCACAACATTACGAAGGTCTATAGATTCTATTGTAAATCCACTGGCATTAGCATGGTGTATAAACTGTCTTACTTCGCCATTGCTATCCTCGTGAAATACTGTACGTAATATTTCATGGCGGCGTATCAATTCATTAAAAGCGTAAGTCAGCGAAGGAAGGCTCAGGTCACCTTCAAACACATAAGCACCGGGCATATTATAGGCTATGTTACCCTCTGCAAACTGGCTTAACACCCATAAACGGCGTTGTGAAGACGATAGCGGGTAGCTGGGCTGTACAGGTACCGGTGTAATACCATTGTAGCTTATTTTCTGAGAACGTTCTATCAACACGGCCTGATCTTCGAGTACAGGCACCCCAAACAAGTCATGCAAAGGAATTTTTACTTCAAAAGCTTTATATAAAAAAGATTCCAGTCGGGTAACTTTAAGG
>NZ_MTKN01000175.1 GCF_001975825.1 [Flexibacter] sp. ATCC 35208
AAAGTATAAACAACTTCAATTTTTATTCTATTTTAACATTACCCGGCTTTTGATCTGCTGATTAATTAATTTAACCTGCCAATTATTTCCTCTATGAAAGACATGTCTTATAAATTAATCACCTTCATTGCCATCTTTGTATATGCTATTGCAACAGTTTTTTCGGAAGGGTATTATCATCCTGATGAGCATTTTCAAATTATAGAATTTGCTGCTTATAAATTGGGCAATATTGAGGATTTTCAGTTACCCTGGGAGTTTAACGAGGCCATCCGCTCTTCATTTATGCCATGGATAGCATTTGTGGTAATGAAAATTGTAGCTAACCCATATACAGTAATGCTTATCTTAAGATTGTTGACCGCTGCGTTTGCTATATTCGCTATCGATCGTTTTTTTAGGGCCACTGCTAAACTATTACCCGTTCCTGTAGTGCCGGTTTATCAGTTATTATCTTACCTCTTATGGTTCCTGCCATTTATTAATGTAAGGTTTAGTGCAGAAACATGGAGTGGGCTGTTATTTTTGTGGGCTGTAAGTTATGTATATGAAGACAAACGCGCTGCTGCTATTGTAGGTGTTTTGTGTGGGTTTGCTTTTCTTGCACGTTTTCAGACTGGGATTATGTTTGCGGGATTATTTTCGTGGTTGTTTCTTATCGGGAAATGGCCGGTGAAAAAATTATTGATCACTGGTATTGCATTTGTAAGTATACTATTGGCAGGTGTTTGGCTGGATTATCTCTTCTATGATACCTTTACGATTACTGCCATCAATTATTTTAACGTAAATATAGTTCGGGATGTAGCATCACAATTTGGGACCATGAGCTGGTATGCATTTTTAGCTGAAACTATCATTGCATGTATATGGCCTATAGGCATCCTTATTTATATTGCAGTGATGATTGTTGGCTACAGGAAACCAGCTTCATTATTACTATGGTGTATTATTCCCTTATCACTCGTTCATTTTGTTATCATGCATAAGGAAGTACGGTTCTTATTTCCAATAACTAACTTCTTACCCTTCCTCATAGTGACTGCATTTTATTCTCTGCAGCGAATAATAATTAGCCGTATATTGTTTTGGGGTTTATCAGTTATCAATGTCATTGCTTTGATAACGGTTATATTTTACAAGCCATCGGAAGGAAGAATTGCTATGACGAGATATATTCATACGCATATGGCTCGTTCTGCTAAGGTGTATTTTTTAGAGGGAGATAATCCTTTTCAACCGTATAGTTTTTTGACACAGTCTTTTTATGATATTCCGGAATTACGGTTTACATCATTAGCTTCTTATTCAAAGTTGGAAGATGAGAAGTTTGATAGGGCTGATGGTTTGATTATTCGACATAGGGTCATAAAAGATGCTGGGGTGATAAGGCAGATAGAAAGGTTACATTTAAAGGTTGTGAAAGTAGGGAATTATAATTGGATAAGTGCAATTAAAGAGGTATATCTTGGAAAACTATTTAACGATGATGATTATACATTGTTGATGAGAGAGTAAAATTTTAATATTCTCTCTTTCATTTTTTTGTAAGTTTAAATGATAACTGGTATTCTGTTAACAACGAAGTTGTTTAAACTTTTAA
>NZ_MTKN01000176.1 GCF_001975825.1 [Flexibacter] sp. ATCC 35208
ACACTACCTTCACGGTAACTGCGGGTTCTACAGTGGTACTGAGCTGGACCATCACCAACCTGGGTTGTACCACTTCAGACAACATTGTGCTGATCAATTACGAACAGCCAACCGCTACGTCAGCAGGTTCTGCCCAGTCTCATTGTTCTGACAGTCTGTTTACGCTTGCTGGTTCTACACCAATGACCGGCGCAACCGGTTACTGGTATGTACGCAGTGGAACAGCAACGGTGACCACACCGACCAGTGCTACTTCAACTGTTATAGTTCCTGCTGGTCAGACAGCCTTATTAAGTTGGGTCATAACCAACGGTGTGTGCGCTGATTCTGCTTCAGTAACACTGATCAATTATATGCAACCGGTAACAGCGAATGCTGGTCCGGATTCTATTATGCAGTGTGCGAACAGCACCTTCACCATGCAGGCGACAACACCTGCCATCGGTACCGGTACCTGGTCTACCTTCACAGGCAGCACTGCCACTATTACTACGGGTATGTTCAACGATCCTGCAGCTACGGTGACCCTGGCAGCTGGTGATACTGCTACACTGATATGGACAGTGACCAACGGTACCTGTTCTTCTACCGATTACGTAAAACTGATTAACTACGCCACACCATCAACCGCCGATGCAGGTCCTGATAGTGTGAAACAGTGTGCGACCCCTTCCTTTACCATGGCGGCGACTACGCCAACGATCGGTACTGGTAAGTGGTCTATAAAGAGTGGTACTGCAACGATCGGTACTGCTGATAGCAACAATGTAAATGCAGTGATCACAGTAGCGACTGGCTCTACAGCCACCCTGTACTGGACCGTGACGAATGGTACCTGTTCTTCTAAAGACAGTATTGTATTAGTGAATTACGCTATGCCAACTACTGCCGATGCTGGTCCGGATTCCATCGTACAGTGTAATAATGCTTCCTTCACCATGCAGGCTACAGCGGCAGCTCCTGCTACAGCAGTAGGCACATGGTCAACATTTACAGGCAGCACGGCCACTATCACTACAGGTATGTTCAACAATCCTGCAGCTACGGTGACCTTAGCCGCAGGCGATACAGCTACCTTGATATGGACAGTCACCAATGGCGTATGTGCCAGCACCGATTATGTTTTCCTGAAGAACTACCAGGCGCCTGCTACAGCGCAGGCAGGCCCTGATTCCATCAGGCAGTGTGCGAACGATACCTTCACCATGTCAGCCACTGCGGCCAGCGTAGGTGTTGGCACGTGGACAGTATCCAAAGCGGCAGCTACGATTACCAGTCCAAACAGCCCGACCACTACGATCACAGTTCCTGTGGGAGATAGTGTAATGGCTTACTGGACAGTTGTAAATGGTACATGTTCTACTATAGATAGCGTGAAACTGGTCAACTATGTGAAACCAGCTGATGCTGATGCCGGTCCTGACCAGCACCAGTGTAACACAGCGACCTTCACCATGGCGGCCAATGCACCATCTGTATCTACAGCTTCCGGTACATGGTCTAAGCCAGCCGGATCTACCGCAACCATTGCAAGTGTCAATAGTCCGACCAC
>NZ_MTKN01000177.1 GCF_001975825.1 [Flexibacter] sp. ATCC 35208
CGAGGTCCGAATACTTACCCCATTAAACCCATACCTATACTCTCCTAATGAATAAATCCTATTATCCATCATCCCATCTCAAACGGATAATAATCCCCCACACTCATCACCTCCGCCCTATAATCACCACTCTCCCCTATCCCCTTGTCACTTATCGTCGCCAACACATTCCCCAAATGATTCACCAACTCATACCTCCTAACCCCCACCTTATTCCATGTCGAATCCACATCACCACCCAATACAGTAACAAGCTCCCACATCCCCAACCGGCTACTCCCATACAAATGCTACACCTTCCAATACACATCACTTTCCCCATTCACATTCCCATACACCGCCAGCACATTCTAAGTCTTATCCGTCATTACATCATGCGTATAACCCTTATGCACCCTATTCCCACCCTCATCATACCTATACGCCAAAGATTTACCAGAAGACGGGAATCCGGATACTATACAATATAGCCATACGCAATCAGAAGAGAATCAATATCTATCCTTTTCCCCCATCCACGATCTTCTGACACTGGAAATATTGTCAAGATACCTTCATTGGGTAAATCAATATTTTCCTCTTCTAAATATTTTACTATCTGTATTATGTAGGGTAAAGTATGTTTACTATCGAAGCCGCCATAGAGATTAGAAATACCTAACCACATTAACTCTTCAATAATATTGAGAACAACAAAAGGCTGTTCGGAATAATACTTAATTAATCCATTTGATTTTTTGTCCGTTGATGCTACACAATGAATGAGAGGAAAATCAACCTCTAGTATTCTTGACGGCATAAATTCATCTACACGCCCCTGCCAATCGTCTAATTGATCGGTTTCAACAAAATTTTTCAAAATTTTATCCAATGGCTTATAAATTGGTTCTAATGTATATTTCTGAATTGTGCTTAACAAACAACAATACCCATAAAAATATCTTCCTCTAATTGATACTGAATGAAGCAACTCAATATTCATTTTATTCGCTTGTTGGTTTTTTATCCTTAAATGTTACTTACAATTATCACATCTTTCAAAATCTACGTAAGATTTACTTCTATTATTCCATTTAACGGTATGCAGATCCTTCAAATCCTTCCATTTGGAGCCATCCTTCAATGCCTGATTAACAGCATCGCATTCAGCACAGTTTAAAACAGACCAATTTCCAAAAATTTCCTTGGGTAACCTTCTAAGCAAGTTCTGGATGAACTTCTTCTAACGATATAATGCCTTTGTTACTACAAAGAAAGTCTTCCCTGTTCTTACATCTGTATGGCTGATAGAACATATGACCTGGAATTAGAAGGAAGATTCTTAGCATATTCAACCAAGTGCATTTTAGAAAATCCTGATAGCTCACTAGAACCAATGCCTTCCAAAGGTATCACTGTAAATCTCCCTATAGCAAATGCAGCAAAAAGCTCATAACTTCTTAAATCTGTCGCTAAAGTTCTTGCATATGCAGAAAAACTGAAAATTGAATTTATATTATATTTCAATAGTCTGGTAAGTTTTCCACAGCTTCGCTGTGGAAA
>NZ_MTKN01000178.1 GCF_001975825.1 [Flexibacter] sp. ATCC 35208
TGTGGCCTCGATGTTCACCAGGAGAATGTAGTAGCCACCATCAGAGGAAATGGGTTGGAAGAACAAACCCGCACTTTTAGCACTTTCACAAGTTCACTTAGGGACCTGGTAGCTTGGCTTGAAGAATCCGGCATTACACATGTCGCAATGGAGAGCACGGGGGTTTACTGGAAGCCTGTTTTTAATATACTGGAACCTCACTTTGAACTTATTCTGGTCAATGCCCGGCATATTAAATATGTGCCGGGGCATAAGACCGATCGCAATGACAGTGCCTGGATTGCAAAATTATTGCTAAGCGGGCTACTAAAGGGAAGTTTTATTCCACCGCAATACACTCGCGAATTACGGGAATTGTACCGATACAAACGTAAAGTAATAGGACAGCGGTCCAGTGAATATAACCGGTTACAGAACATTTTAGAGACAGCCAATATCAAATTGAGCACTGTAGTCAGTGATGTATTCGGTGTAAGTGGCTGGTCAATGATCACTGCCATTATTGAAGGAGAACAGGATCCTATGATATTGGCCAATTTGGCAAAAGGCAGGCTCAAAATCAAAAAACAAGAGCTTATTCTTGCATTAGAAGGCCATCTTAATGAGCATCACCGTTTTATGCTCAGCCTGTCTAAAACTGTTATTTTACAGCTAAATGACCTACTTGGTCAGGTGGATAACCGTATAGATCAGTACTTAAAAAAATGGGAGGAAGAAGTAAAATTACTTCAGACTATTCCCGGAGTACAAAAACAAACAGCTACCGCCATCTTAGCCGAAATAGGTACAGATATGCATGCGTTCCCTAATCAGCATCATTTGGCTAGTTGGTGTGGTTTATGTCCTGGTAATAATGAAAGTGCCGGAAAAAAGAAAAGTGAAAGAATCAATCATGGCAACAGATCCCTTAAAACCGCACTCGTGGAAGCAGCATGGGCTGCAGCACATACGAAAGATACTTATCTGAAAAGAAAATATTATACTTTGAGTATACGAAGAGGCAAAAAACGAGCACTTATTGCAATTTCACACAAAATCCTAATTGCCGCTTATTTTATACTCAAAAATAGAGTGCCATATATGGAACCTGATAATCAGGAGTGGCTAAAAAAAAGAAAGCAGGCGCAGATAAATAATTATCTCAGACGCCTGCGCGAGCTTGAGGCATTACCCCCATCTCAATAAGATTACTAAGTTACAAAAATCGACCTTTTATTGGTGCTTTTTCAGCCTGTAGAAAAAACTGATTTAAGACTCTAAGTACAAACGATTGTTGCTATAAGCACGAAAAGAAAATTTTAATCCTATAGAGTCATATCAAATTATGGCCTGGACGAACTATTTTCAAAGAAAAAAGCTATTTAACCGACTGTCGGACGTACATTTGGATCAATAAATTAGTTACTAAGGGATGTTACCTTTAAATAAGGCTGCCAACCGTCATAATCATAAAACTATCGATAGGTAAACCATGTGAGTTTTTAGTACTCAAAACA
>NZ_MTKN01000179.1 GCF_001975825.1 [Flexibacter] sp. ATCC 35208
CCAGTCGGGTAACTTTAAGGCTATGTCCACCCAACTCAAAGAAGTTATCTTTAATACTTATACCTGTGCGGCCCAATACCTCCTCCCATATCTGCACCAGCTGTGCTTCTGTCCCATTGCGGGGCCCTATGTATTCCCTGCCCGCCGAAAGACCCAATCCCTGAGGCGATGGCAGCCGCTTGCGATCTACTTTACCACTCGCGTTCAGCGGAAAAGCATCCAGCTGTACATAATGTTCCGGCAGCATATATACCGGCAAATGCTTTTGCAGGTGCGCCCGTAATTCTGTTGACTGAAGGGGTTCCGTTCCTAAAAGGTAGGCTACAATTTCAGGAGAACCGTTGCCGGATGTTATTGCCAATACCACCGCTGAGGCTACACCAGGATGCGTTTGCAGGGCCCTCTCTATTTCACCCGGCTCTATACGGTAGCCACGTATCTTCACCTGGTCGTCATTACGCCCCAGGAAAGAGATCATTCCATCTGCCAGCCACCTACCCAGATCTCCTGTGCGGTACAACCGCTCTCCCGCACGGTAAGGATGAGGTATAAATTTTTCAGCAGTCAGTTCTTCACGGTACAGATAACCACGGGCCAGACCCGCACCACCTATACAGATCTCACCGGTTATGCCTATTGCACATAACTGCTGATGGCTGTCCATGATATAAGTAGCTTCATGTAACAGCGGCTTACCGATTGTTAAGGCGGCACTCCCCTGCAACTCAAGACTGCTGCTCCAGATCGTCGTCTCTGTCGGACCATACATGTTTAAAACTCGCGTGCCCGTTAACTCCTTCAATCGATCGTAATGCTGCTGACCCAGTGCTTCTCCACCTACCAGTAAATATTTCAGATCACCCAGAAATGCGATAGCAGAATCATTGCTTTCCAACAGCTGGCTAAGCCGTGATGGCGTTAACTGCAATATCGTAACCTGTTTGTCCCGCATCTCCTGTATCAGTCCCTGCGGATCAGTCGATGATAACAATACCAGCTGTATTCCACCTGTCAGGCTTCCCAGTATCTCCAGCACAGATATATCAAAAGTATAGTTGGTAACAGAGCCCCATACCATACCCGGCTCAAATAAATAACTGTTATGAAAATTGCTGAAAAATGAAATTACCTGCCGGTGCTCAATCATCACACCCTTGGGGAGACCGGTAGATCCGGATGTATAAATCACATACGCCAGGTGGCCTGGAGACGCCTGCTGTACAGGATTCGTTTCTGCAAACGACAACCGGGCATCCAGGAATACTGCCAGCTCCGCTGCATCAATCACAACCTTGCAGCGGCTGTCGCTTTTTATGTAATCGATACGATCTTCCGGATAATTGGGATCAATAGGAACATAACCACAACCAGCTTTTAATATCCCCAATATGCCTGTTACAAGCCATTCGCTGCGTGACAGCTGAAGACCAATCAGGTCATCAGGTGCCAACTGGTATCGTGCCTGTAAATAATGCGCCA
>NZ_MTKN01000180.1 GCF_001975825.1 [Flexibacter] sp. ATCC 35208
TGAGTTCTTATGTTTGAAAAAGGAAACATGGCTTCGAGATGAAATGTAACTTTAATTACAAAATCTCTGAGCCATGTTTACAAAGTCACTTAAAGTTACCGATTTTACGGGACAGCACATCTATGTGGGCTTAGATGTCCACTTAAAAAGTTGGATGGTCAGTATTTACAGCGACGAATTTGAGTTAAAGAGTTTTAGCCAGCCACCTGATGCATTAAAACTTGCCAATTATCTTAAGCATCATTATCCCAACGCAACGTTTCATTTAGCTTATGAGGCTGGTTTTTGTGGTTTTTGGATACATCGGGCGTTCAAAGAACAAGGCATAGAATGTATTGTCATTCATGCAGGTGATATACCCAGTAGTGACAAGGAACATAAACGCAAAACGGATGGGGTTGATAGCCGTAAGATTGCTCGCGGTCTGAAAAACAATGAGTTGAACTCCATTTTTGTACCAGGGGAACAACAAGAAGCGGATCGTATGCTAATAAGAGGCAGAGGTAAGGAGGTAAAGGATCTGACTAGTATCAAGAATCGTATTAAAGCTTTTTTGAAGATCTACGGTATTAATATTCCTGAAAATTTTACAGCAGGGAATTGGACAAACAGTTTTACAGAATGGCTGAATCAATTGTCTTTTATTGAACCCAGTAGTAAACTACTGCTTCAAAATTATGTTCAACAGGCTAATTTTCTAATCGCTCAACGCAAACAAGCAGATCAGCAGATACAAGCTTTAGCCAGAGGGTCTTACTACGCCAATAGGGTAAAGCTATTAACTACGATACCGGCTGTTGGCATATTAACAGCAATGACCTTTCTTACAGAAATAGGAGACATAAATAGATTCAAAAATATAGACCACTTATGCAGTTATTGCGGACTTGCACCAGATTGCCGTAATAGTGGACAGACAGAGAGGATCATGGGCATAACCAGACGGGGAAATGCTATCCTTAAAACAATACTGATAGAATGTTCCTGGATGGCTATTAGGAAAGATCCAGCGTTACTACTTTATTACAAACAACTTTTGCCTAGAATGAATGGCAATAAAGCAATAGTAAAAGTTGCCAGAAAGCTATTAAATCGCATTGCTTATGTGATGCGCCATCAACAAGCATATGTAATAGGCTTGGTGGCATAATTTAAGACCGGGTGAGGCGCTGTTGCCGCGCCATCCCCCCTTCCCCCTCCCGGCAGGGTTCCAAACAATGTCAGGAGGTAACAAATATCGATTGATAATTCTTATAAAAACTTTGGTTGCCAATCAATGCAGGAGCGTGTCTGTGGCTTAGTAATAAGACCACTCTTTTGAGTTTGCATGTGGCATCCTATAGAAAATAATACAAGAAATTGCAGCTTGCATAGCAATGTCTGCTTAGAGAAGATTGTTTTTATAGGAAT
>NZ_MTKN01000181.1 GCF_001975825.1 [Flexibacter] sp. ATCC 35208
GTAAATGGGTAATTCTATTAGTTAATATTCAGAATAAACACTGTTTCATACTTTGTTAAAAGCAAGGACATTTTCGTAGGTTTGGCAGCGTGATTTGATGTGTCGGTATAAGCCTCAAATGTAGAAATATGTTACAGTATTTATAACTGAATGATAATATTGAAATCAAATAATCAAATAATACAGCCACCATGCTTATTGGGGGCTGTATTATTTGATTTCAATGCAATGTATTTTACCTTACCAGGGAATTCGAACAATACTTTCCTTTAGTAGCTAATCCCATAGGTCGGAACAGCAACAGGTAAAATAAAAAACACAATGTCACTCAAACCATTCCAAAGCAAGTCCCCCATCAACCATTTACTTTTTATTTGCTTTAATTCCTATGGCCAGAAATTCCCCTACGAAATAAGGCATTTGTTGCAATTTTTGTGGACGGGGCACGGTGACATATTCACCATAGCCTTTTGAATAAGGCAATTACACTCTTTCGTTTTAAGTCGATGCTAGCGGGAACTATATTACGATGAATGCATTTTTTTCATTCTTATCCTAGAATAGTATTAACACCATCATGAGATATACGTGTCTAAGAAGAAGTGTAAGAGACTGGTAGAATTATCAAATTAATTTTTTATGAGGATTTTTATGGGTCAGCTGATTCTTTTAGTAACAATAAATTTTTGTATTCATTCTAGTTTCAATGATTATACTTATCAAAATGCTTTTAATCCTGAGATGCTATTATGGACCATTGCTCTGTTAGGAATGGGTATATGGACATTATGGTATCCAAGGCTTGCATTTGTTTTAATTTGGATTTATTATCTGGCGACAGCTATCTACCGATTTTTTATTCTAGAGATTGAAATCTTTTTATTTCTCTTATGGCATATTATTTTTATCATTGTCATCAGCGTATCTATATGGGGTGCCTATAGTAAAAAGAATTATGGATCTAATAATAATCAGATTTTGAAAATGTTATTCAAAAGCTTGATGAATAGTTGATTCTAATTCAGCAATTTTAAATGGCGAAAATTTTGAACTTAAAGTCATGTAGATCAATGTAATAAATATAGGTCATGGTCACAAGAACGCATCCATGGCCGGCAACAACCATCGGTTCAGAAATATGTCTGGCATTATGGCTCTGTATTTAGAATCAAGACGCATAGTAGTTCTATGATTTGAATATATCTGAAGGCTAAATATTTATAGGTGGGTATTAATGGAAGTGGGAAATGATAAAATGATGAACTCAGTAATGAGATAGTGTCTTTTAAAAGGCGTCTCGCACCAGCGAGACGCCTTCCTTATTTTACTCCACCGTCACATCATACGCCGTCTCATTCGCCGGCAGA
>NZ_MTKN01000019.1:0-107185 GCF_001975825.1 [Flexibacter] sp. ATCC 35208
AGCTAAATGGGTAATTCTATAATAAAATAACCGGCCCATTTTCAGAGGGCCGGTTATTTTTTACCAAGGTATCGAGTTTTACCAAGGTCTCTCGGTCACAACGTAAGAGTGAGGTCTTACTTCTCTGTAGTACACATTTCCTCTATGATAATACCTAACGCCTCTGTGTACCCGCGTTTTATAACCTCTTGGTATAAAATCTACTGCCATGCCTGCAGGCGGTGCAGCTAATCTTTGATATCCTCCATTTACGGGGCGGTAATACCTGCCACTTGTATAATGATAATTAACTCCCTGATAAGCCACTACTCTTGGATGTCCGGGCACGTTCTTTACCACCACTGCTTTTTCTCTATGACGGTGTTGAGCAGATACCTGCATGGTAACACCGGTAAAAAGAATCATCAGGATTAAAACAATTTTCGCTTTCATAACCTTACTTTTTTGGTGAGTAACTATTGTTATAAGGCCAGTATCGTGCCAGATGGTTTAAAATACATAGTTAAATAGTGTTAATGCATCCTGAATATCCCCGGATTAGTAGATATTCAAATAATGACACATTAGTAGTATTGATATATGATTGGTGGGTGCTACATTTAAAGATCGATCCTGCTGAGAAAGACATTTGTTTGTTCGTAACATGATGTTACAATTGAGAAGATTAATACTCTTGTTAGCATGAATGTATGCTATTGTTGTTGTATTTGTAGGGGTTATCTATTTTTTGGATTCGTATTAATGGGTACATTAATATACAAGGGTATTTCACTGGGAGCTGCAAGAGGTGGCTCCTAAGTGATTACCTGCTGATTTATTTCTAATGAAAAGATTCTTAAAATGGATGCTGGTCTTCCTCTGTTTTCTACTTCTCATAATACTGTTATGCAACAGTAATTTCCCTGTTTAAAGGGACGTACATCTGGAATGTCATTATATGGCCTATGCTTGTGATGTGGCGCAGTATCATGTGGTCCATTCTAAACTAGCTAAAATGAAAGGAAGAGAGATATTTTTGCAATTTAATAATTATGAAGAGAGTGTGAGTTTTCATAGAAGTTTAGAGCAATGTACGATTTGTTATAAAATCATGGTAGATGGGGATTTGAAATTTAATTTGTGGAAGTGGAATCATATACTGAATGTAAAAAATTACATGGTTAAATGGGATAGGTAATGATCCGTTAATAATATTTTTCTTAGGTGATTGTTTAACCATTCAGAAGGTATACAAATGATTGTAGAACAATAATCTATTTTGAAAGAAGGGACGAAAGCCTAAGCCTTCCGTCCCTTCTTCTTTTGTTCAAATTTCTCAATATATTCACTCAACAACACATCCACCTTTCCACCCTTCAAATAAGCCTGTGCAATCTCCAACTCCCCCGCATTCGATATCTTCCCTTTCTTCAAAATACTCTCAATTGGATTAACCCTCACCACCTCTTCCGACATCCCATTTTTCTCCACCTGCTCCCAAAAATACTCGACATATTTCCCCGTACCTTCCTGAAACATATTCAGAATATTCCGTTTCGTGATTTTTAAACTCTTTTCATTTCTGAATTCAGCAGCAGGTTGTAAGATATCCTCTTTCATTTCCCGGTTGAATTTTAGTGTCTGGCTAATGTTCTGGGGAGTCCAGCCTTCAGGAGGAAACTTTTCAATAGCATCTATGATAAAGTCAAAAATCGGTGCCAGCTTTTTTGCTTCTGTATCGTAGTTGAAAGACATTAGATTGATTTTTTCAAAGGAATAGTTAGTAAACGAATTCGTATAATCACGCAATATACCTATAAATAAAATATATACCCTCAAGACAAAAAAACTACTAATTTTGTACCCTGATCGTCTTTTATTGCGTCGCCAACCATATGAAAAAGAGTTTATTGCCCTTACTGCTGGGCGGTTTAGGAATAGGAACAACTGAATTTGTAATGATGGGGCTTTTGCAGGATATTGCCAGTGACCTGCACATCACAATCCCTGAAGCGGGCCACCTCATTTCAGCCTATGCATTAGGCGTTGTTGTAGGAGCACCCTTGCTGGTCATGCTAAGTGTAAAGCACCCTCCCAAGAAGATTTTACTTGCATTAATGCTGATTTTCACTGTGTTCAATGCTTTGTCTGCATTCTCACCCAGCCCTGTCACACTACTCATGGCAAGGTTTTTTGCGGGCTTACCACATGGGGCTTTCTTTGGTGTAGGTTCAGTAGTAGCCAGCAGACTGGCAGATAAAGGCAAGCAGGCCCAGGCGATTGCGGTGATGTTCTCCGGACTGACGATTGCCAACCTGGTGATGGTGCCGATAGGGACATGGATAGGCCACCACCTGCTGTGGAGGTATACATTTGGACTGGTAGCAGTAATTGGTTTGATCACGCTGGTAGCTATCAAATTGTGGTTACCTGCCTTGCCGGCAAATGAAAACGCCGATCCCAAAAAGGAAATGGAAATAGTGAAGAACCCACAGGCATGGCTGGTGATTGCGATCACTGCTGTAGGCACCGGCGGTATGTTTGCCTGGATCAGTTATATTTCTCCGTTAATGACGGAAGTATCCCGTTTCTCACCTGATAGTGTATCCTGGATTATGGTATTGGCTGGTTTTGGGATGATCGTAGGGAACCTGATCGGCGGTAAACTGGCCGATCGTTTTCAGCCGGTATATACCTGTGCCGGTCTCTTGTTGTGTATGGCCGTGAACTTGCTGGCGATCCATTACTTTTCAGGGTACCAGTTCATATCATTATTCCTGACTTTCATGACGGGGGCATTGTCTATGATGATTGCTGCACCGATACAGATATTGATGATCAATACATCTGGCGACTCAGAGATGTTGGGGGCTGCACTGATACAGGCGGCCTTTAATATTGGGAATTCCCTGGGCGCGTTCCTGGGTGGATTGCCGATTGTGATGGGATATGGATTTACTTATCCGGTGGTAGTAGGCGCTTGTATGGCAGTGATAGGAGTCGGTTTTGCGATCCGGTTGATAAAGATGCAAAACCCGCCCGTGAGGATGGATGCCAGTGGAACAACAGGGATGGCTGTATAAACAGTTCAGGCTATTTAAGCTCTTTAGGCAGTTCAAGCTGTTTACTGTTTTATTGACAACTATTTTGTTTTTAATCTTTTATAATTATTTTTATCTGAATAAATCAAGCATATGCATTACGTAAGTTATCTGCCACCTCCTGTATTATAGTGTATTCCAATAGGTATTTACATTATTAATATAATAGCTGCTCTACAGAGCAAGCTAAACAGATAACTTATTCATGAAAAAATCATATGTTGTATTACACCTGGCTGTAATACTCGCTGGCTTTACCGGTGTGTTCGGTAAGCTCATCTCTCTCAACGAAGGATTGCTTGTATGGTATAGACTATTTTTCTCCTTCATCTGGTTATTTTTTATACTCAGGCTGTTTAAAATTGACAACCGTCTTGCGCACAGGGAAAAGTTTAACCTCGCCAAAGTCGGGTTATTGATTACGTTACACTGGGTGCTCTTTTATGCCAGTATCAAATATTCCAATATTTCCATTGGGGTGGTTTGCTTTTGTCTGACCAGTTTCTTTACCGCGATCTTTTCTCCTTTAATAAATAAAAAGAGGTTTGCCGTGTCGGAGCTCTTAATGAGCATGCTGACATTATTAGGTATCGGACTGATCTTCCATTTTGACCGATCGTATCATGCGGGAATTATCTTAGGGGTGATCTCATCAGCGTTTGGGGCATTGTATACGGTGTACAATGAGCGGTTGGTACACCATTATGATAGCAAGGTGATAAATTATTACCAGATGTTAGGAGGCACGATTGGACTAGGTCTGTTATTGCCGCTGTACCTGCATTTTTATCCTGCGGTTAGTTTAATACCGGGTATGAAGGATACGATATATCTGTTGCTGTTATCGCTGTTCTGTACCGTTGGGTTATATGTAATGTTTGCGGAGGTATTGAAAAAGATTCCTGCATTTACAGTCAACCTGAGTTTTAACCTGGAGCCGGTTTACGCAATTATTATGGCCTTTTTGTTTTTTGGAGAAGGGAAGGATGTGAATTTTTCTTTTTATGTAGGGCTGATATTAGTAATGGCGTCGGTGGTGTTGCAAAGTATTATTTCGGTGAGGAAATAGATGTCAGAGAATAAATGAAGAGGGTGTATCTTAAAAAAATGAAACTCCTGAGAGTCGCATAAATTGGAATCTGGCTCCATTAGATATCTGAATTAAAACCTTCATGAAAACCATTTTCAGAAAGAAGACGGTGTATCTAACTTGGATACACCCTCTTCTTTATTCATACCGGAGTGCTTCGATAGGATCTAAGCGGGATGCCTTTTGAGCAGGGTAGTAGCCAAAGAAGATGCCTATGAAAGAACAGACCGTAAAGGATAATAAAATGGATGTCTGACTGACAACGGGTGGCCAGCCTAATATATGGACCACTAATAAAGATAGCCCTTCTCCTATTAATATACCGATAATGCCACCTGCGAGACTGATGAGTACCGCCTCCATTAAAAACTGCTGAAGGATGTCAATCCCTCTGGCACCGATGCTCATGCGCAGGCCTATCTCACGGGTGCGCTCGGTGACGGAGACGTACATGATGTTCATAATGCCGATACCGCCTATGAGTAGTGAGATGCCTGCGATAGCTGTCAGTAAAATAGTTAATAACCCGGTGACATTGCCGACAGTTTGAATCAGTTCTGCCTGTGTTTTGATCACGAAGTCATTCTCTGCATTTCTGCCAAGAGGGTGTGCGGAGCGGAGAATATTCGATAACTCGGCAGAAGCAGGAAAGGAAAGGGCTTCTGATTTAGCGGAGGCGAAGATGCTCCCGAAATAATTCGTAGCAGTGATCCTCTTTTGTACGGTGGTATAGGGCGCAATGATCATATCATCCTGATCCTGGCCGAGGGTGTTCTGACCTTTTTTAGCAATGATGCCAATCACTTTAAATGGTATTTTATTAAAGCGGATAGTTTTGCCGATGGGGTTCGTGCCTTTGGGGAAGATGTTGTCTACGACCGTCTGACCAAGGAGACACACCTTTGCATAGGTACGCACATCCCTTTCTGAAAAAGGAATACCATCCCTGATATGCATATTTTTGATAGCAAGGAATTGTTCATTCACACCCTCTACAGTTGTGGGCCAGTTGAGAGAGCCATTGATGGCCTGGCCGCGGGACTGTACATCGGGAGAGATACCGGTGATGAGGGTGGCTTCCTGTTGGATGGTTTCGATGTCTTTGATGGTAAGGTTAGCGATGTTAGCGCCCTGCAGACGGGCACCGCCGGCATCGGAGCTGTTGGGAAGTATGATGATAAGATGAGAGCCAAGAGAGGAGAGGGAATGGTGAATGTTAATCTTGGAAGCTTCGCCGAGTGCACCGATGGTGATCACAGCTGCTACGCCGATGATGACGCCGAGCATGGTGAGGAGGGAACGGAGCTTATTGCGCTGCAATGCTTTGAGAGCGAGTTTGAGCATGATGGGAGGATTTAATAGTTTTCGGTTACAGGGTAAAACATATGAGAACTAGAAATGGTAATAGTTTTCAGTTACGGGTAAAACGTATAAGAACTAGAAATGCTAATCATCTTCGGTTACAGGAAAAACGAATGATATCCTGAAATGCTAATAATTTTCAGTTTCAGTTAAAACGTAAAAGCACTTTGAAATGCTGATAGTTTTAAATTACTGGAAAAACGAATGAGTACTTTGAAATGCTGATAGCCTTCCGTCACAGGAAAAATGCGATTGAGGATTTTACCTGAAAGCTCCTAATAGTCTTCGCTTACCGGCAATGCCGCCAACACTTTCCTTGCATTTTGTACCAATAAATTTGCCGTATCCTTCATTACTTTCCCATCTTTTAAAACAATCGTCCTGCTACTAAACCCTGCTATATCCGGCTCATGTGTCACAAATACAATTGTCTTCTTCTGCACCTGATTCAATTCCTGCATCAATGACATGATCTCATAAGAAGTCCTTGAATCCAGGTTCCCCGTCGCTTCATCCGCCAATATCATTACTGGTTCATTCACCAATGCCCTTGCTATTGCTACCCGCTGCTGTTGCCCGCCGGATAGTTCACTGGGCATATGATGTAGCCGGTTGCCTAGTTTTACCGCCTCCAATGCCGCAATTGCCCGTTCTTTTCTTTCCGTAGGCGTGATCTTTTTATTATAAAACAAAGGCAGCTCTACATTCTCCAATGCAGATGTACGTGGCAGCAGGTTATACGCCTGAAATACAAACCCTATCTTTTCATTTCTGAGTCTGGCCAGTTCATTGCGATTGAGTGAAGCAATATTTACTTCATCCAGCAAATAATCACCTGAACTGGGTTTGTCAAGGCACCCCAATGTATTCAATAACGTTGTTTTGCCAGAACCGCTACTCCCCATGATGGTCACGAATTCTCCTTCCTGTACGGTAAATGACACGCCTTTCAACGCTCTCACTATTTCTGTGCCCATTTGAAATTCACGTTTTATCTCCTGTAGGTTTAATATTGTTCTCATTTTGTAATAATTGAATCTTTCGGACTGATACCTGCTATCACCTCTACATGTGTATTATCATCCAGCCCCGTCTGAACCATCGTTTCGATCAGTGAATCACCTCGCTTGATCCATACGTAGCGGGACTTGTCTTTATGTACCTGTGGTCTTAATTTGTATTGGGTAGTCGTCAGTGAATCGGGGTAATAGTTGAGAGCTTTTGAGCTTATTAATAAAGCACGCGGTACTTCTTTTGTATAAATAGTAATATTTGCTGTCATCCCCGGTTTCAATTTCAACTCATCATTAGGCGCATAAATGATAGTCGTATAAGTCACCACATTCGAACTCACCTTTGGCTGTAACCTCACATCCGAAATGGTTCCTTTAAATACATCATCAACATAAGCATCCACTGTAAACGACACCCGTTCTCCCTTTTGAATATCGCCGATATCTGCCTCGTCTACATCTGCCTGCACCTGCATTTGCTTAATGTCCTTTGCCAACACAAACAAAGTAGGTGTTGTAAATGAGGAGGCTACAGTCTGACCAATGCTCACATTTCGGCTAAGCACCACACCGTCAATAGGTGCCAGAATATCTCCATAAGAAAGGTTCTTTTGCGCTGACCGTAATGTGGCTTCTGCATTGGCAACTCCCGCCACTGCTGCATTGTAGTTGTTTAATGCGATGTCGTAATCTGCCTTACTGATAGAACCGGTGTTGTACAGGATCTCCTGTCTATGGAAATTACTTTTATTATAAGCCAGTGTACTCTGCTGTGTGGCCAACGCTGCCATATTCTGATCTACTGTAGCCTGTAGTAATGATTTATCCAGTTGCGCGAGCAACTGACCTTTGTGTACTACAGAGTTAAAATCTGCATTGATCATGCTGATAATACCTGATACCTGTGTGCCTACAGATACTGTATCCAGAGGTGCGATGGTGCCGGTAGCGGTAACTGACTGGGCGATCCTGCCATAAGTTGCCAGCTCTACCGGGAGCACGATACGGGCAGGTTTATGGGTAATGAGCAATGCCGTACAGGCAATTGCTGCAATAAGGATAGATGCTATTGTAAGGTTCTTTTTCATTGTTAATTATAATAGAATTCGTAAATTTTGATTGCCAATGCAGCGTTGTATTTCATTGTTGATTATAAAAGAATTCGTAAACTTTTATCGTCAGTGCTGCATTGTATTTCGCCTGTATAAACTGTTGCAGGGCCTGTACATACAATTCCTTTTGCTGCAGGTATTCTACCATATTAGACACGCCTAATGCCAGTTCCTGATTAGCAATATTATACACCTCTTCATTGTATTTAAAAGCCTGTTCTGCTGCTGTAAACTGGCTTTGTGCATTGATCGCATTCAGGTAGTATTTTTCAATATTAGCGGCCAGTGTTGTCTTTGTATCATTCAGATTGATCTGTGCCTGACCAATGTTGATCTTTGCATTTTCTATATTGGTCTTGTTTTGTCTTTTAGAAAAGATGGGAACTGATAATGAAATGCCTGCCTGCTTATAAAAACCATTTCCTAACCCGGAAATATCATTGAAATAACTACTCCCAATCGTGCCGCTCACACTCAGTGTAGGATAATAACCCGCCTTTGCTTTAGCAAGCCCCAACTGCGCCACCTGTATTTGTAACTGGTTTTCTTTTACTTCCGGACGGTTATTTAAAGCATACTCCTGTACCGCTGCCAGTGAAGGAACTTCACTTTTTGAAATGATCGTATCTGGTGTAGCAATTTCAAACTGAACTTCTGTGGGTAATTGTAATAATTGTTTTAGTGACAGCAGGTCCTGTTTGATGGTATTTTCCGCAGAGATCAGGCTATATTCATCATTGGCTAACTGCGATCTGAGTTGGGTGACATTTTTTCGCGCCACGCTTCCCACAGCAAGCTTTTGCTCTCCCTGTTCCAGTTGTGCCTTTGAGGTATTCACTACATTTTGCTGGTATACTGCGGTTTCCTTATCCAATAATATAGTGAGGTAGTATTGAATAATATTTAGAGTGATATCATTCTCAGTAGCCATTACATTTTGATTCGCTGCTTCGAGGGAAAGTTGTTTCTGCCGTATGTCTTTTTGCAGGTAGCCACCTTCATAAAGGGTGAGTGCCGTATTCAAAGTATATGATCCAATATTGAGGTGCTTCTGGAAATACTGTGTAGCGGAGCCGGACAAACTGGGTAATTGGGCCGATTTGGACAGGTAATAGTTCTGCTGTGCTGTTTGCTGATTGTACCGCTGGGTATTGACCTGTATATTGTTCTTTTGGGCAAATGCAATACAGGTAGCCAGATCCCATCTGACCTGTGCTGTTGTAGGTCGCCCAACAAGTAAACAAAATATAAGGATAGCATTTCTGATCATGCCCCAAAGAAAGTAAGGAGCAATGGTCTAAAAAAGCAGGTTCGATACGACAAGGTCGGGAACCGATAGGAAGGGATTAAAAATAGATAGGGGTTATACCCACTTACTCAGAAAATCCTGGAATACGACCTTATATTGTTCTGTAATGGGGATGGTCAGTTGATGGATCTGCACCGAAGTTTTGGTAGTAGCCCGTACTTTATCAAGGTTAATGATATATGACCGGTGAAGGCGCAGGAACCGGGCAGGAGGGAGCTTGTCTTCCAGTGCTTTGAGACTGGTCAGGGTCATGAGTTGTTTGTCTTCATTATCAAGGTAAACTTTTACATAGTCTTTTAATCCTTCAATGTAAAGGATGTCATCCAATAGTACTTTTACCAGCTGGTATTCCACT
Organism: [Flexibacter] sp. ATCC 35208; assembly: GCF_001975825.1. Classification (GTDB taxonomy): domain Bacteria; phylum Bacteroidota; class Bacteroidia; order Chitinophagales; family Chitinophagaceae; genus Chitinophaga. Next base: position 9,322 of record NZ_MTKN01000019.1, read on the forward strand.
TTGAAATAGATATGCTGTTTTTCACTTACAACGACAGGGGCAGCTACTCCCATTCCAAAATACTCCAATGCTTTTGTCACCGCTCTTGAAAAATCGGTATAACTAAATGGCTTTACGAGATAATCCAGTGCGGCTACTTTGTAACTCTCCAATGCATATTTGTCAAAGGCGGTTGTAAAGATCACGCGGGTATTCCGCCGCTGCTCTGATTGTGCAATGATCTTTGCCATGTCCATACCACTAAGGTCTGCCATGCGGATGTCGAGGAAGATCAATTGAATGTCTGGTTGTGAATGCAATACTTTCATAGCTTCCACTGCGCTGTTGCATTTGGCCGCTAGTTGCAATGAAGGTGTCATGGCAATATATTGCGTAATTATATCCAATGCTATTGGTTCATCATCTACCGCGATGCAGTTGAGTATCATGCGATGGCCAGTTTTAAGTGTATGCTGAATTCTTTGTTCGCTTTATTATCGTCTACGACCAGGGTATGCCGACCTGGATATAGCAGGTTGAGGCGGCGGCGTGTATTGGTTAGTCCGATACCGTTGCTTTCTTCCAGTTCGCCCCCTCCGGAACCGAACGAGGAATTGCGGACTTCTATTTCTATTAGATTGTGGGTATGGGCGACGCTCATAAAGATAAAGCTGGGGTATATACTACTGATCCCATGCTTATAAGCATTTTCTATAAAAGGGAGAATGATCATCGGCGCTATGGGCACGTCCTCAATAAAAGCGGGTTTTTCAAAGATAATCTGTACATCAGGTGGTACCCGCAATCGCATCAGCTTATTATAACTTTCTACAAATTCCAGCTCTTTTTCCAGTGTTGTATTTTCACTATGGTACAATACATACCGCATCATATGAGAAAGCGTATAGATAGAATCTTTCGCTTTCGCTGTATCTTGGTCTGTTAGTCCGTAAATAGTGTGTAAGACATTAAAGAAGAAGTGCGGGTTAATCTGTGTTTTCAGAAAGGCAAGCTCGCTACTGATCTTTTGGAGCTGGTCCTGCTGGATCTTTTGGGTAATGACGATGATCACGCCAATGCCGCAGACCAAAATTGTCATCAACACGGCCCCCATATCGCCTGTAGGAGAGGTATTGCCGGCGTTGCTGGCGGGAAGGTTCTTTTCTACGACTTCTGTAAAGCGGATGGCATTATCGAACCGGTTATTTAATATAGATGCCCCAAAGAGTACGGCCAATAGTACCAAAGCAAACAAGGCGCCTTTATTCCGGTATAATAATTTCGGTAGCAAGACCTTAATTACCAGAAAATAGGCGCCTGTCCAATAGAGGAACAAAGAGAGCTGTTTGAACCAGACCTCGATGGGAAATGTATGTGAAAGGGTATAAAAAGGCAGGAAGGTGAAGACTACCAACCCTAGCAGCACCATGAAATGGGCGGAGAGGAATATTTTCTGAATGGTCACTTTGAGCGTTCTATCTCTCTAAGTGACAAAAAAAAATCCAGAAATGCAAATAGTCGTTCAAATACCGGGAAACCTGCAGATCCATCCGGGCGGCATTCACTTTCGATAACGCCAGTTATGGAGGCTTATAATTCCCTGTCGACTTATTGCTGTACTGCCAGCCATTTATTCGAATCCTATAATTCCCTGCCAACTTATTGCTGCGCTGCCAGCCACTTATTCAAATCCTCCAACACCTGCTGATTGATCTGGTGGCCCATTCCATACTCATGATAGCTCAGTTGCACATGCATCCCTTCCAAAAACTCCTTGGCCTCTCTTGCATAATGGATCCCCAACGTACCATCGGCCGTACCATGCGATACAAACACCTGCAATTCAGGTGCCTGTTTCACCAAAACGGGCTTTACTTCTTCCAGTATCCTGCTACTTAAAATAATAATCCCCTTTACCAGCTTAGGATCACTCAACCCTACCGTATAACTCATAATACCCCCCTGGCTAAAACCACCTAAATACACTTCATCCAAATGGTACTTTGCCTTCATCTCTCCCACAAACTGCCTGATCAGCTCCCTGCTTTCCTTTTCCTGCTGTACATTATACACTGGCTTACCTGTAGAGAAGTCTACATTATACCATGCATATCTGCCACCACCCATTGCAAAATGTCCTTGCGGACAAATCACATAATAATCCTTTGGTAAATAATCGACCAGACTAAACAGGTCCTTATCATTACTCCCCACACCATGCATGAGAATTAACGCTTTCTTTTTTTCTGTCTTTACTGTTGGCTCATGAATCAAATATTCCATGCTGTTCACTTGTTTTAAAAATGGCAAAAGGGCAACCAGATAGTAATACAAAGGCATATTAACCGAATTTCACGGAAGTCATGGTCAGCGAACCACCTACCGCTTTATCGTTAAAGAATGAGATATTATCCTTATTAGATTCCAGTCCCAGTGTATACATCAATGGGAGATAGTGATCCGGTGTAGGAATTGCCAGCAAAGCGCCTTTACCCAGTTGTGTATAGTTGATCAGCGGCTTGTGTTCACGGCTGCTGATGAGGTGTTTGAACTGGTTATTGATATCCAGTGCCCAGTCATACCCATATTCCTTATCATCAAGGCGATCCCATGCCACCATTCTCAGGTTGTGCACCAGGTTGCCGCTGCCGATGATCAGTACGCCTTTCCTGCGCAGGGCATACAGTTCTTTCGCCAGGTCGTAATGATATTGCGGACCTTTGGAATAGTCTATACTCAATTGCAGCACCGGGATGTTTGCCTCTGGATACATATGTCTTACCACCGTCCAGGTACCGTGATCCAGCCCCCAGTCGTGATCGAGGGAAGCGTGAATCAGGGAAGCCGTTTCTCTGGCGAGGTCCGGACTACCGGGAGCCGGATATTGCACGGCGAAGAGTTCCTTCGGAAACCCGCCAAAATCGTGGATGGTTTTAGGATGCTCCATGGCAGTGATCTTCGTACCCTGGGTATACCAGTGGGCGGAGATCACCAATACGGCTTTGGGAGTTGGAATTTCCTTGCCCATCTGTGTCCATCTTCTGCTAAATTCAGTGTCTTCAATACCGTTCATAGGAGAACCATGTCCGATGAATAAAACGGGCATCAGATGGTCGTCTTCCTGTAATGAATCAGTAAAGTTCCTGAATGCTGATAGCGTTGTCATACCAAATACTCCTGTTAATATCGATTTAATGAATTGATTGCGTTTCATGTTATACAAAAGTACCACATGAAGGAGGTTGGTCCCAATGATTTGGATCAAGAAATTACTTATGCTGGGAAATCGAACTTTTTATGCAGAAAGTGAATAGCCATCAGGGGTGCTAAAAATTACTTATGCTGGGAAATACGGCTTTTGATACAGCAGGTGAATGGCCATCAGGGATGCTAAAAATTACTTATGCTGGGAAATACGGCTTTTTATGAAGAAGATGAATGGCCATCAGGGATGCTAAAAATCATTTATGCTGGGAAATACGGCTTTTGATGCGACTGAGGGTTTCGGGGGTCAATCCCAGATAAGAAGCGATCATATGTTGCGGCACTCGTTGTACAATATTGGGGTATACATTTACAAAGGCTTTGTACTGCTCATCCGGCGAAAGACTGATCATATCCCGGGTTCTTTTTTGCAGGGCGATGTATGCCTCTGTCATGAGTATACGGTTATACGTCTCATACTTCGGCATTTTCAGTAGCAGTTCTTCGTGGGCAGGGCGGCTGATAAGGCATAACTCACAATCTTCCAGCGCCTCAATGTTTTGGGTAGCAGGTTCTTCCCTGAGAAAACTACACAGATCTCCCAGTGACCATCCTTCCAGCGCAAAAGCCGTAATATGCTCATGACCCTCCAGATCCGTCACATAAGTCCTGAGTGTACCTTTTTCGACCAGGGCAATATAGCGGCAAATGTCTCCTTCCTGTAGGAAAAACTGGCGTTTCCGCAGGGTTTTAAGGGTTAGATGTGCTACTATTTCTGCTTCTTCCTGCGAGGTGAGGGCCACTTTTTCATTGACTTTGCTGAGAAATACTTCGTACATGATCGCAAATTATATAAATTCCCTGTCTAAATGAATTTACAATGTTTAGGTCTTTAATAATTCCACTGGTGTTTGTAGCCTGTTTTTCAAATGCCTATGCTACCTTAAAACCCGTTAGCCTGTTCACTGATCATATGGTGCTGCAAAAAGGAGTCGCTGTTCCTGTATGGGGTACGGCAGATGAAGGGGCACTGGTTACGGTGCAGTTCAATGGTCAGTCCGTTTCTGCAAAGACGTTACAAGGCAAATGGATGGTGAGTTTGCAGCCATTGCCTTATGTTTCATCAGGTCAGGAAATGACGATTTACAGTGGCATTGATACTGTTCACATCCAGGATGTGCTGGTCGGCGAAGTATGGTTGTGCAGCGGCCAGTCAAATATGGAACGCCAGCTGGGTCCACGCCCGCCACAGCAGCCGATCTATAACTGGGAGCAGGAGCGGGATGCCGCTAATTATCCCCTGATCAGGGAGTATTATGTACCCCTGAAGTATTCGAAAGAAACGATCCCGGATGTCAATAATCACTGGACGGTATGTAGTCCGCAGACGGTGAGTGACTTCACGGCTGTAGGATATTTCTTTGCAAAGAATCTCTATGCAAAAATGCAGGTGCCGGTAGGGATTATTTTCTCTGCCTTTGGCGGTACACCGGCAGAAGACTGGACCAGTGTGGCCGCGCTGGAAGCCAATCCGAAACTGAAAGAGATGATTGGAAATTATGCAAAGACCATCGCCAGTGCCGGTTGGAAACCACAGGGACAATGCATGGGAGGTTTGTTTAATGGTATGATCTACCCATTGCTGCCTTATGCCATCAAGGGAGTGGCCTGGTACCAGGGGGAGTCAAATAGTGACCGTGCGGAGCAATACCCGGAAATATTAACGACCCTGATCAGGAATTGGAGGATGGAATTTAAACAGCCCGAATTACCTTTTTTAATTGTCCAGATTGCCCCGCACAAGGGTATGAGGCCTGAGATCAGAGAAGCGCAGTTTTTGGTGGTTAAAAATGTCAGGAAAACAGCTTTGATAGTGACCACTGACTGCGGAGACTCCGCCGATATTCATCCCCCTCATAAACAACCTGTAGGAGAACGGCTGGCCATTGCCGCAGGTGGCGTGGTATATGGTGTAAAAGGGGAGTATAGCGGACCTGTGTTTGAGAAATTCAGTCAGGGGAAAGATGAGATAACGGTTAGTTTTTCTCATGCAGGAAAAGGATTGGTGGCAAAGGGAGGAAAGCTGACGGGTTTTGAGATCAGCAATGGAGAGGGCTATTATCCTGCGGAGGCGGTTATTCATGGGAATAAGATAACCTTGTCAAGCGAGCATGTGCTGCATCCTACATGGGTGCGGTATGGATGGAGTAATGTACCGGTGGTAAATTTGTACAATCAGGAGGGGTTACCGGCTTCGCCTTTTAGAAATAAATAGCCTTTCAGCAATAAAAGCTTTGGCCCGTATGGGTCAAAGCTTTATTTCAAACTGATCTTCCATTGTAACAACTCCATCATCCGCAACTGAATAATAATCTCCTTTCATTACCAGCTGCACCCCTGTCTTCTCTATACTAAACCGTAGAAATCCATGCAGCTGATCGCAATAATTTTCCAGGGTAACACCTTCAAAAAGATCCAGCTTATTCGTAAATCTTGTATCAGACAATTCTGCTATCGGATGTAATTCATCATACCCGCCACCACCGGCTACTACAAAGCAAACAGAACGTCCACTATTATATTTTTTCACCAATCGCTGGTAATTATGTACGTGCCCGCTAAACACTATGTCCGGACGCACACCTGTCTCTTCAAAGATCCCTTCCAGCAAAGTGATCATGGGAATACTGGATCCGTGATTAATATCTGCAGAATAAGGTGCATGGTGAATACAAAGAACAAGGGCTTTGCCCGGCCGCTCTGCATCTGCACTACGTAGTTCGGCTTTCAGCCACTCCTGTTGTTCAGGTGTAACAATACCGAATTTTGGCACATTGCTATGCATGCCGATGATGTTCGCCAAAGGCGTTTTGAGTGTCCAGTAGACATTTGGCTGTATCATGCTTTTCCGCGCTATATCATTGCTGAATGGTACGGTGTTCGGTGCCGTATCACAAAACACTTTCACAAAAGGCTCCAGGCTATGATAAGGTGGCGCCGCCGGATTCACATCACTGTCATGGTTACCTGCTATAGCAAATATCGGTGCCGGATAGTTTTGAAACGGACCAAAGAATTGCCTGTAGTATTGACTGGCTTCACCATGGTTATATACCACATCGCCCAGGTGAAATAAAAATTGTGGAGGATTGTCCTGTTCAAATTGCGCCTGCATGGCTGTAATCACTTTCCGCTGAAAATCAGTGCTTCTGATACTACCTGTATCACCTGCAAGGTGAAAAGTCATCTTCTGTGTATTGATGTCCGGAATCACCTGCGCTATATCAAGTTGGTAAGGGAAAGGCCCTGTTGGGGCAGGCAAAGGCTGAAATTTATACGAATCGTCTGGCTGATCTCTCTTCTGAACCGGTGTGCTATATTTCATGTCACAAAGATAAATAATAATCTACCGGGTAGGTTTAAGGAAATATTATAAATTTAGGTTCGAAAAATCTAAGACATAATGAACGCCCTGTTAGTAATGGACGTGCAAAATGCTGTCATTCGCCAGTTACCCGATTATAACAATGCCATCACTAATGTCAGTAAAGCGATCAGCATCGCGCGCAGTATAAATATTCCGGTCATCTATGTCGTAGTAGGTTTTCGTCCTGGTATGCCTGAGATCAGTATGAATAATAAAGTATTTGGCGCCAGCAAAACCCGTTCCGGCGGCGCTGGCGGTGGCCAGAGCGAAGCGATGGCGATAGATGGCGATAGATGCTGCTATTGCGCCTTTGGAAAATGAAATTATTGTTATCAAACGCCGGATCAGCGCTTTTACAGGAAGTGACCTGGAAGTGGTATTGAGAGCGCAGGGGATACAGCACCTGATCCTTACAGGGGTGGCTAGCAGTGGGGTCGTATTATCTACCCTGCGCGAAGCGGCGGATAAGGATTATCGTATCACAGTGCTGGCTGCTTGTTGTACTGACCGGGATCCTGCATTGCATGATGTATTGGTTGAAAAAGTATTCCCCTTTCAGGCGGAAGTGATCACTATAAATGAATTCTGATGGCGATATTTCTCGAAGGCAAATCCAAATGTCCGATCTGTGGCAAGGTGATTATTGCTGCAGAGGCATATTTGTTCCCTCCATTTGTGAGCAACAGGAAGGAACCACTGGATTTTTTTAATGATAAAGTATTTCACAAAAGTTGTCTGCTAACCCACCCATTGGCAGAAAAGGCGATTCAATTTACCAAAGTGCCTATGCCCTTTGTTTGTAAGTTAACAGAGGAGCCTATTTGGCCAGGGGAGGAGATCTTTGGATTTGGATTAGTAACCTCCGATGAAAACTCTCCCGCGTATGCATTGAATTTCACTTACATCAAAAAAGAAGCATTTGATAAATGGGAGCAGCGGGATGCTGTACTGGCAGAATTAAAAAGATTTGAAATAAACCTATGAGACTAAGTCGTTTTTATCCTTTATTAATTTTGCTGACAGCCTGCCATTCACAAGGGCCGCAGGTGAAAGAAGATGTAGTAAAAGATACGGTCAATTCCGATTCCGTAACAATGCCCCGGGTCAATCATGATTTTGAGGCTGACAACAGGGTATTTGATAATTTCAGAGATAGTGTGGCAGAACAGATGGAACTGACCAATAGGCAGCGATCCTTTTATCTGAAGGATGATACCACCGGACCTTACAAACCGCTGGTAGGGCATGAGCTGCGGCGATTGGGAAACATGTATTTAATGATCATTAACTTTGAATATGGGTCGTATAAATTGTATACATTAGACAGCGCTTCTTATACCCTGTTAGATCATTCTATTATTGGTTATAATTCTGATGCAGACGGAGGTTATGGTGGTAGCAGCTGTGATTATGAATTCGTCAATGATTCCACCATCGAGATTGTTGAAAAAGATTTTGCTCCGGAGGGAAGTAAGCAACCGGAACAGTTAGTCCGTACTACATTTACCATTTCAAGCACAGGAAAAATCACTGAGACACATAATAACCAATAACATGAAACCTCGTCAATTTTACCCTTTATTATTACTGTTAGCTGCCTGTAAACCATTTGGACCTCACGACACCGGTGCCGCCTTCCGGGATAGTGTCGTTGCAAAGTTACCCTTATCCAATAGCCAGGTACATCATTACCTGAAAGAAGATACAACCGCTCCGGATATGAATTTCACCGGGTTGGAAGTACGTAAATCAGGAAAGTATTGTGCAGTGTTTGTTCATCATCAAATTGGTACATACAAAATGTATATTGTTGATACCACTACCAGTACGCTCACCGATAGTCAGATCATTTGCGATAACAGGGGCAGTAATAGGGATAGTAACTATTCCAGAGGCAATTACCAGGTGGTAAATGACACGACCATCCAGGTAGTTCAGTATTATTATGGTGCAGAAAATAAAAAGACGGAAGTACATAAAGCATTCACCATTTCAGACAAAGGAAAAATTACGGTGACAAGTGATAATGGTTAATGGTGGAAATTCGTCACTGCATTTGTAAAGAATGAAAGAAATTTTGCTATATAACGGGGCTGTTATATCTTAATGGCCCCCAACCTTATCACAGATCCACGCTTTTCTGATCCTTTTAATTAGTCTTTCTATAATTCAATACCGCCCACGTATTCAATACAAAAGCAAAGATCAATATCACACCCAGTTTAGGCAGCACATCGCGGATACCACTGCCTTTCAATACGATCATACGCATCACTTCTATCAGGTAACTCACCGGGTTGAACTTTGTCACCACCTGTGCCCAGTCTGGCATACTATCAATAGAAGTGAACAAACCACCCATCAAAATAAAGATCATTACAAAGAAGAACATAATGAACATCGCCTGCTGTTGCGTGTCACAATACGTTGATACCAGCAGGCCAAAACCTAATACTGCCAACAGGTATACCCAGATAAAACCATAGAGTAAAAAGATATTTCCCAATGGTACTATTCCATATGCTACCCTTGCTACAATCAAACCCAGTGTGAATACGACATTGCCCAATACCCAGAATGGAATCAGCTTTCCCAGTATAAAATGATGTTTCTTAATAGGTGTTACATTGATCTGCTCTATGGTACCTACTTCTTTTTCCTTTACAATATTCAATGCCGTGAGGAAACCACCGATCATTGTGACCAGTATAGCCAGTATTCCAGGTACCATAAATAAATGATAATCCAGGTGTGGGTTGAACCAGTTAGACGAAACGATTTCCACCATGGGCTGTGATTGAAAACGCGCAGGTTCTACCAGCTGTAGCCGGATGTCATTATTTTCATCCCTGATCACACTATTCAGGTATACGCCGCCCAGACTGGCTTTGGTGCCATTGATGGCGTTGACCGCTACAAACAACTGCTCACGGTTCTCCCTGACCAGATTTTTCTCAAAGTTATGCGGTATCTCCAGCAACAGATCTGCTTTATCTTTTTCAATCAAATGCAGGGCTTCTTTATAAGAAAATACATACCCCGTTAATTTGAAATATCCTGAAGCGGTGATCTTGCTGATCAGTTTCTGCGAATATGAAGAATGGTCATTGTCAATGATCGCCAGGTTAATATTCTTTACCTCATAATTCGCGGCCAGAGGCAGGATAAACAACTGCATCACCGGCATCACCAGCACCATCACAAGGATAGAACGGTTACGAAAGATCTGCCTGAATTCTTTTTGTAATAAAAACCGGATCGTTCTCATGATAACCTGATTTTGAAACTTTTAAAGCTCACGAATAATAAAACCACTGTAATACCTGCCAGTATCAGTGTTTCTTTCCACACGGCAGAGAATCCCAGCCCCTTGATCATAATCGCCTTCACAATATTATAATACCACTTAGAAGGCACGATATTGCTAATCAACTGCAAGGGGAGTGGCATGTTCTCTACGGGGAACATAAACCCGCTAAAGAGGATCGTAGGCAGCATCATACCCATCAGTGAGATCAGCATCGCTACCTGCTGCGAACTTGTTTTTACTGAGATGAAGATCCCCAGCGTCAGACAGGTAATTATAAATAAGGTGCTTTCTGCAAACAATAATGGTATACTGCCATTGATGGGTAATTTTAGCACAAAGGTGCTGAGGAGTAAAATGGTGGTTACGTTGATCAATGACAGCAGGAGGTACGGAATGGCCTTGGATATAATCACCATCAGTGGACTAAAAGGCGATACCAGCAGTACTTCCATCGTACCTGTTTCCTTCTCGCGCACAATCGACACTGCCGTCATCATCACACATACCAGCATCAGTACGAGCGACATGACCCCCGGTACAAAGTTCGGCGCACCTTTCAATTGCGGGTTATACAAATACCTGATCTGAGGACTTATCTGGAAAGGCTCCTGTGCCGCCATATAATCCTGTATGATCGACGTAATATAACTGGTCAGCGTTGTGGCTGTATTCGGGCCAGCCCCATCAGCAATGATCTGGATCTGCGCATGGTGTGTATGCAACAGGTCATTATTAAATCCCTGTGGGAAGATCACTGCCAGTCTGATATCGCCCTTTTTGAAAGCAGCATCAATACCCGAACGATCCATCACCGCATAGGCAATATCGAAATAACGGCTGGCTTCAATTTTACTGATCAGTTGTTGCGAAGCCACATCCTGTGCCTGATCATAGATCACAATCTTCGCATTCCGGACTTCATTCGTCAGGGCAAAGCCAAAGATCAGGATCTGCACGATCGGCAAGCCAAAGAGGATCAGAAGGGTCTTCCTGTCTCTCAGTACATGTGCAAATTCTTTCCTGATAAAGGTATACAACTGTTTCATATCATTCGCTACGTTTTGCACTGCGGGCCAGTGCGTAAAAGACTTCATCCATGCTGGAAGCATGGTATGTATTCTTCAGGTTATGGGGTGTGTCCAACGCTTTAATACGACCATCCACCATAATAGAAATACGGTTACAATATTCTGCTTCGTCCATGTAGTGGGTGGTCACGAATACTGTTACGCCGCTGTCTGCCGCATCATAGATCAGGTTCCAGAATTGTCTGCGGGTAATAGGATCTACGCCGCCAGTTGGTTCATCCAGGAATACGATCTTCGGTTCGTGCAATACAGCTATAGAAAATGATAGTTTTTGTTTCCAGCCGAGTGGGAGGGAACCCACTAGTTTCTTCGCTTCTTTTTCAAGGCCTAAGTCATGGATCAGTTGCTGACTCTTGGTTTTAAGTTGTTGATTGCTCAAACCATAAATACCACCAAAGAACCGGATATTCTCTGTTACCGTCAGGTCTTCATATAAGGAGAACTTCTGGCTCATGTACCCGATGTTCTTTTTGATCTGTTCCGTTTGTTTATAGACATCAAAACCCGCGATGGTCGCACTGCCCGAACTCGGTGTGGACAGTCCGCAGAGCATGCGCATAGCGGTTGTTTTGCCTGCACCATTGGCGCCCAGGAATCCGAAGATCTCGCCTTTGGCTACTTCAAAAGTGATTTCATTTGTTGCAATGAAATCGCCGAAGCGCTTGGTTAGTTTATCTGTTTTGATCATCTTTCAATAGTTTAATAAAACAGTCTTCAATAGTCACGGGTGTAGGTTTTATCTCTATTCCTGTCAAATCCTGTGAAGTTAGCTCCTGTTGCAGATCGCCTTCAAAAATTACATGCGCATATTCTCCAAATGCATAGCTGTCTTTAACAAGCGAAGATGCCTGCAGGGCTTTGAGCAACGGGTGCATCTGGTCCGCTTTCACTGCATACAATTTGTCTGCAAATGCATGCACGATGTCTGATGGGGTATCAATAGACAATATTTTTCCATCCTGTATCAATGCAATTCTATCACATAGATCTGCTTCATCCATATAAGGTGTAGACACAATGATGGTGATCTCCTGTTTTTTCAATTGCCGCAACATCTCCCAGAATTCCTTTCTGGATACGGGATCGACACCCGTTGTCGGCTCATCTAAAAACAGCACCGATGGCCGGTGGATGAGCGCACAGCACAATGCCAGCTTTTGTTTCATTCCACCGGAGAGTTTCCCTGCCCGCCTTTTTTTGAAAGGCTCGATCTGTACATAGATGTCTTTTATCAAATCATAATTCTCGGCTATGGTGGTATTAAACACCGTTGCAAAGAAATTCAGGTTCTCTTCCACGGTCAGGTCCTGGTACAGCGAAAACTTCCCGGGCATATATCCCGCCCGTTTGCGGATCGCTTTATAATCGCGGACCACATCAAAACCATCTACGGTAGCACTTCCTCCATCTGGTAGTAACAAGGTGGTCAATACCCGGAAGATACTCGTCTTGCCCGCGCCATCAGGGCCGATCAGGCCAAATAGCTCCCCTTTCTTTACAGCAAAGGATACATCATCCACGGCTGTTTTATCCTGGTACACTTTACGCAGGTTGTTGACGATTATAGCATCCATAAGTTATAATTTTATCTCTCCGTACATCCCTATTTTCAGAAACCCGTCATTATGCACGCGCACTTTGAGGGCATATACGAGGTTGGCTCTTTCTTCTTTTGTCTGAATCGTCTTAGGGGTGAACTCTGCTTTATTACTGATCCATTCGATGGTGCCTGTTTGATCCTTCATGTTATCAACCAATACTTTCACCTGTTGACCAGGTTTTACAAGAGACAGCTGATCCCCCTTCAGGTAAGCTCTTAAAATGATGGTATTCAAAGCAGCGATCTTGTATACGGCCTTGCCGGGACTCGTTACTTCGCCTGCTTCTGCATACTTGGTAAGGACAGTGCCATCAATAGGATTTGTTAGTCTGCATTTATCCAGTTGATCATCGATTTGTTGGATCTGTGCCTGTAAAGGGGCTGCCTGATCTTTTAGGTTGGTAGTCGTAATACCGAGAGAAGACTGTGTCGCGGCGATTTGTTTTTTCACAATAGCTACCTGTGAAACTGCATCATCCAGTTGTTTGCGGGTCGCAGCATCTGCTTTGAGTAAATTCTCCGTACGATCTCTTTCTCTTTCTGCCTGTCTCAGTTGTTCCTGCAAAGCGGCAGTTTGTGCAGAGATATCCGGACGGCCGCTCAGTACTGCACTGATCTGTGCCTGTAATTGTTTCTTTTTCAGTATGAGTTGAATGCTGTCGATATAACCCACTACCTGACCGGCTTTCAGCACTTGTCCTTCTTCAACATCCAGTGATTTGATATTGCCGGAAGCCTCTGCAGATACAATCGTTTCCACTGCTTCGAAAGTTCCGGATGCGTCGTATGCTGCTTCTTTTTTATTACAAGCTGAGAGGGTAGCAGCGACGAGTATGAGTATGATTAGATGCTTTTTCATAGATTACCTGTAGTAGTTTGTTGATTATATTGTGAGAGCAGCCATTGCATTTCGTGGAGGGACTTATTTTGTCTGGCCAGATTTTCATCATTTACTTCTTTCAGAAAGTCATTGCCGGTGATCACGCCATTCTCCAATTGGGCGATAGCCGCAGTTTTGACCTGTGAACGCAATTTGATAATTGCATCGTCAGACGTCATTAATTGCTGGTATTTGTTCACTGCCGCAGATTCCTGTTGTACAGTCATAGCTGTGTTAAACAAGAAGGTTTCTTTTTGTACCGCTATTTCCTGCTGGTTTACGACGATCTGCGCTCTCTTTTTCTTCAGGGTGTAAAAGGCTGAAGGAGACCAGCTGAAGCGAATACCTCCGAGATAGTAAGCCCGAAAACTATTGTCCAGCATATTCAATCCTGGTCGGCCATATCCCCCCTGAATATAGAAACCAACCTTGGGCCGGGTACCTACCGTCAATAGCTGATCCTGTAGCAGTAAAGATCTCTGTTGCGCATCAAAGGATAATAATTCCGGACGATGAATGCTATCGTTGAGCGATAAAGAAGCTGGTTTCTCCAACGAGGTGACCGGAGCACCAATAAATAAAGAGAGCATGTTAGCATAAGCCTCGCGGCTACTGGCAATTTCAATATTATGTTGCTGGGTAGCCAGTATTTCTGCATTGATCAGATCTGCATTACTCCGAAAAGCCGTCCCATTATCCAGCGCTGCCTGTGTTTTCTTCAACCCCAGTTGCAGGTCTGCCAGCATCAGGTCATTTTGTTTCAACTGTTCATCCGCCAGCAGAATCCCAAAATACAGCTGGTTAATTCTGTCTTTGAGCGCATACAGATCTGCCTGCAACTGCTGCCTTGACACGGCTTCATTGCTCTTTTGCAGCTCCTGCTGTTTCGCAATTTCACCTCCATCATAAATCACCTGGTCCAGTTGCGCCGTGGCCTTATACTGGTCCTTGTTCAAGGCTGGTATGTTCACCCCCGGAATGCTGATCGGTATCTGCGTCACGGCAGATTGGTAAGTGGCCTGTGCATTCAGGGAAAACTGCGGCAGGTATCCCTTTTTCAGGTTGTCAATCGTGTACGCCGCCGATTTGCTGATCAGGTCATATCTTTTCGTCAGCGGATAATGCTGTTCCGCCAGCCGGTGGCATTCCGGCAAGGTGAGTTGCCCCCTGGCAGACAACGAAAATAATAGTAGCAGGACGTAGTATTTCATATTTAAACATATTGTTTAATCAAATGATTAAGGCGTGGGCAAAAAAAATGCAGCTTATTCAAGCATGCATTTCAGCCAGATGGGAATCAGCTTCTTACGTTCTTCCATTAACTGATTATACTGTTCATCAGTTAATGCTGCGGTTCCCTGCAGTATGGGCCGGGCGGCAAATGGAAAGATCAGCATCCCCAAAAACGACATCAGGAAATGTATCGGATTGATATCTTTCTTTTTCTCCTGTAACTGCTGCATAAAGTGGGACCCGATCACATAGGCATCTACATTCAGCGTCTCCCGCAGCCAGACAGGGTTTTGCCTCAATTCACTCAGCACAAATAAAGGCAGGTCCGGATTCAGAAAAAGCATATCGATATAACTGGTGGCGATATAAGCAATCTTCTCATCCAGCGATTTACTTTTATCATTCAGGGTCGGCGCCAGTATGCCAAACAGCTTTTTCAGGTTTTCAGCCATCACAATTGAAAACAGCTTTTCCTTACTACGGAAGTAATAATTCAACAGGGCCAGGTTCATCCCAGCCTCTTCTGCAATGTCACGGGTCTTGGTAGCGGCATACCCTTTTCTGGTGAAAATAGTCCTGGCGGCGGCTTTAATCTTTTCTTCCGTTGAAATGCTCTTCTCTTCCATGATTGTACAAAGGTAAAGTTAAAATATTGATTTAAACAAATGATTAAAGTTCTATAGGGGAGGAATTTTACAAAATAGAGCAGATTATTTGATTTTCTTAAGCTTCTATTTGAATATCGTTAATCCCCTCCCAAAAACACGCCATAACTTTGTGGCAAGAAAACTTGTTAGAATAGTCATGGAAATAATCAGAACCGGCACTCAGCCATCAGGAAAAGGCCCCGCCGAGTACTTCACTGGGTCTGTTAGAATTGATCCTTTAAATAATCCTCCCGATCCGGCCCGCGTAGCCATGGCCCTGGTCACTTTTGAACCCGGCGCCCGTACGGCCTGGCATACTCACCCCTTAGGACAGACCCTGATCGTCACCGCTGGCAGTGGTTGGGTACAAAAGGAAGGCGGCCCCCGGGAGGAAATTCACCCTGGCGATGTCGTGTGGTTTACCCCCGGTGAAAAACACTGGCACGGCGCTACTGCCACCACTGGCATGAGCCACATCGCCATACAGGAAAAACTAAATGGTTCCCCCGTAGATTGGATGGAACAGGTAACGGAAGAACAGTATAACAAAACGCATGAGTAATTGCAGTTGGCCAACCGTCATAATACCTGCCGATCGCCTTCGGCAGGGTTTTTCCATTTCATATCTCCTCCTTGTTCATTTCAAGTCCCATTATGCGCATTTTAACCCCTTAATTTCCCTGTAATTTTAATTTGTATGTACATTTGCAGATGTCACACTCATACCAGTTAAAATGGTGTTTCATCATGATTTTCATCCTCGGCGGCGGAACAGTCCTGATGAGATTAAAGGATTTTAACTTCCACAATATCCGGACGTTCCTGGAGTACTTTTCCATGATTACCATTACTACATTCGCCTGCTGGATGGTACACGGGTTTCTCAGGTTACACGAGCCCAAAGGAGTCAGCAAACAACTCCGTCCCATTGTCCGGATAGCCGCCGCCATGCTGGTGGCATTTTGTCTCAATTACCTTTCAGTAATTATAATTCCGAGCAGGTTTTTATTTCAGGACATGGTATTTCATCATACGTATGCCGATTTTTTACGCATCATCATCGGTGCATTTTTTATCAGTATGTTTTGTCACATCGTATGGAGCTCGCTGGCTGTCAACATCGTGCTGCAAAAAACACAACTTGAAAATGAGCATCTTAAGCAGGCTCACCTCCGTGCACAGCTGCTCTCCTTACAACAACAGATCAGCCCTCATTTCCTGTTCAATTCTCTCAGTACGCTCAAGCACATCGCTCATGATAAAGACACCAAGGACTTTGTGGTGCAGCTATCCCACGTATATCGTTACCTGCTGAACATCAATGAACACCAGATCACGAAGCTCGTTGATGAACTGAACTTTATCGACTCTTATTTATACATTCTCTATCAGCGTTTCGAAGGTGATCTGAAAGTACAGATCAATATTCCTGAGCAGTATCACAATTACCTGATACCACCTTTAGCCATTCAGCTCTTAATAGAAAATGCCATTAAGCACAATGCGCTCTCCCCGGAAACACCTTTGCTGATAGAGATCTTTATTGAAAATGAAACAGTCACAGTCAAAAATATCCGCCAGCCCAAAAAGTACCCCGTAGAGAGTACCAAATTAGGTTTGCAGAATATCAACGAACGCTTCCTGTTATTGTTCGATAAACAAATTACCATCGACAACACCGACGAAAGTTTTACTGTACATCTACCAGTCATTAGCCATGAACGTTATTATCATTGAAGACGAGCGGAAAACAGCCAGAGAATTACAAGACATCCTCACCAATATCGACAGCGAAATCCGCGTTCTGCAGGTATTGCCCTCTGTAGTGGCTGCCATCCGTTGGTTCAGGGAAAACCCTGCACCTGACCTGATATTTTCAGATATCCAGTTGGGCGATGGCCTATGTTTTGAAATCTATCGCGAAGTATCAGTGAATGCGCCAATCATTTTCTGTACCGCCTTTGACCAGTATGCCATTCAGGCTTTTGAATCCAATAGTATCGACTATCTGCTAAAACCACTGGAAGAAGCCCAGGTAGAAAGGAGTCTGAAGAAATTTCATCGTATCAAAGACCATTACAATACCTACCAGCAAAGTCTGACGAAGGCCATGACCCAAATGGAAAATGCCTACCGCCATACCATCCTCGTACATTACAGGGAGAAAATGGTGCCCGTCAAGGTAACCGATCTTGCCTATATACATGCCGCCAATGGTGTGGTCACCCTCCATACCCGCAACGATCAGGATTACACGATCCAGTACACCATCGACCAACTGGAGAACATGCTGAACCGCAATGACTTCTTCAGGGCCAACCGCCAATTTATATTACACAGGGAAAGTATCACGGATATTGAACATTACTTCAACCGGAGATTGATAATCAAGACGAACTGTAAAACCCCGGAAAAGATTATCGTAAGCCGCCTTAAGGCACAGGACTTTTTACGCTGGATAGAGCAGTGACACTTCATTTCCATTTTTGCTCACTTCATTTCCCTATTTGCGCTTTTCATTCATATTTAAATAAATGGCGCAAATGTAGTCGGTAGTTTTGTCTCATTGCATAGTTATATGATGAAGAAAAAACTACTTATTGCAGGATTATTGCTAATCAATGGTGCCTCTTATGCCCAGAACAACTGGACACTCAAGAGCTGCATTGAATACGGTTTGAAAAACCACCGTAGCAATGTTGTGTATGCCAATGATAAAAAAGCTGCAGATGCCAAAGCCCGCGAAGCACTGGCCGCTTACCTGCCCAGTGTTAGTATCTCAGGCTCTATCGACGACAACCTGAAAGTACAGGAAACCGTGATTCCTGCCGGTATATTCGGCGACCACGATATTCGTGTTGCATTTACCAAGAAATTCAATACTAACCCTGTAGCACAACTGGATCAAACCATTTTCGATCAGTCTTTGCTCACCGGTCTCAAGGCGAATAAATATAACAGGGAATCTGCCGACCTGAATGTGCAGCAGAATAACGAGACCATCATATACAATATCAGCAGTGCTTTTGCACAGATCTTCGTGTACAGGGAACAGCTATCTCTCCTGCATACGAATCTGGACAACTACCACGAACAGATGGACATCACCAGTCAGCAGGTAAACAGAGGCACCGTATTGCAGAAAGAACTGGACAAAGTAACCGTTGACTACAACAATACCGTGTCTAAAATACACGTTGCAGAAAGTAACCTTACTTTATCTTACAATCAGCTCAAATATGAAATGGGATTTCCGCTCACTGATACGATCACTGTAGACAGTGTGGAAGCTGCTAAAGCCTTTAATAACCTGGCTATCGCCGCGCCAGATGCGAATACCTTTTCAGCTGCGAACCGCCTGGATTTCCGTATATCACAGGTCAATGAGAAAATGCTGGCCATAGATGAGCAGCGCCTCCGCAATGGTATCTATCCACGACTCACCGCATATGCCCGTTATGGTGCAGTTGGTTATGGCGATAACCTGAATGAGTCTTTCAAATCACTGGCTACTTATTCCGCCATAGGTATCAAACTCAGTATTCCCATTCTCGATTTCTATAAGCGCAATGCGCAATCGTCACAGGCAAAATACAAACACCTGAATGCAATCGAACAATTAAAAATAGACGAAGGTAAATACGCAATGGAATACCAGAATGCCCGCACCAAAGTAATACAGGAGCAGGGCAATATGGACAATAACCGGCGCAATATAGAACTGGCGCAATCTGTGTTCACCACTACCAATCTGCAATACCAGAAAGGTACCACGGACATGACCGATTGGCTCAATGCCCAGAACTCACTGAAAGAAGCGCAGAACAATTACCTGAGCTCCGTATATAATTTCTTCCTCGCCCGTATCGATCTCGAAAAAGCGGGTGGATCACTCAAGACCTTTTACCTGGCTCTATAAATAGCAATATGAAAACGAAGTACATCGTAAGTTTAGTCATTATCCTGATCATCGGATTGATCGTTTACAAACTGGCTGTCAATAAGAAAAAGCTGAACGAAAAAAATAAGCAGGCACCTGTGACCCAGGTACAGATACCTGTAAAGGTAGCCGTTGCAAAGGAACAGTTGCTCGAAATCAACATTGTAAAGACCGGTAACATTGCACCGTTCAAAGAAGCAAAGGTCGTAGCCATGAGCGGCGGTACCCTTACACAGGTGCGCTTTGAACTGGGAGACCAGGTAAAACAAGAACAGGTACTCGCTATTACGGATACACGACAGGCACAGCTGGAATTACAAAAAGCAGAAACAGATGCCGCTAAGCTCCGTAATGACCTCGATACCTACACCGAACTTCTGAAAGGAAAAGCCGCCACACAGGAGAAGGTAAATGAAATAAAAAATAACTACCAGACTGCCCTGAACCAGGTAGACCAGGCCCGGAAGAAACTCGCGGATGCCGCCATCAAAGCACCTACCAGTGGGATCATCAGCGCTAAACCGGTAGAACAGGGGGTATTTGTAAATGCAGGTACGGAGATCGCCACTATCGTAAACCTGAACAAAGCAAAAGTACAGGTGAACCTGACAGAAGCAGAAGTCTACAAAGTAACAAACGGGCAGAAAGTAAAGATCACCGCTGATGTGTATCCCGGTAAGGAATTCTCCGGTACCATCAGTTTTATCAGCCCACAGGCCGATCAGACACACAACTACCTGGTAGAGATCATGACGGACAATGCCACACAGTCCATCCTCCGCTCCGGTACATTCGTATACGCCGACTTCTCGAGGAAGACACAGGAACAATTCCTGGTGATCCCGAGAGAAGCCCTGACAGAGAGCGTGAAGAACGCTTCTGTATATGTAGTGAAGAATAATGTAGTACATCAGCAGATCATCCAGACCGGTACTGAAATGGGAGGTTTGATGCAGGTGATCAGAGGTTTGCAGGCAGGTGACTCCGTCGTTACTTCCGGTCAGATCAACCTGAAAGATGGTACTCCAGTCAGTGTGTCAAAATAAAAAAGCACCCTCATGTCAATAGCAGAAATTGCCGTAAAACGGCCTCTATTAATACTTGTAATATTTACGGTGCTGATACTTTTCGGACTGGAATGTTATCATAGCCTGAATTATAACCTGCTGCCCAAGATGGAAGTGCCTACTGTAACAGTGAGCACAGTCTATGCAGGGGCCTCCGCTTCTGAAGTGGAAACATCCGTGACAAAGAAACTGGAAGATGCCTTTGCTTCTGTAGAAGGTCTGGATAAGATCACCTCCAAATCACAGGAAGGTGTATCACAGGTAGTCATTACCTTCAAGAGTGGTACCAACATCGACAGAGCAGAAGCAGATATCCAGCGTAAAGCAGATCAGGCACAGAATGACCTGTCAAAGGATATCGATAAACCTTTGGTAAATAAAGTAAACCTGGAAGAAGCGCCGGTGGTGAAGGCCGGTGTTACTTCTACACTCGCTCCCCGTGCATTGTATGACCTGGTCGATAAGCAACTGCGCCCCATCTTACAAAACGTATCCGGTGTAGGACAGGTAAACATCATCGGTGGTGATGAACGTGAGATACAGGTAAACGTAGATCAGGGTAAACTCAATGCCTACGGTATCACTATCACGCAGGTGACAGATGCCGTGAACAATGCGAACCAGTCATTCCCTGCAGGTAGTATTGAGACACTGAACCAGCAGGTGACCATCCAGTATGATGCGAACGTGACTTCAGTGTCACAGATCAGTGAGCTGATCGTGGTACAACGTCCGGGTGGCGGCAGCGTATTTTTAAAAGATGTAGCTGAAGTTGTGGATGCTACTGCCAAAGCGACGGCTATCAACCACATCAATGGGCTTCCTTCTATTGGTATTCAGATCGTGAAGCAATCAGATGCAAATGCCGTGAATGTAAGCCGTGATGTAAAGAAAGCATTTGCCAATCTTGAACAACAGTATAAAGACAGCAAAGTAAAATTCACGATATCCTCAGACCAGTCTACCTACACCCTTCGCTCTGCGGATGCTGTAATGGAAGACTTAGTGCTGGCGGTGATCATCGTAGGAGTTGTGATGCTGGCTTTCCTGCATAGCTTCCGTAGTTCTATGTTTGTGATGGTGGCATTGCCATCTTCTATGATTCCTACATTTATCGCCATGTATCTGCTGGGCTTCTCGCTGAACCTGATGACGCTGATGGCGCTCTCGCTGGTGGTGGGGATTCTGGTGGATGACTCCATTGTGGTGCTGGAAAACATTTATCGACACCTGGAAGCAGGAACGGATCGGAAACAGGCTGCCCTTGATGGTCGTAATGAAATTGGCTTTACAGCCATGGCGATCACACTGGTGGATGTGGTGGTGTTCCTGCCACTGGCTATGGCCGGTGGGATCATCGGTATGATCTTAAGAGAGTTTTCATTAGTCGTGGTGATATCTACCTTAATGAGCCTGTTCGTATCCTTCACGGTAACGCCTATGTTAGCCAGCCGTTTCGGCAGATTGGAACATCTTACTAAAGATACCTGGTGGGGTAGACTCAACCTGGGATTCGAACATATTATTGATGTGATCAAAGAAAACTATGGTAAATTATTGAAGGTAAGTCTGCATAAAAAACGATACCTGTTATCCGGTGTGATCATTCTGATTATAGGTTCTATTATGCTGGTTGTCAAAGGATTTGTAGGCGCTGCTTTCATCCCTTCAGGAGACCAGGGGGAGCTGATGATCAACCTGGAATTGGCTCCGGATGCGTCTATTTACCAGACAAATATGCTGACACAACAAGTGGAGAAACACATCCTTGCCAGACCGGAAGTAGACAAGGTCTTTTCCAGTATCGGCTTCCTGACAGGTGGTGTGGCGGGTACAGGTAATAACAGTAATAAGGCGGAGCTGACCGTGACGCTTGTAGATGCAAAGAAACGAGACATGACAGCGGAGGAATTCGGTATCATGATGCAGCGTGAGTTGACTGCCAGCGTCCCTGGTGTGAAGGTAACGGCATCACCGACTTCTATCACGGGCAATGCCAGCACAGCACCCATCCAGATTGCCGTGAAAGGTGTGAACCTGAAAGACGTGCGGAGTGTGGCGGAGCAATACATGAAGATTACAGCGGGTGTGCCGGGTACACAGTTCGTACAGCTCTCAGTAAAAGACCCGAAGCCACAGATAGAAGTGAAATTGGATAGAGAGAAAATGACCTTGTTAGGGCTCAATGCCAGCCAGGTAGGGGGTGCTTTGCAGAATGCATTCAGTGGAAACGATAAGAGTAAATTCAAGCAATCAGGCAATGAATACGACATTCTTGTAAGCCTGGATCGCTTTAACAGATCAGATATCAATAATGTAAGAAATCTTTCATTTACGAATAATGATGGGCAAACATTTGTGATGAGTCAGTTCGCCGAAATAAAAGAAGGAATAGGTGAAAGTGTGCTGGAACGCAGTGACCGGCTCAACTCTATCACGGTGAATGCAAACGTGGCAGGCAGGCCGACAGGTACAGTGGCGACAGAGATCAAAGAAAAAGTAGCCAGCGTAAAACTACCCGAAGGCGTGTCCATTGAATACCTCGGTGACGTAAAGAACCAGGGCGATGCTTTTGGAAGTCTGGGACTGGCATTGATCACAGCGATCCTGTTGGTATACCTGATCATGGTGGCGCTGTATGAAAGTGTGATCTATCCATTCGTAGTATTGTTTTCTATTCCGGTGGCATTGGTCGGTGCACTGCTGGCACTGGCACTGAGTATGGAGACGCTGAATATCTTCTCTATTATTGGTGTGATCATGTTGTTAGGTCTCGTGTCAAAGAATGCGATCCTGATCGTGGACTTTACCAATCATTTGAAAGAGAAGGGTGCTAAAGTAGAAGATGCACTGGTAGAAGCAGGAGAGGAGCGTTTACGTCCGATCCTGATGACGACTCTGGCGATGATCTTTGGTATGTTGCCGATTGCGTTGGCCACGGGAGCGGGTTCTGAGGTCAAGAACGGGATGGCGTGGGTGATCATTGGTGGTTTGACGAGTTCTATGATCCTGACGTTGTTTGTAGTACCGGCGATGTACCTGATCATTGATAAACTTAAAATACGTTTACAAAAGAAAAAGCAACCCGCGTACCATGAAGCTCATTAGTAGTACATTGTTCTGTGCACTGGCGTTCCTGATAGCAGCAAGTGCACAGGATTCACTGGCACGCACTGCAAAAGTGCAGGACTCACCTGCGCGCACTGCAAGTGCACAGGATCCACCTCCACGCTTTGCAAGGGCGCAGGACTCACTCACGCGCTTTACAAGTGCTCAGGATTCACTTGCACCCACTGCAAGAGCACACGACTCATCCGCACGCTTTGCAAAAGTGCAGGATTCGCTGGCGAAGGTCCAATTGAAAAAGGCCTATATCGTAGATCTCCTGCTTAAAAGTCCAGGCATGCGCCCTGCAATGATCTCTACGACGTTCATCAGCAGGGGGCAACTGGAAGGGAACTTAAAAGGGAAGAACATATTGAGCAGCGATTTTGGACAGCAACGTACAGAAGCACTGCTAAATCTCCCGGTTAAGAATTGGGGGAAGAGTGGCATGGTGACGGCAACTATCCTCTATGCGCGTACGAATTATCAGCTTTCTGATATAAAGGGCCTGGATATTACGGAATCTTCATTATCCAAAAATACTGTAGGCCTGACCACCACCTATCGCAGAGTAGATTCCCTGTTTGGCCGTATGTTTGTCTCATCGGCCAGTGTGGTCCTTTTAACAGGTGATGGTGGCGGTATTAATAAGTATGCGGTGATGGGAAATGGAATGATCTTACTGAAAAAATCAGCGCAGACCACATTGATGGTAGGTATACAGGTGATCATTGATCCTACCAACATCACACCGGTCATTCCATTGCTTGTTTATCAAAAGCAGTTGCCGAATGGGGTTGATCTGAATTTCACGATCCCACAGCAATTGACCTTACGGAAGACCCTGAGCAAAAATTGCTGGGCGAGCTTCGGAACGATCTTATCCTCCTCTGTATCCTTCTTCAACTATAGCTCACCTAATATACCGCGAAATGCGAATTTCAGCACGCTGGATCTGAAGACAGGGCCGGGGGTAGAATACAAACTGGGTAAGTTATTGCTGGCAGGAGTGAGTGCAGGGTTATGGACGCCGGTGATGTACAGACAGTATGGACGGTGGGAGAAGTCGAATCGTTATTTCTTTGATGGCAAAGTGGATACGACACCTTATATTAATTTGAATTTATCATTAATACCTTTTTGATAGTTACAAAATGTGTAACGAAGTTGTAGGTTTAAGCAATGAGCCCGGTATTCATACCGGGCTCTGTTTTTTTATTTGTGTGTGATAGAATTATTCCTTTACAAAATCACTATTCTTATCTCCATACATCCACTCATAGGCACCATCTGCATGCTCTAAGTCTGTAATAGGGCAGAAACATGCACTGGCATAGATATTATCCGGCTCATCAGCTGCACCTGTTTCGTTGAGGTACGCATCATACAAATGGCAATTACCAGAAGCAGCCAGCAAACCAGGTAGCGCACCGCCCGCACTTACACCTGTAGAAATGATATAATCCGCATCGCCAGGTAATACCCCTTTATTATGACGAATGTACCGGACTGCTGCCTTCAGGTCAACAATCGCAGCAGGGGCCTTACCATAGTAAGTGCCATCGTTGTTTCTTTCAACATGGTTTAATCCTTTTGTGATATAAATCCAGGATGAATCAATCGAACTACCGGACTGGTTGCGAACAAAAGGAAGAACAACGCGGTAAAGCATTAAATTTGCGCGACATTCCGGAATGACCGGCTTTGATGCCCGGATACATTTCATGCATATTCCGGATACTTTTAAAACATTAAATTTGTGCCCATGAAATTATGGTATCCCTACAGGCAGATGAAGGATCTTGGGCAGGTGCCCGTAATGGTGGCCGGACAAGGCACGGAGATGATACTGGAA
This sequence comes from [Flexibacter] sp. ATCC 35208, assembly GCF_001975825.1. GTDB lineage: Bacteria > Bacteroidota > Bacteroidia > Chitinophagales > Chitinophagaceae > Chitinophaga. The sequence continues at coordinate 34,657 of NZ_MTKN01000019.1, forward strand.
GATGGACGCAGATTGACAGATGGAATTTCTTCGTGGTGGGCGGTGATCCATGGGTATAATCATCCAGACATTAATAATGCATTGATAGAACAGATCAATAGTTTTTCGCATGTCATGCTGGGTGGGTTGTCGCATCCGCCTGCATTGGCATTGGCAGATAAGTTGGTGGAGATTGCACCTCCTGGATTGAATCATGTGTTTTATTCTGATAGCGGTTCTGTTGGGGTGGAAGTGGCCTTGAAAATGGCATTGCAGTATTGGAGAAATACGGGCCATATAGGAAAACATAAAATCATCTCACTGAAGAATGGCTACCATGGCGATACATTTAAGGCCATGGAAGTGGGGGATGATTCTGATTTCTCTAATGCATTTGTGGATGTATTGTATAGGGGATATTTTTTAGATACACCTGCAGGTGGGTTTGATGCAGATGCTGCAACTATTCAAAAAGAAGCTTCGAAGCTGGAAGATCTGTTGAAAATACATGCGCCTGAAATTGCCTGCTTTATACTCGAACCTATTGTACAATGTGCCGGTGGGTTTAGAATTTACTCTCCTTTATATTTGAAAGCGGCGAGAGCGTTATGCGATAAATATAATATACTCTTAGTGCTGGATGAAGTAGCTACCGGTTTTGGCCGCACAGGCAAACTATTCGCAGCAGATCATGCTGGCATTACCCCTGATATTATGATCGTTGGAAAAGCACTGACAGCCGGGTATATGGGGCATGCAGCTACACTGGCCACTACCCGTGTTTTTAATGGGTTTTTAGGTGAGTCTTATGATAAGGCACTGATGCATGGGCCTACATTTATGGGGAACCCGCTGGCGACTACCGTTGCTTTAAAAAGCATAGAGATTATAGAAAAAGACCATTATTTAGAACGTATTACTGCGATAAATGCAGTGATCCGAAATGAATTTGAGAAGATTGAATCACCTGCAATTGCAGATAAAAGAATAGTAGGAGCTATTGGTGCGATTGAACTAAAAGAAGACAGCATGATGGTCGGCTTTCGCGACTACGCAATGGCAAATGGGGCATGGCTGAGACCTATTGGTAAAGTCATGTATGTGATGCCTGCTTATATTATTACAGATGATGAATTGCGTAAACTGATCGGGATCATGCGCGACTGGATCAGTCATGTTTATGCAAACGGCTAAGAGATGATAAGTGGAGGTCTTAGTGACCTCCACCTTTCAAACATTAAAAAATGTAAAACATACTACCCTGTGCCACTCCGCTTCTGAAATCACCAACGGTACCAGCGGAAGAAACACCCGCTACATACCTTACCCCAAACCCTAATCCCATCTTACTCTGAAACCCTACGCCAGCAGCCGCTCCAAAATCCACCTGCTTTGAAAAATTCTCAACATCCTCATGCATACGCATACCGGCTTGCGCACCTGCCTCTACATACAATCTGATAAACAGGCGGTAGCTGCCGCTATCAATAAGTATATCTCTTTTACGGGTAAACGAACTTCTTACAAAGCATTGGAAGAAATCTTCGTAACCCGTAAATCATCAGAGCCAGGGTCGGTATTGGTCTATCAAAAGGATAAGATCTTTCCTGTAGCGATAGATACCATTGCATTCTTTTACCTGAAAAATGGAATTGTCTATCTGACAACTTTTGACAAGAAGACGTATCCTTTAACTAAGAACATGGAGGAGCTGTCTAAACTAACAGAACCTTTATTCTATCGTGCCAACAGGCAATACCTGATTCATAAAAAATCGGTGCTGGATGCATCAGGTTATTTATCAAGGAAGTTGTCAGTAACATTATCGATACCTGTTCCTGAGAGAATTACGATAAGCCGGGAGAAGGTCTCGCAGTTTTTAGAATGGCTGACACAGGCATAAAGTTTTATGAACGTCGCTTTTTTTTCTATTTTTACAAAATGAGATCCTTTATCACCACCTTCATTTTTTGCATCATCGTCGGTATCATTTACAGATGGATCGCCGATCCTCCGCTTACCTGGGCTAAGATCCCTCCTGTTATCACCGTAGCACTTGTTCTCTCTTTAGTCTTCACCCTGGCTTTCAGACCAAGGAAGAAATAACTACTTTTCAAACAGCTGCTTCCTGTAATTGATCCCCCATTTCGCCATGGCTTCAATTACAATTTTCAGACTCTTCCCTTGTTCTGTCAGTTCATACTCCACCGTAATCGGCATTGTATCCAGCACTGTTCTGCTGATCAGGTGGTTCATTTCCAGATCTTTCAACTCTTTCGACAATACCTTCGGCGCTATTCCGGACAACTGTCGTTTCAAATCCATAAACCGCTTTTTCCCTCCATAATACAACGCTCCGATAATCTCCGTCTTCCATTTTCCACCCAACAACTCCTGCGTATCCCTAATCCCAACAATCATCATCTGACATTCTGGTGTCAGGGTAGGCGTCGCAACCTGTGCAAGATCCATTTTCAAGCTTTATTATTTTCAGACAAAAATAGGAACATTACCAATCAGTTACAAATAAGTAACTAGTTACCATAAAGTAATGGGTTACAATTTGTAATTGACTTCTGCTAATTTTGATAAATAAATTTAAAAACTGGAATATGATTCTAATAACCGGAGCAGCTGGAAATCTTGGATCGGCTATCATCGATAGCATGTTAAAGAAAGTACCTGCCAATCAAATTGCCGCATTTGTAAGAAGCGAACAGAAAGCTGAACAGCTCAAAAAACTCGGTCTAAATATCCGAATTGGAGATTATAATGATGTCGCTTCCCTGGATAATGCGATGAAAGGGATTGATAAAGTACTCCTCATTTCCGGCTTGTCTCTTGAACGACTGAAAGAGCATACCAATGTTGTTGACGCTGCAAAAAAAGCAGGTGTAAAACAAATCGTTTACACCGGTGTAACCATGAAAGATGCAGCTACCAGTCCGCTGAAAGTACTAATGGAATCTCACTTCCAGACGGAAGATTATATCAGGGCAAGTGGTATTACTTATACATTCCTGCGTAATACCCTGTATGCAGAGGTGATTCCTTTCTACATCGGCGACCAGGCATTGAATACAGGCATTCACTACCCGGCAGGAGCTGGTAAAGTACCTTATGTATACCGGCCAGACCTGGCTGATGCTGCGGCTGTGGTGATTACGAACAAGGGTCATGAGAACAGGACTTATCAACTCACTGGCGATCATTTGTATTCATTTGCAGATGTGGCAGACATGCTGTCAGAAGTGTCTGGTAAACACATTGGTTATACCGATGTAGATCCGGTTGCTTTTGAAAAGCATATGAAGGAGATTGGTGTGCCGGAAGTGGGCATTATGATTAGTACTGGTTTTGCTGCGGCGATAAAACAAGGTGATTTTGAAGTGGTGACAGGGGATCTGGAGAAGTTACTGGGTAGGAAGCCTACGCCGGTGAAACAGTATCTGAAAGCGCACTATGTGAGGTAATAACCTAAAAAATCCCGACCGGCTATGCCAGTCGGGATTTTTTAAATTACATAGTGTCCAATCGACATTTAACCCAAAAAAAACCTAAATTACATCACGTCGTATCTGATGTGACAATTCCCGTTAGAAAAACTGTAGCCGGAAGTAAAACCCTGGTTGGCCCGATCCGTTGTCGCATCCTCATTTTATTTTATTAAACTCCAAACGTTATGAAGCAACACCCATTGCCACTGGCATTGAAGAGGATCCTGTGTGTTCCCCTCTTCCTCCTTTTCCTGTTACCGCTCACCACCCGAGCCCAGCAAGCCATCAAAGGAAAAGTCTCAGATGATGCTAAAAACCCTCTAGCCGGTGTTTCTATCGCCATCAAAAACACTCACCGGGGTACCGTCACCGCGCCCGACGGCTCTTACAGCATCACCGCCGCCAATGGCGAAACCCTGGTATTCACCTTCATCGGTTATAATACCCTGGAAATCACCGTCAATCCTGGTACCCAATACAACATTAACCTCGCCCCAAACGTCCAGAATCTGGATCAGATGGTCGTGATCGGTTATGGTACGCAAAAGAAAAGCTCCCTCACGGGTTCTGTCGCTTCCGTCAATGGCAAGACCCTCAATGAGTTGCCCGTAGCAAGTGTACAGCAGGCCTTGCAGGGGCGTGTACCGGGTGTGACTGTCACTAATAATGGCGCTCCTGGTACAGACCCCATCGTTCGGATCAGGGGGATCAGCTCCATCAGCTATGCCTCGGATCCCTTATACGTGATCGATGGATTTCCGACTTCCAACCTCACCAGTTTTGACAGCAAAGATGTCCTCTCCGTCGAAGTCCTGAAAGACGCCAGTGCTGCAGCTATCTATGGTTCCCGCGCTACCAATGGAGTCGTTATTATTACTACTAAAAAAGGTACCCGCAGCAACAAAGCAGAAGTAAGACTCGATACATACACAGGTGTACAAACTGCCTGGAAAAAGATCGACCTGCTCAATACCCAGCAATATCTGCAATACGAACGTGCCCTGAACGGTGCCGCTGGCATTTCCAAACCGCCACGTCTTGAAGATGCGAACTGGAATTCACCTATTTACGATGGTACTTCCCAGACGTATGCGCAGACCAATACTGACTGGCAGGATGCCTATTTCAAAAGTGGCTTAATCACCCAGTCCAACCTTTCAGTAAGCGGCGGAAATGACAGATCTACTTATTACATGTCCAGCGGTTACTTCAAGCAGGACGGGATTGCACAGGGCGTCAACTATGAGCGTGGCAACTTCCGTATCAATTCAGAACACAACATCAGTCGTGTCTTTAAGGTAGGAGAGAACCTGCTTGTCGCTTATTCCAATCAACGGTATGACAACACCTCCGGCAACCGGACCCGCCTTGCAAACGTAATTCGCGCATTGCCTTATCTGCCTGTGTACGATCCCACCACGCAGGGTGGTTTCCGGAATGCAGAAAACAGCGTGGATGGGGCTGACCCCACCAACCCTGTAGAAGATGCGCTATTACTAGGCGATGCGCACCGTAAACTCTTCAAACTCTTAGGTACAGTCTATGCTCAGGTTAACTTTACTCCATGGCTCAGTTTCCGCTCTGTATTTGGTGCAGACTACGCCGGCCAGTTCCAGCATCAATTTACTCCCATCTATAATGACAAAGGCCGGAATTCCACTGTTGCGTCCATCAATGATCAACGGGCCAACAGAACAACTTTACTCTACACAGAACAATTGACTTTAGATAAACACTTTGGCAGGCACCATGTCAATGCCATCGCTGTATTTGAAAGACAGCCTGCCAGTAACTATGGGGAATCCCAGACAGGGAACCAGAGTACAAATGACATCGAGACACTGGTTGGTGCAACGAACGTATCCGCTTATTCTACTACCACAGCCACACTCATCCAATCCTACATCGGCCGTCTGAACTACGAGTTCGGTGAAAAGTATTTACTGAGTGCTGCTATTCGTCGGGATGGTTTATCTGTATGGGCGCCTGGAAAGAAATTTCAGAGCTTCCCTTCAGTCTCCGCCGGTTGGCGTATTGACCAGGAAAGTTTTATGAAACCTGTTACCGCAGTTTCCGAATTGAAACTACGGGGTGGCTGGGGCGTGACTGGGCTGAATGCTATCGGTATTTTTCCGGCTTTACAAAACTCTATATTGGCTAATGAATATCCCTGGCAGGCTATTGTGCAGGCTAATGGTGCTACCTATCCCTTTGGCAATACCATTTCTGTCGGCAATGCTTCCTATTATAACCAGTTGGCGAGTGCTGACCTGGAATGGGAAAAGACCAAGCAGGTCAATGTGGGGTTGGACCTTGGGCTCTTTGATAATACCATCACCTTCACTGCAGAATGGTATCGCCGTTTGACTGACAACCTGATCCTCACGATTCCCACGCCTCCCAGCTTTGGTTATGGTGGTGCAGGGTCGCAACTCAATGCCGCCAGTATGAAAAATACAGGGGTAGACCTTGCGCTGGGCTATAACAAAACGAAAGGTGCTTTCAGGTGGAATGTAAATGCTAATATCGGTTTTATCAGGAATAAGATCCTTAGTCTGAACACGCCGAATGCTACCATAGATGCAGGCTCAGACGCCGATTTCGGGAATGGCAACATGACCCGTACGGTGGCTGGACAGCCGATTCAGTCCTTCTATGGTTATGTTACCGATGGCATTTTCCAGAGCCAGGCTGAAGTAGATAAAGGGCCTGTGCAGCTTTCTGGTACTGACCCTGCCAAGAGCACAGCGCCTGGTGATATCCGGTTCAAAGATTTGAATGGGGATGGGTCTATTACATCTGCAGATCGTACATTCCTGGGATCTTATGTTCCTAATTATTCTTACTCCCTGAACTATAATGCGAACTGGCACCAGTTCGACCTTTCTGTTTTCTTCCAGGGGGTGCAGGGCAATAAAATCTACAATGGCACCCGGGTGCTGCTTGAAGGCATGGCTCGTTTATTTGGTGCGGGTACAGAGGTGTTGAATGCCTGGACGCCGGAGCATACGAATACTGATATTCCCCGTGCTATCAGTGGGGATCCGAATTCGAATCTGCGGGTATCTAACCGCTGGATTGAAGATGGTTCTTACCTGAGGCTGAAGAATCTGATGATTGGGTATACACTGCGTAATGGTGCGATTCGGTATATCAGCAGTTTTAGGGTGTATGTGTCTTCTCAGAACCTGCTCACTTTTACAAAATATAAAGGATGGGATCCTGAAATCGGGTCTAAAAATACTACGCTTACCAATGGTATTGATTATGGGCAGTATCCTGCAGCGCGTTCATTCCAGTTGGGTTTGCAGGTTGGGTTTTAACAGCACCTTCCTTACCGCTGGCACCGACTACGGGCAGTATCCAGCTTGTTATTGCTGTCAGTTGATTTTATAAGTAGGATTTTAATCAGGAGCCACAACTGAAAGATCTGGGAAAGGAATTATTCCTCGTTTGCCCAGCCTCCTTCCGGTTGATTTTACAAGTAGGATTTTAATCACATACAAAAACTGAAAACATGTATAAGTACATATTCATCGTCTGTCTGCTTCTTGGTGGACTAGGCTGTACCAAAGACCTTGACAAAACAAATCCAGGGTATGCCACCCTTGATAACTATTTCAAAAACAGCACAGAACTGTTAAGCGGCACCAACGCTATTTACTCTACCTTCCACGCCAGCACCCTCATTGCCCGTGAATGGTTTTTCGTCCATGACCTCCGCAGCGACGACGTCTCGTCCGGTGGTGGTCAACTGGAAGTACCCCGTGGTCAGATCCTGAATGGCGCCACTACGGCAGATAATTCCGTGATAAGTTCCGTATGGCAGGGATTATATATCATCATCCATCGTTCCAATACAGTTATTGGCAGTGCCCCCCTTGTCACCGATAATGACGCCGTTCGCGACCAGTGTGTAGCCCAGGCGAAGTTCTTCCGGGCATGGGCCTATTTTGAATTAATGACCCTGTGGGGACCAGTCCCAATGTACACACAGGTCGTAACTGAATCCAACCAGTTCCAACCCCGCGCAGCAGAAACTGCTATCTATGACCAGATCATACAGGACCTGACAGATGCCGCCGGAACACTAAGCGCAACTTATGCCGCCGCTGATCTGGGGCGGGTGTCATCTGGCGCAGCCAATGCTATGCTGGGCAGAGTATATATGCAGAAAGGCGACTACACATCTGCCAAGGTAGCATTGTCAAAGATTGTTAGTTCCGATCTTTATCGCCTTGTAGACAACTTTAATGATAATTTCCTGGAAGAGACAGAGTTCAATGCAGAATCTATCTGGGAAGCTGTCTTTGTTGACAAAGGTGATAATTCCTTTGACTGGGGCGGTACTGGTGATGGCGCAGGTAACGCACAATCTACCATCCGCAACCAGGAATATTGTCCGCTGGCATGGCGTAATTTAATTCCATCTAATAAATTTCTGAACGAATTTGAAAACACTGCTTCTGGTGCCGCTAAAACAGACCCACGCTATAAATGGACGGTATATGAAACGGGTGATCTCTTTAACAGTGATGCAGATGTACTGACCGATGCGATGCAAAATGGAAACTCTTCTATTGTAAATGGAGTCACTAAGAAAATCAGCTGGCGCAAGTTTATGCTCATTTACAAGCAAAGTCTGTCCACTGCTTCTTATCACCCTGGTGGCAATAACCAGCGTATCATCCGCTATGCAGATGTGTTGCTCATGCTGGCAGAGTGTGCGAACGAAACTGGCGATATAGCAGGAGCCGTAAGCTACCTGAACATGGTCAGAGATCGTCCTTCTGTAGCAATGCCACATTATCCTACTGCCCAATTTCCAACAGGATCGAAGGATCAGGTGACGAAAGCAATTATGCATGAAAGAACTGTTGAATTGGGAGATGAGGAGGTGCGTAACCGCGACATCTTAAGGTGGCGGAAAATGGGGTACTTCACGACTGATCCTATTAGTTATTTCAGAAAGAATCGGGATGAATTATTACCTATTCCTCAATCAGAAATAGATAATAACCCTGCACTGGCAGATGGGGGTATTTCCGCACAAAATTCAGGTTATTAATAAGAAAGGTTCTTTGGTTGATAATGATGACCTTTCTTACTTTTATCAGNNCTGATAAAAGTAAGAAAGGTAGATAATTTGGAACAATTGATCCCTTTACTGTATAAATACCCAATGGAAGGGAGCCTGCCTATACGTATTCCTTCACATAATTGGGAAATCCAGCAGGTAAGTTTTTATGAGTATTGATCAATGATGTGCCTGTGGGGAGATCGCTTCGGGATGTATCGTCACAATACTTCCATCCTCCTTATAATGCAGCTCTGTCACTTTTACATTTCTCAAATAAGTCTTGCCAGATAGCTCTACATCATGATAAAACAAATACCATTTCCCATCTTTCTCAACAATAGAATGATGCGTAGTCCACCCTGTTACAGGGGTCATGATGATGCCTTTGTAAATAAATGGTCCATAAGGAGAATCGCCAATCGCATAACACAAATTGTGTGTATCACCTGTAGAATAAGAAAAGTAATACTTCCCTTTATATTTATGTACCCAGGAAGCTTCAAAGAATCGTTTGTCATTATCCTTTTCGTGAAATGGCTGTCCATGTTCATCTAAAATGACTACATCTTTTACCGGGCCATCAAAACTTGTCATATCCTTTTTCAGTTTTGCAATTCTCGGTAGAGCCGCTACATCATCTACATTGCGATTTCCGGCAGCGCCATTATATTTGTTATGATCCCACTTTTGCAATTGTCCACCCCATATTCCTCCGAAATACATATAGAAACTTCCATTCTCATCTTTAAACACACAAGGGTCTATACTATAACTCCCCACAATTGGCTTTGGCAAAGCTTTAAATGGGCCTTCGGGTTTACTGCTGGTGGCTACTCCGATATGGAAGATGCCTGCACTATCCTTTGCCGGAAAGTATAAATAATAAGTGTGGTTCGCATACGCTGCATCCGGTGCCCATAATTGTTTCTTTGCCCAGGGTACGTCTTTTAAACTCAAGGCGACTCCATGATCCGTTACTTTACCACCTACATGATCTAATGATAGCACATGGAAATCTTTCATATCAAAATGACTGCCTAAGTCGTCCTCTGGTACACCTGTTGCTGTATCATGCGAAGGGTAAATGTAAATTCGGCCATTAAATACGTGGGCAGAAGGGTCTGCTGTATAAATATGCTTTACCAGTGGTTGTGCTATTCCTTGCAGGGATGCATAACAACAAAACAACCATGAACATAAACAAACAATTAATATCCGGGTCATAAGTTAGTGTTTTTTAAATTCAATACTTTGTAAAACAATACCCGGGTGAATACTGGGAATACACAATTTCATGCTTTCCTGGTTTAAATGTATAGGAGAGTTTTACTTTAATAATATTATCAGATACCCACTTACTCCATAGCTCCTTATTATCATCATGGGCATTAATAGTCGTTGCCAATTCCTTTGCACCATCAATGGAAACCCCAAACCATAGTCCATCCCCATGCGTGAAATTCAAAGTAGGAGAGAAGTTAAGATAAATATTAGTATTCCCCGAAGCTTCAAACTCATATCTTGCTACCGTACCTGCACTATGATAAATGATGCTATCACTAAATGTACCACTATTAGCAAAACTGGTAATCCCATCTCCAAATTTTCCAATACCCTTTATATGCACCCAATCTCCATGTTTCGTCACATAACCTGTTGCTGAAATCTGTTTATAGATCTTAGGCACTACCGGACGCTTATATGGCCCCGCCAAATCCGGCATCTTATTTACCGGCGGCTGTTGCCAGCCTGTGTATCCAATATGCGTCTGGTCCATCATATGATTCCATTTTCCACCGGCTACCTGATGATACGCCACTGTCAATAATGAATCCCGCATATAATAACTCCGCGCACTATCCGCCCATGCCTTATTCTGCACCCGGTTGCTCTTATACAAAGCCACCGCATAATACAATTTGTGTAAATTGTACATCGCCTCTACAGGAAACTGTACCAGTTCAAAATAAGCATCTGAATAAGGCTGTAAACGCACTTTTTTAACCAGCTCTTCCCATTCGGCTACAACCTCTTTATACTTCTTTAATGTATAACTAGACTCATCCAGCAATTCCGGCTTCCGCCTTGCGGCCATTTCACTATACTGCCGCAGGTAATCACCTATATCTCTGGCTGAATTCATGAATGAAAATCCAGACTGTTTGGACGAATCTGCACCTGTTTTGGTTCCCTCTTCCATTCCTCCTCTGGAATTCCCTTTTGCGATCCTGCGAGAATAATCTTCCTCTTTCATTCCTCCTCTGACATTCCCTTCTGCCATCCGCTCATCCAATCCTTCCCCAAAATTTTCCTCCGCAAACTGTTTATAATAATCTGGTAAAGTATCCTCTGGCTCCGCGCTCCATGCATAATCCATAAAAAAAACTATCGGCAACTCCATCGGCTTCAAATCCCCCACATTCACAATCCATATCTTATCCACCCCATACATCTTCGCCAAATGCAACTGTTCCCACACCCTTGCCAGATTATTTGTATTCACCCATTTGTAATTTCTCGGATCCCCCACATAGTCAAAATGATAATATACCCCATATCCTCCCTTCCGCTTCGGCATCACAGGATCAGGAAACCTCCTGATATTCCCCCAATTATCATCACACAACAACAACGTCACATCATCTGGTACCCGCATTCCGCTATCATAATAATCCTGCACTTCCTTATACAACGCCCACAACTGTGGTGTCTCCGCTGCCGGCTTGCCCGTCACCTCACTAATAATGGATCGCTGATCCCGCACAATCCTTTCTAATAAATCTGTTGCCGTTTCCCTACTCATGGGCAAATCCCCATCTCCCCGCATCCCTATCGTCACTATACTTTCATGCTTTGCCATTGCGACAATCCCTTCCCTCCAAAACGCCCTCAACACACTGTCATTCGCCACATAATCCCATGCACCCTGCCCATACCGCTTCCATTCCGTCTGCGCACGCAACATTGGCTCATGATGGCTTGTGCCCATCACAATTCCCCATTTATCTGCCAATACGGGATTCAACCGATCATCATCATTAAACGCGTTTCCCCACATCGCCGGCCACAAATAATTCCCCCTTAGTCGTAATAGTAACTCAAATATCTTTTCATATACATGATGATTAAACCCGCCAAATTTCTCATGCGTCCATCCGGAAAATGCCGGCGCCTCATCATTTATAAATATCCCTCTGTATTGCACCGAAGGAGGCCCGAAATCATAACGTCCTTCCTGCACAAATACTTTTTCCTTCTTTTTTATAGGTACATCCGCCCACCAATACCATGGCGACACTCCCAGTTGTTTAGATAGTTCAAGTGCACCATAGGCAGCGCCCCTCTTATCACTACCCAATATTACTACCTTCCCTGGAGAGACTGTAATTCGAAATGCTTCCCATTTCCCCCCCAATCCCGCAGTATCCAAACCTGCAATCCTATCTCTCCGAAGCGCTTCCCATTTCCCACTCACCCTCACTGTATCAACGCCATCTCCTCCATCTCCCCACCCCACACTATCCTTCCCAAATCCTCCCCGAACTGTCCCTATCAATACATACGGCCGCCCATCCAACCGATGCACAATCTCCGGCGCTCTCCCCGTCACCGCAAGCATATCCGCCCGCAGCAACTCCGCAGCCTTTTTCACCAGCCAGTCATCCTGCTGATCAACATAAATTACTTCCGGTAATGAAAACGTATGTTGCGACGCATGTGTGGTTATTATCTGCCGCGCATGAACCTGCGCATGCATATAGGTTACATGGCACAGGAGGATTAACAGTGGAATACAGTTTTTCATAGCAATGAACTAAATAACAAAAACCAATATACCAAAATTTTCCAACGCTCCATAGATATGGGGCGTATTATTTTCTTTTTTAGGTATGTGATTAATTGCTCAAAGGTTGTTAAAACACCTTTCCCCCAGCGTATATTTTCCCCACTATTTCGGATACAAACCAAACATTCTATCCCTTTTATTAAACTTTCATATTTACACGGGGTCGTTATTACAAATCGTCTGATACAAACTATCGCCATATGAAAGTAACAATCAAACACCTTTGTCTTGCTTTTGCCATCGCCTCGATCATGATATCGTGCGGCAAGGATTCCGGTTCCGATGGCTCCTCATCCTCGGACTCTACTACTACCAGCACAGACGACACCAATCCTGACCCTATTGATGTCACCAGCTGCGACGCCGAAACAGGCATCAACAAAATCATCTGTCTCGCCGACGCCTTCAAGGCCACACTGACCTCCGCTCAGTTAGCCACCGTTCAATTGAGCTACAGCAAGTCAAACGCCATTAAGTGGTCGAACTTCCCACAGGCGCTGGTTTCCAGCTCTTACAAAAGAGTCGGTCTCAACTTCGGCTCCATGACCACCGAACAAATTCAGTATGCAAAAGCGCTGATCAAAGCAGTCGCCGGTACCACTTCAAACGAAGGCTGGGATGAACTGCAACAACTGCTCAATGCCGATGAATACCTGAACGAAAATGGTGGTGGCTCTACCTACGGCGCCGCTAATTTTTACATTGCATTCTTAGGTACCCCCGCTACTTCCGGCACTTTCGAAATTCAATATGGTGGTCATCATACCGCCTTCGCCAATACGTATACTGATGGTGCACTCGTTGGTGCTACACCTTCTTTCAGAGGGGTAGAGCCTTTCGCCACCTTCACGTGGAATGGTACCAGCAATCAGCCTATCCAACAGGAACAGGCCGCCCTCACTACTATGCTCACCGGTCTTTCTACGGCTGAATTATCTACTGCCAAATTGAGCGCTACTTATAGTGATCTTGTTTGTGGGCCGCAGAATGACGATGCTTTCCCTTCTACACAATCAGGTATTGCCTGCAGCAACCTGACTACTGCTCAGAAGAACCTTGTATTGGCTGCTATCAGAACTTATGTAGCCGATGTGGCAGATACCAGCACGATCATGACCAAATACACCAATGAACTGGATCAGACCTACATCTCTTATTCAGGTAGTACTGCAATGACTACACGTAATGACTATGCACGCATTGACGGTCCTTCTGTATGGATTGAATACTCCTGTCAGAACGGTGTGGTGCTCTCCGGTACACATCCACACTCTGTATGGAGAGATAAATCTACTGACTACGGTGGTAACTGATTTTAATTAAAATAAAAACAGGTTGTGTCACCAATACGATACAGCCTGTTTTTATCCGGGTACCCCGATGAAAGCTGATAGCGATTCTCTGATCCAATCTCTCTATATAGCATGAGACTTTTAGTATGTGTATTCTTATTATTATGCGGGCAACACCTCTTCGCGCACCCCATGCCCAATTCAATCGTGAGTTTGTCAATACTGGACCACAGCATCAAAGGCGAAGCCAAAATGCCGATGCTGGAACTAGCCAGTGCCCTTCAACAAACCCGGATCGATACCATCGACCCAGCCTATTTTCAACAACATATACGCGCATTGTCTGGCGACCGTCAGTGGACTACTACCATTGACAGTATCCGGATGACCACAGATACCGATCCCAATGTAGGCCGGTATCAGGAGGTCCTGGTCTACTTTGAAATGACACCTCCTGACCCTGCACTGCTACGGGATTTTAATTTCCGCTACAATGCTATTATTCATGAAGTAGTCACGCATAAAATTTTAGTCTTCGTAAAGCAGGACTGGAAGAACGGGATTCAAAACGGGGAACAGATCGGCATCATTAAAATGGATACCCGCTCAGGGAAAGTATTTCCCATGTACATCAACCTGGAACATGGTACTTACTGGACGGGTTTCAAAAACATGGTCATGCTGGGTATTGAACATATCCGCGAAGGTACCGACCATCTTTTATTTCTATTAGCCTTAATGCTGCCAGCTGCAGATAGAATAAAACGATTGATACAAATCGTGACCGCCTTTACCATAGGTCACTCCATCAGCCTGCTATGTGGCACTTTAGGCTGGATTGTGATCCCTTCTCAATGGGTGGAAATCGCTATTACATTTACTATTTTAATCAGCGCTATTCACATCATCCGTCCGATATTCAAAGGGAAAGAAGCCTGGATTGCAATTACCTTCGGATTTATACACGGTCTGGCCTTTGCCTCCGCGTTAAATAATTTAGACCTTGTACCCACCGAAATGGCGTTAAGTATTTTAGGCTTTAATATCGGTATTGAAACGATGCAGTTGTTCGTACTGCTTTGTACGGTGCCCTGGTTATTATTGATCAACAATGTCTGGATAAAATACTTGGGGGGAGTAATCGCTATCATCGCCAGCCTGGGCTGGATGATAGAAAGAATTTCAAATGAACCGAACATTATCTCTGCACAAATAGAACAAATTCAGGGCAAGTGGTTTATCCTTGTTCTTGCAATTATGGCCATTATAGCCTACGGTACCCGCTGGGTGAGAACCCGGTCACTTTCTTAAATAAGCAATCATGGTCATTATATCTTCCGGTACTCGCTGGGTGAGAACCCGGTCACTTTCTTAAATAAGCAATCATGGCCATTATAGCCTACGTTACCCACTGGGTGAGAGCCCGGTCACTTTCTTAAAGAAGCGTGCAAAGTAATTGGGATATTCAAAATTCAATAAATACGCAATTTCAGAAACGGTGTAAGAAGTATAACGCAAATGCTTCTTCGCCTCATCCACCAGGTGATCCTGCAACAGCTGATGCGCCGATTTCCCGGCCACACTGTTGCAAACCCTGTTCAGGTGCACAGGCGTGATGCCCAGTTCTCTTGCATACTGATCGATGCTATATTTAGAACCCGCTTCACTGATCCGCTTCTGTAACTTACGAAAGTAGGAGAGAGAGATACTATCCGATTCCTGCATTACGACACTATTCTGTCTCCACAAGCGATACAAAACAAGAAAGAGCTGCTGCAACATAGCCGTTAGCATCTGCTGCTTTTCATACCGGGTATCGAATAGTTCTTCATGTAATTCTTCCACCAGTTTTACCACATATCTGAAAGTATAAGGCGGTGCATAATGGGTTAGTATCTGCAAGCTTTCCAGCATTGGTGCAATGCTGCTTACCATGGGAAAGATACTACTGACCAGTTTGTCGGAAATAGTCAGAATACGCCCTTTAGTAGTGGCATGGTAGTTAAACCCATGGATAGCCAGAGGGGGTATTAATAAAATGGATGGGCCTGTCAGCCATGTCGCTTCATTGTTCCCTAAAAACTCAGTCTTACGTGTCTCTATCAGAAAGATCTGGTAGAGATTTGTATGAATGTGAGGCTTGATTTTCCAGTCAAAATTTTCACTGCGTGTTTCCAGTAATTCAGAAAACAGGTACTCTCCATCTGGTCTGGGACCCGATTCTCCATACAACCCTTCAAAATGTGTGATTCGCTTCAATCGACAGAATTTAGAAATATCCTTTGATCTGTTTTATCGCCCAAAGTTTGATTTGTGTCAGGAAATTACGGAAAATTTTAGGGTTAAAAAATATGACCATTTCCAACCACCTGAATTAGGTGCAAACGCTAACTCAGGGTTTTGTAGTAGCTTGAACGGATGTATTTACTGGCAATTGGTCATTCCCTCATTTTAACATCGTCACCATCGCTGATACCTCTTCTGTAGTTGTATAATCACTACCACTATATCCTGTAAAACGGAAACGGATATTTCCCGTTTTGTCAATCACAAATTTTGCAGGAATACCCTTTACATCAAAAGCACCTGCTGCTTTATATGCTTTTATATCCAATGGCACATCAAATGGATAGTGGTTGTCGGCGAGGAATTTCTTTACTTTCTCTGAAGGATCCGCTTCTCTCTCCCATGTATCCACAAAAAGGAATTTTACATCCTCATCTTTTTCAAACCGTAGCATGGCTTCTTTCATAGCAGGGAAGGAGCTTATACAGGGGCCGCACCAGGTAGCCCAGAAGTCGATCACCACTACTTTCCCTTTTAGTTCACTCAGGGTGATTTGTTTGCCTTCCAGGTTCTTCAATGTAAAATCAGGCGCAGGTTCATTGATCTGAGTTGTTTGCAGATGTGCAGTCAGCTGCAATAGGAATGCTTTATTCAATTCAGCGGCATAGGCATCATATCCTTCCCTGCCTTTTAGTTTTTCATACAGTTCTTTGAGTTCCGCTTTCATTTTCTTATCTGCCAGCCCCGTCTTTGTTGCTTCAGCAGCTATATCCATGGCTTGCTGATCTTTACCAAGGTGTTTTAGCGTACTAAAGTAGATCGTATAGGTGATTGGCTGTGTATGATTGTCTTTATAGGCGATCTCTATGCATCTGAGTGCCTTTGTATATTCCATGTTTTCATGGAAGATCATGGCAGCCATCTGGTATTCTCTGGTGCTATCTACTGATTTGTCCATGAGGACAGCCGCCTCTTTACAATGGTCTTTAGAAAATAGCTCCCTGGCCATCCATCGCTGTACATTCAATGTTTTTATACTGTCGGTATACAAGAAGGCTTTAGCGACGTAACCAGATTTTAGATAGCCAACAGCCAGTTGTCCCCTCATATCATCGTAAGTAGCTATTGCATCTTTTGAAGGGGGGGGAAAGCGTTTAAGAAAGATGTGATACATCGCATCCTTCTTAAAAGGATCTTTTTCATCATTGACAAAGTTAAATTGCTCATGTTTCGCCAGCTGTCCATCGGGCCATTTCTGTTTGCCTGCCTGTAAGATAGAATCTGCCTTCGCAGTATTTCTCATCTGGAAATATACAAACCAGGCGATCATCCAGTTCGTCTCATTTTCACTCTTTATATCATTCTCCAGTCGCATCTTTAGTTCGGCCTTGTCATTTTCCTGTGAGGAGGAAACCAGTTTTGCATACACCTGGTATATGCTATCCATGTTCTGTGCCTCGGCACCAAAAAACAGGAAGGTTAAAACGCACAATGAGGGTAGTTTTTTCATATTATAGTGAATATAGGGTTTAATCCTGGTGGCTGACCCCGGCACCTTCAAAAATAACATTTCTTTATGTAAAACTAAATACATAGTTTTGAAACTAATAAATTAGTTCATATGATCAGAGCCCTTCTGCTACTGTTATTATTACCAACCAGCAGGCTGCTGGCCCAACAAGCCGATTCTGTAATGGAATACCTGCAGGAGCAGGATTATCCCCGTGCCATCACTTATCTGCAGGCCCACCTGGACACAAATAATATTAAACAACAATCGCTACTGGCGTACACGTACTATCAGGCAGGAAGTTATAGTGAAGCTGTGAGCACCTATGAAAAAGTATTGGACCTGGATAGTACAAACGTATCTGCGCATCAGTACATTGCCAATATCTGCCTCAATCAGCACGCCACCGTCCTGGCAATCCCACACCTTCGCCGTATTGCCGCTTTACGGCCCAATAATCCGGTGGCTATCCGGCAACTAAGCTTTGCCCTCTTAAACAACGACGAGGCCGAAGAAGGCTTTGATTTGCTGTTAAAAGCCTATAAGCTCAATCCCGCTGATCCTAAAACCGTCAACCGCCTCGCCGATGAACGCATCGGACAGGAAATGTACACCTCCGCAGATTCCATTCTCAATGTCTACCTGCAAAAAGATTCTACCCAGTCTTTTATCACAGGTACTGCTGTCAGGTGCAACTACTATTTAAAAAATTACAGGAACTGCATCACCCTTGGCAAATACCTGATGCAGCATGAGGTGGTCATGCAGGGTGCTATGAGCTATGTTACAGCAGCCAGTTTTATACTGAAAGATTACCAGTTCTGCATAGACATCAACACCTACATGGAAAACCGCAAAAGTCCTTCTGAACAGGTCATGTACTATGCAGCCCTCGCCTGTAGCCAACTGAAAATGTATGAACAGAGTAACCAGCTGTTAAGTACCTGCATAGACCTGGCCCGCTCTAAAAGTTTGCCAGACTATTATGCTGCAATGGCATCAAATAATGAAGGGTTAAAATTGTATAAACCGGCCATCGCCAATATGGATACCGCCTACTACCTGAGCCGTGCGCCCATGCACTTATATAGTATAGGAAGAATGTATGACGTGAATATGAAGAATCAGGCAATTGCGAAAAAATACTATAAACGCTACTTACAGGAAGGTGACAGTACAGATAAACAGGAAGCGATGATCTATAAATATTTAAAAGAGACTTACTTCACAACTAAGTAAAAAACAAAGCCCACTTTCTGTTTAAACAGAAAATGGGCTTTGTATCATAAGACAATGCTTTAACCGCGTATCATAGATATCATCGCAGATATTTCCTCCAGCGCTGCATCAGCGCCACCTGAGAATCCTGAGAACTTAAAGCGGATATTCCCTGCCTTATCAATCACAAACTTAGCAGGTATGCTATTCACCTTGTAGGCTGTGGCAGCCTTGTGCTCATTTAAATCCATCAGCACTTCAAAAGGATAATTATTATCGGCTATAAACTTCTTTGTATCAGCTACCGCCTTATCATCCCTTTCCCATGTATGAATAAAGAGAAACTTTACATCGTTTTCTTTTTCATACCTCAGCACTGCCTGTTTCATCACAGGGAAAGACGCTTTACACGGTCCGCACCACGTAGCCCAGAAATCAAGTACCACAATCTTCCCCTTCAGCTCACTCAATGTCACATTCTTCCCATCCAGATCCGTCAAAGTAAAGTCAGGAGCAGGGGTATTGATCATCTGCTTGTTCAGCTCTTTCGTGATCTTTGCAACCAGCTGTCGGTTCACTTCCTGCAGGTATGCATCGTAGCCTTCCGTTCCTTTTACTTTTGTATAAAGGGATTTCAGCTCCGTTTTCATATCATTGGTCGCCTGACCAGCTTTCACTGCTTCATCGATCTT
This sequence comes from [Flexibacter] sp. ATCC 35208, assembly GCF_001975825.1. Lineage (GTDB taxonomy): Bacteria > Bacteroidota > Bacteroidia > Chitinophagales > Chitinophagaceae > Chitinophaga. The sequence goes on from NZ_MTKN01000019.1 coordinate 54,058, forward strand.
TTCAAAAGCTTCTTTATCACGACCCAGTGCAATCAGTGTTTTGGAATATGTGTCTAACACCCCTCCATTTACCTCACCATCTTCCTGATACACCTTATACGCATTCTCTGCATACTTCAGCGCTTCTTCATAGTTTTTATCATTATACAGCATCTTTGACAAGATGGCGTTATAAGACCGATACCCAACACCAGCAAATTTCGCTGCATTGTCCTGTACCTTTGCAATCTTAAATGAATAGGAAGTGTCCACCGCTTTTTTTAGCAGCATTTCCGCTTCTTTAAAATGCCCTTTTCTAGCCAGTATATTACCAATACCAGCCCAGCCCTCACCTTTCCAGGCAGAAGTCTCGACCATGTTGGCAAATTTAACGGCTTTGGCTACACTATCGATATTAGCATATGCACTGCCGATAGCATTCCTCACATAATCATACGCAATCCTGTCCGGCCCAAACTTAGCAGGAGGGAAGCGCTTGATCAGCTGGTAATACATTGCCTCTTTCTTCGCCGGGTCTTTCTCATCATAGATGAGTGCAATCTGATCCTGTCTTACCACCAGACCCGCAGGAAACTTTTTCTTTTCAGCAATCTTAATGGAATCCACTACGTCCTTTTTATTAAGACGGTAGAATGTATTTGCTGCCAGCTGCCAATCCTCTTCCTTTTTACTTTGCAGATGTTTGTACAACTCTGTAGCCAGGTACGCTTTGTCTTTTTCATCTGTGGAAGTGGCCAGCTTATCATAAACCTTATACAGGCTATCTATGCGCTGTGCCTTTAAGGAGGCACAGCACATAGCAGCAATAACACACAATGAGGTAATCTTTTTCATGTGAATACTTTATAGCAAATGGATCATTCGTAACCCGGGTTCTGGGTCAGTTTTTGATTATTCAGAATTTCCTGATAAGGAATTGGCATCAGGGTATCCCTGGATAACCAGGTAGATTTCTCCTGACTCAATACCGCATCTGCCTGACCGGTACGTACCAGGTCAAACCAGCGGTGTCCAAATTCACCAAACAATTCTATTTTTCGCTCCTGTGCAATGGCAGTGAGCAGATCATCTTTTGTAGCAGCAGTGGTATTCGCCAGGCCGGCACGGGTACGGACCTTATCCAGGTCGGCCTGTGCCGTAGCAATGTCATTCAATTGCGCACTGGCTTCTGCGCGGATCAGGTATTGCTCTGCCAGGCGCAGCACCACATTGTATTCATCACCTGCAGTGGCGGTACCCAGTTTGTATTTATTGACACGACGATAGGTAACCCCTCCGCTTACAAGACTATCTGTCCATGTTGTTTTCCTGTTATCTCCTGTTTCAAATTCACTTAGAAATGAATCATACAGGTAATAGTTAGGAATCGTCGTAGCAGAAGAAGCCCTGTAGCCAAAGCTGCTATAACCATAGTAAGTAGCAAACTGTAAAATGGTTTCTGCACTGCTGGTTTTGAAAGTTGTACTCAGGTCAGAAAGGGTATATGTTACATCCGTAGCGCCGATCACTTTTGTTGCATAAGCCACAGCGTTGGTGTAATCTTTCTGATAAAGGTATACTCTTGCCAGCAAAGCTTCTACTGCATACTTGTTCGCCCTTGCATGCAGGGTACCGGTATAAGTACCAGGCAGTAACTCTTCGGCAGTTTTCAGATCACTGATGATCTGTGTATACACTTCTGCTTTGGTCGATCTTGGCAGATTGGCATTGTTCAGTGCAACCGGATCGAGTGACAATGGCACGCCACCAAAGAAATTGTTCAGGTAAAAGAAATGAAATGCACGCATGAAGTAACTTTCACCTAATAACTGGTTCTTTACCGAAGTAGTCAGTGTCGTAGATTTAGTCAGCCCTTCAATCGCATTGTTTGCTTCCGCAATTACATAGTAAGGATAATACCACTGGTAGTTACGGACATTGCTGTTGGTCGTTGTTACATTCCCATTCTGGAATTCAGCCATAGCAGGAGTAGAACTGTAATAGCGATATTGAATATCATCACCCAGTAACTCTGCAGTCCAGGTATAGTACTGTAGACAATAAGTGGTAGCCCAGTAAGAGTACAATGCTACTACGGCACTGGTAGCTGTTCCGTCAGACGCATATGTGTCTGAAGCAGACAGTGAATTCGGTGCATTGTCGATTGTTACAAACTTCTTGCATGAAGTGGCGGTAAGCCCCAATGCGAGTAATATATATGATAGTTTCTTCATTATCTCTCTGCTTTTTTATAATGATAAATTCAAGCCTACAGTCATGGTACGCAGCTGTGGTACGGCAATGTACTGACCAGTACCCAGTCCGGCGCCAGTACCCGGCAGGGTAGTTTCAGGATCCAGTGTATACTTTTGTTTTGCCCATGTATACAGGTTCTGACCTCTTGCATAGATAGATGCATTGGCAATTCTGGCCTTGTTTAACCATGTTCTTGGCAGATTGTAAGTCAGGCTCAAAGTTTTGAACTTGATATAAGAGGCGTCACCCCAGTTTGCATCGGAGGTCGCATAATAGTAATAGTTGGAAGAATAGCTCTTGCTGGCACCAGGGAAATTGCTTACATCACCGGCACTATGCCAGCGGTTTAACACTGCCGTACTCTGGTTGGTCATATCATATCCAAATGGATAGTAGTAATTATTCAGCGTATTGTTCAGGTAGTAGAACCTGTGATTGAACTGGAAGGTAAAGTCCAGTGTAAATCCTTTGTAAGAGATAGAGTTGGTCAGACCACCATAGTAAGGTACGCCTACATTACCTACATGCCTGTCCGCCGAACCAATAGAACCATCTTTGTTTACATCTTCCAGTACCGGAGCACCTGTAGTTGCGTTTACACCTGTATAGTGGTACAGGAACGGCGCATCAATAGATTTACCAACCGTGTAAGTAGTGGCATAGCTGGAGTTTTCGATATTGTCAAATTTCAGCAGTTTATTCTGATTGATGGTCAGGTTCAGCGTAGTGGTCCATGAAAAGTCCTTCGTAGCTATATTGGTTGTGTTTACCTCGAATTCCCAGCCTTTGTTCTGAATGGTGGCAGGCAGGTTACCCGCATAAGAGTTAACACCAATCTGCATAGGGGTGGTAATATAGGCGAGCATGTCAGAAGTCCTGTTTTGGTAGTAATCCGCTTTCAGCAGGATACGGTCTTTCAGGAAGCCCAGTTCCAGTGCGATATCCAGCTTTTTGCTGGTTTCCCATTTCAGGTTAGGATTAGCTACACCATTGGCGACCAGGGCTGTGGTACCCATATAGGAATAGGTAGTAGACGCAGTAGAATACAGCGGTGTATACATATAGTTCGCGATCTGGTCGTTACCGGTTATACCATAGCTGGCACGCAGTTTACCAAAGCTGATCGGTTTTATATCTTTCATGAAATCTTCCTGTGAGAAGATCCAGGCTGCACCCAATGCACCAAAGGAACCAAACTGGTTATTGGAACCAAAGCGGGAAGAACCATCTCTTCTGAAGGTACCATCCAGGTAGTATTTCTCTTTATAATTGAAATTGAAACGACCAAAACCAGCGGCATATTTATACAGGGAGTAATTGCTGCTATACACAATCACAGTGCTGGCTGCGCTGATAGCATGCAGCAATGCTTCGCTGCTGTAACCGGAACCTCTTAGTGTAGTACTGGTTGCTTTTGTCTGCTGGAAGGTCGTACCTCCAATCAGTTGAAGGTGTGCATCTCCGAAAGATTTATTGTATTCCAGGAATGGTTCCACCACCCAGTTATCATTTTTGCCTTTGGAATCCATCAGCTGGTTGTCAGTGAGGGCAGTGGAGTTCACCGAACGGTTAGGCTGTATATTCTGCTGTTCCAGGTTGGTCTGGGAGAAACCAAGATTAGCTTTGATGGCCAGGTCTTTTATGATATTGTAACGCAGGTTCAGGTCCGTGATCATGTTATACGTCTGACCGGAATACTTTTGTAACAACAGGGCAGCAGGGTTCTTACCTACACCAAGGTCCCAGTTGAAAGTACCATCTGCATTATAAGGATTGTAGTTCGGAGCCAGGTTGTACATGCTTGACAGGTCTACTTTAGGCAGGTCGCTCTTCATGTACGTATAATTGGCGGAAAGAGAGATATTGAACCTGTTATCTTTACTGCTATGGCTGGCATTAACCCTGTTGGAGAAGGTAATGGTATTGTTCTCGCCCGGGAATACGGTGCCTTCTTTACGATAAGAAGTAGAGTAAAGGAAAGTATTCTGTGCGTTACCACCTGATATAGATGCCATGGCGCTGGTAGTTTTTGCTTTACCACCCATCGCCCATTTCTGCCAGTTTGTATAAGCTGTCTGGTCCCATTTAGTAAGGTCGTAGTCAGAAGTACCTGGTGTTGTACCTGCATTGGTAAAGGCTTCTTTACGCATGTCCAGGTATTCTTCCGTATTCATCATAGGAATAAAGCGGCTTACTTCACCATATCCATGGCTCACGTTTGCACTGACTTTAGTATTACCATGACTACCTTTTTTGGTAGTGATCAGCACCACGCCGTTGGCGCCTTTTGAACCATAAATAGCTGTTGCATCTGCATCTTTCAGTACGTCGATCCGCTCAATATCTTCAGGAGCGATCATGCTGAAAGGGCTGAGGCTACCGCTTGCGCCACTGATACCGAAGCTGTTCAACGCATCGGAAGCAGGGGTACTACCATTGAATAAGGTAAACGGAACACCATCTATTACATATAACGGGAGGTAGCCACTCAGGATGCTGGCATTACCACGGATGCGTACACGTACGCCACCACCTGGCAATCCATTGTCCTGTGTGATTTCCATACCCGCTACGTGGCCCTGCAGGGCAGTGAGTGGATTGGAAACAGTCTGTACCGCAATTTCGTTCGCTTTTACAGAACTTACCGCACCGGTGTTATTTCTTTTGGTCGTGGAGCTATAACCCAGTACCTGTATTTCATTCAGGGCGCTGAAGCTGCGTACCATGGTGATCGCAGGGATACGACTGCCTTTGGCAGTCACTTCCTTTGTGGTATAACCTACGATACTTAAGATCAGAATAGGATTTTCATCCTCTACCTCAATAGAGAAATGACCGTTCTGATCAGCAGCAGTATATTTTTTTCCGTTCTTTATACGGATGGTTACACCTGGAATAGGTTCACCCATTTCATCCTGTACCATACCGTAAATCCTTGGTACAGCAGTATCTCCCGCAGGTGATATTACGGATTTCCTTTCCTGCAGAATGATCTTTGTACCCTTGTCAACATAGACGAGGTTGGTGCCTTTCAGGATCAGGTCCAGTACCTGTGCTACAGAACGGGTACCGCTATTGACCGTTACTTTTTTATCCTTATTTAGTAACGTTGAAGAGTAGAAAATGCTGAAGCCTGATTGCTCCTGCAATTTCTCCAGGGAGGCTTTCAGGTCCGCGTCATGAACCTCATAATTAACCATTGCTTCCCTGATACTTTGACCTGATGCATGAATAGCTGCAAACAGGTTAAGGCACATGACAAATGACAAGCATACACACACAGTGACTCTCATGATAAACAATAAAATTGGTTGCGTTTTTTCTTTTGGCAATGGGTGCACGATTCCCCCTTGCAAAAGCTGAACTTTTGGCATAAATTTGAAGACGTTTAAATGAATCAATAGTTTTTACGTAAAACTCCTCATCGCTTTCTCAGGGCCGGAGGAGTTTTTTTTGTGTGTTTACGTTTTTGTTAATTCTGGTTGGCTTTTGACATTTGTTAATTTTTGATTTTAGTTGATCTGATTAAAACATGCGGCCCCGTCCAGTTCTACCGTACGGCCGTTTATTGAATAAGTAGTACCCATTGTTTGTGAGAGGATATCCAATACCTCGCTCAATGATTCTGTCCCTGAGAACCGACCTGTAATTGGACAATGTTGTAGTGCCGGATTTTTGAATACAATATTTACATCATACCTTCTGTCCAGTCTTTCTGCCAGCTGTTCGTACGGCATATCCTGGAATTGCATATCAGATTTAGCCCAGGCTATGACAGTGGCCGGAATGATTTTAACCTGCTGAATGTTGTTGGTGTGCTGATTATAAACCACCTGTTGGTTGGGAGTCAGGATGGTTTTCTGCTGGTAAGCGTCGGTGACCTGTACTTTTCCTGTGAGTACAGAAACGGTCACACTATCACTGCTCCATGTTTTTATATTCAGAGAGGTACCTAACACGGTGGTAGATACCCGGCCGGTATGAATGATGAAAGGTTGTGCAGGGCGGGAGGCGATATCAAAGTAGGCCTCGCCTTCCAGTGTTACTTCACGGTTATGACCATTGTACTGGTAATCCATTTTGCTGCCCGGGTGCAACAATACCTTACTGCTGTCTGGCAGATAGATGAACCGGTTTTCGCTGGCTGCAGCGGGAATATTAGCTACGAGATTATTGTTTTCAGGCGTTTTAGGCCAGTTGAAATAGAATATAGCGCCCAACAGGCATGCTGCGGCCATCGAGGCATATAGGGCTACAGAAGGCCGTTTTTTTCGTTGTATACGGGCCGTGAGGTAGGAGCGCATCTCCTGCCCGGCAGTAGTTTCCTGCGCATCCGTCATGGGAAATGGATCTTCTTCTGCTGTAAAATCCCTGTACCAGTTATTGAGCTCCGCCTGTTCGGCAGGCGTAGCTGTACGATCTATATATTTCTGAATCAGGAGGTCCAGGCGATTTCTGTCCATACTATTTCAAGGCGTTATAATACTAAGTACCATAACCTACCCCCTTACCCTTAGTCAGGTCAAAAAAATATTTTTTTAGAGGAAAAACAGCATGTTGATATGCCGCAGATTGAGGCGGATAGTACGCAGGGCTTTGGTGAGGTGTGCCTCTGCGGTCTTTTCGGAGATATTCATGACACTGGCGATCTGCTGGTTGGTTTTCCCTTCCAGCCGGCTCAGTTTGTACACCTGCCTGCATTTTTCCGGCAGTTTTTCTACAATCCCATTGATATAGTCGTCCAGCAGACGGGCATAGATCTTTTCATCGTCCGCACTGTGCGTAGTACGGAAAATGCTTTGAAGTATGTTTTTCCTGCGCTGTTGCTGGTGGTAATGCTTAAATACGGAAAATTTGATAGCTGTAGCCAGGTAGTGGGAGAGCTGGCTGATTTCCAGAGAAGCCCTTCTGTCCCATAGGTTGATCAGGACTTCCTGTACGATCTCCTTGGCAGAAGATTCGTCATGGGTATGCTTCCAGGCAATAGCAAGGAGTCGCTGCCAGTAGCGGTGGTAGATTTCAGTAAAAGCAGCTTCATCCCCTGTTACCATGGAGGTGAGCAGCTCATTGTCACTGAAATTTTGCATAGCCATGAGTTGAAAATAATAAAAATATTGGCAAAAGTAATACAATCTACTAAAATGGTAGGGTAATAATTGTTTTATTGGTCAACTATAGTGAAGATAGTATGCAACTATAGCACTATAACATCACTATAAGGGCACCAAAAGGACACCTCTATATCGATGGGATATTGAGGTGCCCTTATAGTGACGATATGGTAATACTATTATGCTATAGCTTCACTATGGTCTGTCCATATCAACTTACTGGTATCAAAGCCGATTTGACGGGCTATCTCCAAATAATTTTCTTTAATATGATCCGGAATTGTCGTCTCTCTTGACAGGATCCACATGTAATTGAGATTGTCGCCAGCAACCAGTGCATACTGGTAGTCAGCATCCAGGGCGATCACATTATAGCCCGCATAGAATGGACCAAAGAAAGAGACTTTCAGCCGGCCTTCTTCCGGACTATTTACAAATCTGGCCTTCCCCACACTTTCCTTCCATTCCTGGCTTTGATAATTAAAACCCTTATTATCTACCCGGATGCTGCCATTCTCATTCTTACTGTAAGTGGCGGTCACATTGTTCAGGTTTTTTTCGAATTTATAGTCCAGCCGGGCTATTTCGTACCATTTGCCCAGGTACTTTTCGGCATCAAAAGGGCTGACTGCTTTAGCACCACGGGGAATAGATACACTGGTCACTGATTTATAAAAGATCAGACCGGCGGCGATACCTGCACCTGCCAGCAGCGCGATGGGGAATTTTTGAGGTTTTGACATATCATATTGAATTGAGTATAGAAGGTAAATCAAAATCGGTGCCTGCTTTAGGGCATAAAAAAAGGGCCCGTCTCAAAACTTCGAGACGGGCCCTTTTTATTCGGGTACCAGAAGGAGAGAATTTCGTTCATGCCATTCTCATGGCCTTCCTGTTACTTAGGAATATCCCCTTTTAAGAAAATGAAAAATTTACCAATTGCTATTCTGTACCATCTCCGGATTTGAGTTCACCTCATCCTGTGGTATCGGGAAGAAATCATGCTTGGGTGTTACGAAGTAGATCTTACCCACCTTATCACTATTCGCTATCTCATCTTTCAATAACCCCCAGCGTTGTAAATCATAAAACCGCTGTCCCTCTCTTGCAAATTCCAGGAATCGCTGATGCCTTATTTCTTTCATCATGGCCGTTTGATCCATGCCAGTGGTCAGTGCCGGCAAACTTGCACGGCTGCGTACTTGTGTGATATAAGCATACGCATCTTCCGGTCTGCCCTGCATGGTCACACTCTCTGATAACAGGAGTAATACATCTGCATAGCGCAGCGCTTTTTCATTGATATCCGATGTATAATCCGATGCACCACTGCTACCTGACAGTTCATTTGTCTGGTTATAGTTCTGGTATTTCTTATAATAAGATTTGAAGCCAAATGGCAATGTATAAGCAGAAAATGGCTTCTGATAAAATGTAGCCCCCGGATAATTCCAGAATAAGGTAGCATACATTCTTGGATCAAAATCCCCTGCTGTGGTCTTTTCATTCTGAAACTCATTGAAGAGTTTATCGGTAGGCGCCACTTCAAACCAGCCACTCGCCTCTGAAGGAGCAAACTCCTGTGCAGTGGTTACACCCAGGCTCTCATTGGAATTTTCTCCGGCCCAAGGATTGGTACCACCCACATCTGCCAGCTGGATTTCAAATAATGATTCTACATTATTATCATGGGCAGCAATAAAGTTGTCGCCATAGTCCGGCATCAGCTGATACGTATAAGGCGCTGTGGTCAGTTGTTTCAATGTGCTTTCTGCATTGGCCCAGTCTTTTGTATACACATATGATTTGCCCAGGAAACCCAGTGCAGCGCCTTTGGTAGCACGGCCTGTATTGCTGGCGTCGTAGGACAAAGGCAGGTCTGCTGCGGCTTCAGTAAAATCTTTGATCACCTGTGCCCATACATCTGCAGCTGGAGATTTCGCTACGAAATACTCTGCTGTAGATGCAGGTATCGTAGTACGGAGCGGCACATCGCCATAGTTGATGACTAAGATATATTCATTCAACCCTCTTAGAAACTTTGCTTCTGCAATGTAGGCCTTCTTTGCATCGTCTGTGAGGCCACTTACATTATCGATATTTGCGAGGATCTGGTTAGCACGGAAGATGGCACGATAGGCAACATTCCATACATTGGTCGATGCCGAGTTGTCAGGGGTATTGGTGAAAGTAGACAACTGGTACAGGTAACTTACATCATTCCTGATAAAGAAGTCGTCGCCCCTGCCATTGGAGAGTTCAACGCCTCTTACCCCCCAGAAACCGCCGTCTACATTTCTGAACAGGGCATAAGTAGCGGCCAGTGCGCTTTTAACATCGTCCTCTGTTTTCCAGTAAGTTTCGGTGGTAGTTTGATTTGGATTCGTTAGTTCCAGTGAGCTCTTCGAACAGCTGGCCAGTAGCACGGCTGCAAGAAGGATATATAATAGCTTTTTCATAATGGTGTCGTTGTTTAGATGAATTAGAAGGATAATTGGATACCGGCAGAGAATACGCGGGCCAGCGGATACGCCACGTGACCATAATCTACGCCTCTGTCAAGGATGCTGCCGGAACGACCAATGTCTGCATTGAAACCACTATAGCGTGTGAGGGTAAATAGATTGTCTGCACTGAGATACGCCCTTACCGAAGTCGTGTGTAGTCTGGCATTCAGACTCTCAGGGATGGTATATCCCAGTTGCAGGGTCTTCATCCTGAAATAGGTGCCGCTCTCCAGGAAGCGGGAAGAAGTTTGCGCGTTCAGGTTAGGATCGTCTATCACCGCTCTTGGCATATTGGTATGGTGTTCTGGTGTCCATGCCTGCAGCGTTGTTTTTGCATAGTTGTATTCCAGGTTCATACCTTCCATATCCTGTCTTACACCGTTGTAAATCTTATTGCCTGATACACCCTGCATGTAGATGTTCAGGTCAAAGTGAAATGCGGAGAGGTTCAGACCTACACCGTATTCAAAATCAGGGAACGGACTGCCCATGTGTACACGGTCGGCACTGCTGATAATACCGTCGCCATTGGCATCCAGGAATTTGATGTCACCGGGTGCAGCATAAGGTTGTATCAGGGTACCATTTTTATCCTTGTAGGCATTGATCTCGTCCTGCGATTGGAAGATGCCCAGTGTTTTGATCAGGTAAAAGCCTGTCACTTCGCCACCGGCTTCTGTCAGTGTAGAGGAAGCGCCATGATGGGTGGGCTGGCCGCCTTAAAAACCGGGCTTTTTGTTTCGGCGTCTGTGATCTGGCCGGTGATCTTTTTCTGGGCACTGGCCAGAAACGGGAAAAGCAACAGCAGAAATAGAATAGGAGTTTTGCGCCTGGTCAGGCGCAGCTGGCTGTTTGTCATAAGGGAATTTAATTTAATTGATGAATTGGTTACAGTTGAATATCCTCCATCCCACTGAGGGTTAGTCAGGGTTTATTGATTGCGCGTTGTTACATGGAATAATAGATGTACAATTGACACTTCAACAATGTAGATATATTTTTTTAAAATCAAAAACCCCACCTTTTTTTGGGGAGGTGGGGTTTTGGTATGAGCAACCAGTTGGGGAGGCCCAGTGTCCTGCCTGGGTATCTTAAGTATACAGGCAACCCCAGGCACCGGCCAGTTGTCTGAAAACACGATTTTAGTAGCATTATCAAAATGATAATCTACCGTTATTGTAGGATAATGTTTTTAAAAACAATGATCCATAGGTAATTTGGAATTACCCATAGAAGAATATTTGAGAATCATTTAGACAAGAAAATCAGTTATTGGTAGAACATTTTGAAGAGTTCTGATTTGGTTTTGATACCTAGTTTGTAGAATATGTTTTTCATGTGGTATTGTATAGTATTCAAACTTAAGTTCAGTTTTGCTGCGATCGATTTATAAGGCAACCCTTCCAGTACAAGATCCGTGATTTCCTTTTCTTTCTTAGTCAGGTTTGTTTGTGGTATGGGCTTTTCTCCTTTATTGCGATAGAGCAAATACCGAAACAGCTGCTGACTCACCACAGGCTGATCATATTCCAGCATATGCACCAGTTTGCGGGTGATATTGTGGAAGAGGTCCGTCTTTAAGATGTATCCATCAGCTCCTTTATCAAAAGCCTGCTGTATCACCTGTGGATCTTCATCAGCCGTCATCACCACAATCAGCATAGCTGGTTGCAAAGACTTCAGCACCTTGATATCGTCTATTTGTTGTTGTGTGCCCGGGGGCATACCCAATAATAACAGGTGTGGTTGTTGCTGTAAAAAGCTTTGTGCTGCTGTTGTGGTAGCGGTGTGTAAACATACAGAAAGGTCTGTATGACGTGAAATGTTCAGGACCAGTTCATGGCGGTAATTCGTATCTTCTTCGATTACCCCTATTTTGAACCTTAGGGACATTGACTGTTGAATCATTCGTGTAATAATTGAGGGTTTCCTTTTTAGGGCCTGGTTATGGCGGCAAATATCAGATTTTCTCCAGAATTGACCTATACTTTTATTTTATGAATAGTACCTGTATTCGTTATATTATATTTGCGCTAATCATATTTGCCATCGTTTGCAGCATCGGCATATATCACCTGATCACGCATACAGCCATTCCTAACTACTAGTTTATGTGGAGATATTATGCATTGCTATCTGCACTTTTTGCAGGATTGACGGCCGTACTGGCCAAGTTTGGATTACAGGGCATCAGCAGCAACGTAGCTACGGCTATCCGTACTGTAGTGATCCTGATCATTGCATGGGGGATTGTGTTTGCTGGAGGCGAAGCGAAGGACCTGCAGGCCCTGACCCGGAAGCACCTCTTGTTTTTAACCCTGAGTGGCATGGCCACTGGTCTCTCCTGGATTTTTTATTTTAAGGCCCTCTCGACCGGCCCTGTTTCCAAAGTGGCCCCTATAGACAAGTTAAGTGTCGCAATTGCCATTGCTCTCTCTGCTATTTTTCTCAAAGAAAGTCTGGATTATAAAACTATTGCCGGCGCCTTACTGATTATGGCAGGTACGTTTGTGTTGATTCGTTAATAAAGATAATAGTGAATATATGTAAGTCGTCCTTATAATCATAATCTACTTTGAACCCGTTGGCTGTACAGATCTGGTGAATCACCGCCAGTCCAAGCCCATTACTGGTACTATTGTTGGAAGGATTGTAAAATCGCTGGAACAGGTGCTTATGGTTCAATGGTGCAGGATGACCGGTATTTTTAATACAAAGCCGCTGCTGGCTTAAAGTGATTAGAATATTCCCGTTTTCATAGTTATGTCGGGTCGCGTTGCTGAACAGGTTATTGAGCAGCAATTCAATCAGCTCCTTATTAGCATGTAACTGAACGGCCTTTACGTCCAGTGAGATATTCAGGGATTTATCCTGCCAGATCTCTACAAACTGTGCGGCCTTTTGTTGTACGATCTGTGTCAGGTCTACAATAGATTTATTGTCAAATTGCTCGTTTTCTATTTTGGTGAGCAACAGGAGGGACTGGTTCATGCGGGCCAGTCTGTCGAGCGCCTCAGAGGCACTTTGCAGGGCGTTAAACTGGTATTCAGTCAGGTTCTCACCCTGCATCATCATTTCCAGTTTGGACCGGATTATAGCGAGGGGCGTTTGCAATTCATGGGAGGCATTTTCAGTAAATTCCTTTAATCTTTCATAATCCTGTATGGCTTTGGTCGTAGTACGATCCAGGATACTGTTCATAAACGTGAATTCGTCGATGGTACTGGCAGGCAATATCAATGGTTCCCGGTCATTTACTTTGAATCGTTGTAACAGATCCAGGGAGGTATAGAATGGCTGCCAGAGTTTTCTGAGGATGGTAGCATTAATAACGACCGTCAATAACAGGACGAGTAAGATTGTACAAAAAGTAATCGCGAAAACCGTTCTGGTAATGTGCTCTGTCGCTTCCAGTGACTTCCTCACTTTTACATTATACCATTCGCCGCCAGCCTGAATAGAAAAAGATAACTGCCGGTAGTCCTCATTATGATCTACTTCGACGGTTTTGAATTTTTCTTTCTCATAAGGCTTTTTCGTCTTTTCTATGATGGTCTCCTGGTCTTTCACTTCCACGGGAGTGAAGAGCATGTTATGGAGTGCCACATAATTAGTGATTTCCCGCTGTTCGATCCGCAGGTCCTCATCCATCTGCTTTAATAAGGTCAGGTGGAGGGCGAAGAAAAATGCGATACCGGAAAGCAGGAAGATCACAATGGTGGATACCAGGTTAATACGGTTATACCGGGTCAGTAATTTCATGACAGGGATAATTTATAGCCCATACCATATACAGACCTGATGTAATCGGGACAACCGGACTGCACCAGCTTTTTGCGGAGGTTCTTGATGTGACTATAGAGGAAGTCATAACTGCCGGAGAGGTCCATTTCGTCTCCGCAGATATGTTCTGCTATGGCGCTCTTGCTGATCACTTTATTTTTGTTACTGATAAAGTATAACAGCAAATCGTATTCTTTGCGCGTAAGGTCAATGATATGTTCATTGACAATGGCTGTTTTCTCTCCAAGGTTTAGTTGCAGCTCTTCGAATGTAATAATATTATTCCCGTTGAAAGATTTGCGCCGGATGATGGCTGCTACACGGGCTGATAACTCAGGGAGGTGAAATGGCTTAGACAGGTAATCGTCGGCCCCGGCCTTAAGGCCAAACACTTTATCATCCAGGGAATTCCGGGCGGAGATAATCAGCACGCCGTCATTCTTATTATTCCTTTTTAATTCCTTCAATAACTCGAGCCCGCTACCACCGGGTAAGTTAATGTCAAGTATGATGCACATATAATCATACAGGGATATCTTTTCCAGGGCGGTATCGAAAGTATCTGCGACCTCACATAAAAAATTCTCATCAGCCAGGTACTGGCAGATGCTGTCTGATAGATTCTTCTCATCTTCAATAATCAACACTTTCATATGTGGTGGTTTAGACCTGGGGATAAAAGTATTGTAGAAAACTGTAGAGATTCTGTAGAGACGTGCGTTTATGCATTGTCGTGTTCGCTGGCGCCGGAAGGGAAATATCTAACAATCTGGTCGGTCGCTATTCAATGTTCCAGGTGTATTTTGTGCCAAAACCAGCGGAGTTGTCCGTCAGTTTCAAAGCAGTAAAGGTAATCATCCACAGTGTTTCCTGGTGATGTTTCGCCATCGGAAACTGTTGCATATATACATCCAGCGCTTCCTGTGCGTGCACGATGGTCGCGACAGCCGTATATTGTAGCCCTTTTAACTGTGCTACGTCAACGGTCTGATCACAGATAGTACCCACTACATGACTGTTTGCCAACATCAATGCACCATGTTTTGTATTGATCTCAGAAGTCATAAACAGTAACCTTTTCTGCTCATAATCGCATGCGTAGAATAGATTGGCCGCCCAGACATCTCCATTATGAAAGCTGGTAATACTGAGTACATGGTTGGAACGAATGTAGTTCCAAATGATTGATTCGTGATTCATAGTTTGTTATTTATACCATTCAGTTAGGTAAGGTATCGCATCTATTTCTTTAGACTGTACCCTTTGCATTTCTTTTTTCAGGTGCCAGGGTACCGTACAATCAAAGATGTCTACGTCTTCCATTTTTCATGATCCAAAGGTCGGAACAAGCCAGCAGACTGTTAAGGACTAAAGTGCGAAAAAATAGGATTTTTCGAACATGTACACTTTTGGGTAATATTTTATATCTTTTGACCTCATTTATTTCATGCACGTTATACTCAGATCACGATTTTTATGAAAAAGTTCACTTACTCTTTACTCATGTTAGGTTGCATGAGTTACGCTGTACACGCACAGCAAAACAACTGGCATTTAATCAGGGACAGGATCGTTACGCCATGGGCGGAAAAAGTAGATCCAAATGCCCCTTTGCCGGAATACCCACGTCCACAGCTGGTGCGCGATAATAACTGGAAAAACCTGAACGGCTTATGGAGCTATGCTATCACACCTGCAGGGCAGGATAAACCCGCAAAATACGAAGGTAGTATCCTCGTTCCATTCGCTGTAGAATCGGCATTGTCCGGTGTAGGCCGCACTGTCGGAAAGGACAGTCTTTTATGGTACAATACAAACATCAGTATGCCTGCTACCATGAAAGGTAAAGATATCCTGTTGCATTTCGGCGCGGTTGACTGGCAGACTGAAGTCTTCGTAAACGGCAAAAGCGCCGGCAAACACGAAGGGGGCTTCGATCCGTTCTCTATCAACATCACCCCATTCCTGAAGAGTGGTGCGAAACAGGAGATCACCGTACGTGTATGGGATCCGACAGATGACGGTCCTCAGCCACGTGGTAAACAGGTAAAGCACCCCGAAGGTATCTGGTATACCCCTGTGACCGGCATCTGGCAGACGGTTTGGCTGGAAGCGGTGCCTAAAACCTATATCACGTCTACAAAGAACACGCCTGATATCGATCATCATACCATCAGCGTAAGCACGAATGTAGCAGGTGCGCAGGCTGGCGACCAGGTAAAAGTAGAAGTACTGGATGGCGGCAATGTGATCGCTACACAGGAAGTAGCGCCATCTGCGACAGCCGTGCTGACTTTGCAGCATGAAAAACTATGGTCTGCCACCCATCCTTTCCTGTATGATCTAAAAGTAACGCTTATACGTAAAAGCAAACCTGTGGATGCGGTGAAGAGTTATTTTGCCATGCGCAAAATATCTATGGCACCGGATCAGAACGGGATTCAGCGTATGATGCTGAACAATGAGTTTGTATTTCAATACGGTCCGCTGGACCAGGGATGGTGGCCTGACGGTTTGTACACCGCGCCTACACACGAAGCGATGGTGTATGATATTGATCAGCTACAGAAGATGGGCTTTAACATGATCAGAAAGCACATCAAACTGGAACCTGCTACTTACTACGCATATTGTGATCAGAAAGGCATGCTGCTCTGGCAGGATATGCCTAGCGGTGACCTGGGTAATGGCTGGGAGAACAGACCGGGTATTTTAGACCGTGGTACAGACAAAAATCGTACGCCTGAATCAGAAGGCTACTATCGCAAAGAATGGAATGCTATTATGGATGCAGCATACAACTTCCCTTGTATTGTAGTCTGGACACCATTCAACGAAGCATGGGGGCAGTTCAAAACGGTAGAGATCACAGCATGGACCATGCAAAAAGATCCATCCAGGCTTGTAAATAGTGCAAGTGGTGGTAACTTCTACGAAACGGGGCATATCATTGACCTGCACAACTATCCAAATCCTGCTATGCCAAGACCGGATGTATTTGGTAAAAAACAGATCCTGGTATTAGGTGAGTTTGGTGGATTGGGTTTACCATTGGAAGGCCATAACTGGCAGGGAAATAAGAACTGGGGGTATCAGTCTTTCAAAAACAGCGAAGAGATGTTTAAGAAATATAAAACCTTTACTGATAGATTGGCAGAGCTGATTCCACTGGGTCTGTCCGCTGCGGTGTATACACAAACTACGGATGTAGAGGGTGAAGTAAACGGTTTCATGACGTATGACAGAAAGGTAGATAAATTCCCTGTGCAGCAGCTGGCGGAGGAGAATCGTAAGTTGTACCAGGTAAAGGTAAAATAGGTTATTCATAAACGGTATCACCTGAAATAGTTTTATCTTTAGGTAAAATAAATACCGTGGAACCAGGCAAATTAATCTTACCAGGAGAATCATTCTACCCGCTCATTATGGAGCTCTTTGAGAAAAAAGAAAAGGCATCCATATTGTACGACGATAACGGACCTACAAGAGCAGGTGGTATCATCGAAAGTGTGTATGAAAAGGAGGGTAAACACTGGCTTAGGTTGGAGGACCAGACTGAGATCCGGGTAGATCAGTTGCAGGCGGTGAATGGTAATTTTTCCTCAGATTTCTCAACGTGTTAATATGGGAATATACCTAAGAATGGCATAAATGGTCATCAGGTATCCGAATAAAAAGGGTGGCGTCTCAAAACTTCGGGACGCCACCCTTTTTATTCGGGTACCTGATAGAGGAAATTTTAGTACATGCAATTCTCATGGCCTTCCTGTTACTTATGATAGATCCCCCTTTTATTTTTTATTGGTTTTGTTGTATAATTTATCGATTTAATTATTATTGCGTTTTGTGAGATTTAAATTACACCCCATGAATAATCTTGTAACAGGCATTCACCACGTAACCGCTATCGCCGGCAGTTCGCAGAAGAACCTCGAATTTTATGCAGGCATACTGGGCTTAAGGCTGGTAAAGAAGACCGTGAATTTTGACGCAAACAGTGTATATCACTTATATTATGGAGATGAAGCCGGCGCTCCCGGTAGTATCATGACTTTCTTCCCGTACGAAGGATTGAAGCATGGGCGTCAGGGCAAAGGGATGCTGAATACCACTGCTTTCTCCGTACCCCTGGCGAGTCTGAATTACTGGCTGGAAAGGCTGAAACGCTTTGATATAGCACACAAACCACCGGTAGAATGTTTTGAGGGAGAACTGGCTGTATACCTCGAAGATACAGATGGTTTGGGGCTGGAACTGATCTTTAATGATAAGGATGATAGAAAGGGGGATGCGCATTCCATCCGGGGTTTTTACAGTGTAGAAATATGGGAAGAAGGGTATGAGCGCACGGCGGGTCTTTTGACCACTCAGTTAGATCATGTACTGATCGCAGAAAAGGGCAATCGTTTCCGCTTTGCGGCGAATGATAAGCCGGGTAATTATGTAGATCTGGTATGTATGCCTGACAGCCTGAAAGGCTTATCTGGCAGTGGAACTGTGCATCATATTGCTTTTACGACACCTGATAGCGGGGCGCAAACCAGTATCCGCCAAAAGATCACGGGTATCGGTATGAATGCTACCCCCATATTGGATCGTAAGTATTTTCAGTCAATATATTTCAGAGAACCGGGTGGGGTATTGTTTGAAGTAGCGACGGCATTGCCTGGCTTTAGTGTAGATGAGGCGCCTGCGCACCTGGGTGAGCACCTGATGTTGCCTGAGTGGCTGGAACCGCAGCGGACTACGCTGGAGTCCCAGTTGGCACCGATCAGTATTGATTTGTCAGCTTACAAGTAGTAGCTCTTTTTTAATATTTAATTTCTGCATTTTTGATATCAGGGTGGTGGGGGGTAACCCCAGCATGATCGCAGCACCATTGGGACCGGAGACCTTGCCTTTGCAGATCTTTAAGACCTTGAGGATGTACTCCCGTTCCATGGCTGCCAGCGGAATGATTTCAAAGTTATCTTCCCGGATGGCAGGTTGATTTACCGGCAGGTTAATCTGGCTGATGGTCGTGCCGGTGCAGAGCAATACCGCTCTTTCAATGAGGTGTTCCAGTTCCCTGATATTCCCAGGCCAGGTATAATTCAGCAGGCTATTGAGTGCCTTCTGGCTGATATTCGTGACCTTCTTACGGGTTTCCTGTGCGTAGCGATCGATGAAGTGTGTTACCAGCATGGGAATGTCTTCCTTCCGCTGCCGCAAAGACGGTAAAGATACCGGAAACACATTCAGCCGGTAATATAAATCACTTCTGAAACGGCCGGCCTGTACTTCTTTTTCCAGGTTTCTGTTAGTGGCGGCAATGATGCGCACATTCACACGAATGCTGCCTTTGCCCCCAATCCGCTCTATTTCTCTCTCCTGTAATACCCTAAGCAGTTTTGACTGTAGTTCCAGCGAAAGTTCGCCTATTTCGTCTAAAAAGATGGTACTGTTATCTGCCTGTTCAAACTTCCCGATCCGCTTATCCATTGCGCCGGTAAAGCTCCCTTTTTCATGACCAAATAGTTCACTTTCGATGAGGGTAGCGGGAATAGCGGCGCAGTTCACCCGGATCATTTCCTGATGGGCACGGGGGGATGCCTGATGAATGGCAGTGGCTACCAGTTCCTTTCCTGTACCCGTTTCGCCGGTAATGATAACCGTACTGTCAGCCGTAGCGACAAGGGAAATCAATTTATATATCTTTTGAATTTCCGGTGAAGAACCGATTAGTTGAGCAGTGTAGTTGCCCTGGTTTAAGTAGTGTCTGCCGCCTTTTAGTTGATCAATTTCTATTTGCTGACGGGCAATTTTTTCATTCGCCAGGATATTATTGATCCCCATGCCCAGCATATCTGCAATACCAGTGAGCAGGTCAAACTGGTTGGGAGAAAAAGCGCCGTATTCGTCCGCGTACAGGTACAGCAAGCCTTTCGGTTGATTGGCATTACTTATTTTTGTGACCATCATTTCGCGGATACCTGAATTGTGCCAGTGAATGATGTAAGGCGGCACATTCTTATTGCGGATTAGTTTTTTGACATCATATATGATAGGTTCATCAGCATCCAGCGCGATATTGAAGATGCCATCTTCGATATCGTGTGCTTTGTGCATAATGGGACTTTCATCTACTCTTTTTTTAATGGTGCCTTCATTTGTATGTAGGAAAGGTGAGTGTGTCTTACCATCTTCATTGATCAGACACAGTGTATAGTATTTTCCGCCAAATAGAGAAAGCAATTGATCAGTGATCAAGGTCCACAGTTCATCCCGTTTTTGAGCAGCAGCAATCCTGTTACTGAGGTAAAGTAGAGTTGACTTCTCTTTTTCCCTTTGGGAAATTTGCTCCAGCAGTTGGTTATGCGAGACGATGATAGGTTGTTTCCAATCCATAATCGAAAGTTGTGTTGTACAACGAAAGTAGTAAATCAATCGCAGATTTAATAGCCTGATTTTCGATAGGCCAGTGGAGAAGTATTTGTTTTTTGTCTGAATAATTTGTTAAAGGATTGCGGATGTTCGAAGCCTAATTGATAGGCAATTTCGGCAATAGTGGCGTTTGTGGAGGTGAGAATCTCTTTGGCTTTTTCAATGAGCTGGTGATGGATGTGTTGTTGAGTACTCATACCAGTTAGGGATTTGAGCATATCACTTAAGTAGCGGGGGGAGACTTGCAGGTGATCTGCAACTTCCTGCACGGTGGGGAGGTGGGACGACGTATTAAAAGAGGTGGAAATATAGATGTTCATCTGATAAATGAGGTCGTTATATAGGGTTTTGCGGGTGAGGAACTGTCGGTTATAAAAACGATTACTATAATTTAACAATAATTCTAATTGGGAAATCATCACGTCGTGACTGAAATGGTCGATATTATTTTCTAATTCCAGTAGCATGGCGTCGAAGATGACGGAGATGAGTTTCTTTTCTTTGTCGGACAGATAGAGGGCTTCAGCAATTGCGTAAGAAAAGAAGCCATATTGTTGTATGGATTTCGCTAAAGGGTAGTTAAGTAAGAAATCAGGGTGGAAGAATAGTGTGTACCCTTCATAATCGGCGATGTCGCGGGTAGGTGCGGACATTTGATTCGGGGAGGTGAATGATAATCCTCCTTCTTCAAAGTCGTAATAGCCATGGCCATAGGGGATCTTTCCTTTGAAGTCAATTTTGAAAGAGATCTTATATAGGTTAGTGACCACCCTTTTGCCAACATCGTCGGGGTGCACTTTGATATTGCCTGTTGGGACCAGTACGATCAGGGGATGCTGCGGCGCTGGAAGGTCCAGGCGGCGCAGCAAGGCTGAAATACTGGTGAATTGGAGTGATTCCATGTATTGAAGCTACGAATTTTACTGGGCAAGAGTGCCTGCATTTGCCGACCGGTCGATGTTATCGGTTCGATCAGGATATTGTTTATTTCTACATCTGCGGGCTGGTCAAAAGCAAACGCGATGTTACTGGGCAGTAGGCCTGATCACAATATCATTCACATCCACATCTGCAGGCTGGTCTATAGCAAACGCAATAGCTCGTGCAATAGCGTCCGGAGAGATGGCAATCTGTTCCGCCCGGGCCCTCGTTGCCTCCTTGATGTCCGTATTGGTCATGGAATCTGAAAAGTTTGTTTTAATATACCCCGGAGATACATTGGTTACCCTTATGGTAGGGCCGGCTTCCTGCCTGAGGGCATCTGCAACAGTACGCACCGCATTTTTAGTAGCGGCATAAACTGCCATGGTAGGCACAATTTGCAAACCAGCGGTAGAGATAGTATTGATGAACTGCCCGGAATTTTGTTTTCTAAATACCGGCAGGGCGGCGGCAATGCCATAAAGTACCCCTCTGAAGTTGACGTCGATCATATCATCCCAATCTTCCACCCGAAGCTCGTCTAAGGGCGAAATAGGGCCGATTCCGGCGTTATTGATCAGCACATCTAATTTACCGTAGTGATCGAGGGCAAATTGCACGAAATCAGCCAGATCTTCTCTTTTTCTAACATCCATTGACATGTAAATACCCCCAGTTTTAGCTGCTACTTCGGCTAATCTGTCAATTCTGCGGGCGCCAAGTACAACATTAGCCCCCTGGGCGGCCAGCAGCAGGGCAGTGGCTTCGCCTATGCCGCTGCTGGCGCCGGTGATGGCGATTACTTTATCTTTTATCATGGTACAAAGATCAGGGGGGGAAGCGCTGAGAATAGTAGCCAAAAGTGTAAAAGGTGTAGCCAAAATGTTATTTCGGCGTACCATTGGGACTAACGATCTTTCCAAGGTCGGCAAGGTATAGTTTAGCGCGGTTTAGTCCGGATTTGAGGTTATCTGGCTGCGCAAAAAGTGGTAATTGACATAACAGTAATAATAAGGGTCCAAATGGTTTTATTCATAGCGCTGTTTGATTTATACAAGTATTGGTTTCATGGAGACAATTCCGGCCCTGAATTCCGGGCTAATTTTGTGTTGTTATCAAAAAATAAACAAATCATGAACAAGACAATATTGATCACCGGGGCATCTGCCGGTATTGGAAAAGCTGCTGCACAATATTTCGCTGCTAAGAGTTGGAATGTCATTGCTACTATGCGTTCGCCAGAAAAGGAAACAGAATTAACGACATTAAATAATGTATTTGTCACCAGGCTGGATGTACAGGAAAAAGAAAGCATGCAGCCCGTGATTGCTGAAGGTATTAAAAGATTTGGAAAGATCGATGTGCTACTTAATAATGCGGGGTATGGTTTATTCGGTCCGTTCGAACTGGCGACAGACGCACAAATCAAACAGCAGTTCGATGTCAATGTGTTTGGTGTCATGAATCTGACCAAGGCGATCCTGCCACACTTCAGGGCGAATAAAGCCGGCACTGTTATTAATGTATCCAGTATAGGCGGTCGTATTACCTATCCGATTGTAAGCATGTATCATGCAACTAAATTCGCCGTAGAGGGTTTCTCTGAGTCACTGGCGTATGAACTGGCTGCACTCAATATCAAAGTAAAACTGGTAGAACCGGGAGCCATCGCTACCGGGTTTGATACAGCGGCTAATTTTACCGGGAATCCGGAAATAACTGATTATGATGCTTTTGTACAGGGTTTCCTGAACCTGTGGGGGAGCAAAACTATGGAGAGAACAACCGCTACACAGGTGGCTGAAGTGATTTATGAGGCTGCTACCGACGGTACTTCCCGTTTAAGGTATCTGGCAGGTCAAGATGCCAAAGCGTTCATGCAGGTGAGGATGTCAGGAGAGGAGGGGTATCATGCTTATATGCAGGAACATTGGGTGCCAAAGAATGTGTAAATTTGAGGTATGAAAAAGCCTGAATCGATAGAAGATTTCTATATCAACAGAGCTATCAATAGCCAGCCTTTAGTATTTAACCTGCTCCGGTATGACGATTGTCTCCGTATGGATCCTCAGCCATACCGGCGCAGGGACTTTTACAAAGTGAGTTTTATGCGGGGGCGTACCTTGTTGCACTATGGTGATCAATCGCTGGAAGTGAATGGGGATGCGCTGGCTATATTCAGTCCGGATGTACCTTACACAGTAGATATGCCCGATGGCCCGGCCATCAGGCAATATTTCATTTTTAAAGGAGCATATCTGGCGGAGTATTTCAGAAGGAATATCAGGGAGTTACCTTTGTTTGCGCCGGGAGCGCATCCGGTATATGAGTTGGATGCTACGCAGGCAACAGCGATAGCGCAGCTGTTTGAAAGAATGGCGCAGGAGTTTAAATCAGATTATGCGTATAAGGATGATCTGATCCGGAATTGTATTATTGATATTCTTCATTATGCAATGCGGATGGAGCCAGTGGCAAAGCGTCATTTGCAAACGGATGCCAGCGTTCGCATTACGGGGGTGTTTAATGAATTGCTGGACAGGCAGTTTCCGATTGAGAACCTGAGTCAGCAGTTTGAGTTGAAGTCGCCGGCGGACTTTGCTGCGCAGTTAGGGGTGCATGTGAATTCGTTGAATCGGGCGTTGAGGACGACTACAGGGAAGTCTACGTCTGGTTTGATTGCAGAAAGATTGGTGACTGAGGCGACTATTTTATTGAAACATTCAGAGTGGAATGTGGCGGAAATTGGGTTTAGTCTGGGTTTTGAAGATCCTGCCCACTTTAGTCATTTTATTAAAAAACATACGGGGCAGGCGCCTTCGGGTTTTAGGTCGGTTGGGGTACCTGCTTAGGGAGAATCCCTGTTCACACGTAAAGAAATACCAAGAGTTGCACTAATACCTTTGGATGACCGCTCGTAAATAGGTTGAGCTTTTTCACCTAATGGAATAGTGATAATCGTCCAGCCAGTTTTTAGATCATTGGCATAAAACTGATATCTGTTGATGAAGTTCTTGCCAAGACCTGCACTCAGCAACAGATTTTTAGTAAAGAACCACTCAAACCTGCACAGCCCCGTCCACTGGTTATTCCGTAAATAGGTAGTTGACATTCGGTAGCTACTGGCTTCGCCATTGATCTCAAAACCAGCGCTGACAGTATTGTTAAAGTGGTACATTATTTTCGGTTTGATAGGGAATAACCCTGATATAGTCCATTTAGCCGATGGCTCATATTTTACATCCCAAAAAGGAATGAGCTGATTGCCGAAGAACTGCTTATTATACATCATCCCAATCCCTGTCTTCACTTTTTCAGAATGCTTGTAAAGGTAACGAAACCCTGCACCATATCGCCATCCCTCATTGTATAGACCTCCTGTGCCAATCAACACCAGCGATTTTTTCTCAGAGAACCTGATGCTGTAAAAGAGCTGCGCAGCTATTGACTGTAGCGTATAATCCTCCAACGTCAGGTGGCGATACATGACATTTCCAAACATGCTTTTAGACATTGGGAAACGCGCATTGGCATTAAATGTTTGTGCGCTGTAATCCCCACTATCATAGGTATAACTAATACCCTGTGCGTACAAATTACTACCTGACAGTAATACAAATGCAATCATGACATACCTCATAGCTCTTCTGGTTTACGGTCATGACTGATGATAATTCCGTCTTTCATTTCGATAATCCGGTCACTTTTGGCAGCAAAGTCATTATCGTGGGTCACGGTAATAATTGTCTTGTTATGCTCTGCTGCCAGTTGTTTGAAGATGTCGAACACCACCGCAGTATTCCGGCTATCCAGGTTACCGGTTGGCTCATCTCCCATAATGATAGCTGGTTCATTGATCAGGGCACGGGCGATTGCCACACGCTGCTGCTGACCACCTGATATGCGGGAAGCTGTTTTCAGTGCCTGATCTGCAAGTCCCAGCGTTTTCAGCTTTTCATATGCATTGTGTTCAATTTCTGCTGTGGAGAGTTTCTTTAGCCGCAAAGCAGGGATCATTACATTTTGAAGACAGGTAAAATCTGGTAACAGGTAGTGGAACTGGAATACAAAGCCCAGATGCTCATTCCTGAAAGCCGCCAGCATGTTGACCGAACTACCTGTGATCTGTTGATCATTCAAAACCAGGTTGCCGGTATAGTCGGTATCCATGGTGGATAGGATGTAGAGCATAGTAGATTTGCCAGAGCCAGACTTGCCGATCACAGATACAAACTCGCCCTTTTGTACTTCAAAACTTACATCGGACAAGACTTTGAATTTCTCTGGTGTATAAAAGTATTTGCTGATTTTGTCAGCTTTCAATGCGATACTCATCTCAATAATTTTAACTTCTGATAATGGATACAGGATCTACTTTTGATGCCTTGCGTGCTGGGATGTAGCCTGCAAAGAAGGGCAGTAGAAATAGGCTCCCTGTATTAAGTGAATGATCAGACTTCAACCCATTATTCATCTCAATAAATTTAGCTTCTGATAATGGATACAGGGTCTACTTTTGATGCCTTGCGTGCTGGGATGTAACCAGCAAAGAAGGAAGTCAGCAACCCGAAAATCGCCCCCTGTATATAATGTTTAGGCAGGAAGGTCATGGGCAGATATGTCACATTCCCCAACCCTAAATACAATTTGGATAACATGTATGATATAACCCACCCTACGATCAATCCCATCACAGAACCTACCAATCCAATCAACAATGCCTGTTGTATAAAGATGCTAATCACATCACTCCCCTGAAACCCGGTGGCTTTGAGTATAGCAATCTCCTTGATTTTCTCATAGATCACCATGTTCAGAATATTGTAGATCCCAAAGCCCGCCACCAGTAGAATGGTAAAGATGACAGCGTTGGCAATGATATCCCTGATCTTCTTACCTGCTAATGATTGCTCGTTATTTTGCTGCCAGGATTCGGAAGTGTATCCTGTTTGTTGCGCCATACTGTTGCCTATTTCAGTAGCCAGGGAATAGTTTTTTACATTCACATAAATATCAGTAATATAAGCTCTGTCTTTTTGCAGTAGTTGCTGTACTACCGGCAGACTCACATACGTTTTTGTTTCGTCCAAGTTTTTGATAGTGGTTTTGAAAATACCGGAAACCTGTAGTGTTTTAGCCAGCCCCGTACTGGTTGTGATCCTGACATAGTCCCCCATTTTCAGATTAAGCTTTTGAGACAGCCCTATCCCGATGATGATATTGTTGGGATTATCAGCAATAGATTGTGTTTTACCCGCGATCATATTGGACGTGATGTCGAACATTTTATCCTGCTCTGCGATGTTGACGCCAAAGATGGTCCCGTTTTCCTGTACATTTCCTTTGCTATAGATGATATTGGCAGTAACCTGTTTACTAAGAGCAATGACTTCTTTTCGCTTATTGAGTTCCGCCGCAACAACGTCCGGATTGATGATCCGATTATCCTGCTGTACCAGCTGAGGATTGGAAATCAGATTGATGGTATTATTGCCAAGGTAGCGGTTGAGCATATTGGTATTACTGATTTTGTTATCATTGTACAACCTGATATGTGGCGTTGCGCTCAGCATTGTTTTTTCTGAATAGTCATTAGTGCCTGTGATCAGAGAGTTCATAAAGATGAACATGCCAATTCCGAAAGTGACTCCTAAAGCAGCTACAAGCGTTGATTTTACTTTGCTTACCATATAAGTGTAAGCAATCCTGGTGTTGATGCCTGCATTCATGTTAATATGCTTTAATGAGTTTATCGTCTGCATTGATACCACCGAGAACTTCTACATAATCGGTAGACACGATGCCTGTTTTTAACTGGATAGTATCTGTTTGCTTACCATGTTTGATAAGCGCCCTGCCATCCGGGCTTACGCAGTTAGCAGGCACCAGCAGGGCTTTGTCTTTGTGAGCGACAATGATATTTGACTGTAATAAGGTACCATTCATCAAACCAGCTGGCAAGGTGTCAAAAGTTGCTTCTATGGTATAGGCTTGTGACTGGTCGTCAAAGCTGGGATAGATCTTACTTACATGACCGGTGTAGGTTTTGCCTTTTTCAGTATTGAGTTCGGTCAGTACAGTTTGGCCCGGTTTGATTTTGGCAATGCTGCCTTCATCTATAGAAAGAGAGATGAGCATACCACCTGCATTGCCTAAAATAGCCAGTGCGTCACCTTTACGTACCAGGTCGCCTTTTCTTTTGAGGAGGGTATATACAGTATAGTTGCCGGGAGATTTGATGTTGTAATAGGAGGTGTTTGCCATGGCAGTTTCCTGGTCTTTGCGGGAATTGATAAGGGTTTGTTGCAAAGAGAGTTTAGTCGCAGCGATGTTTTGTTTGAGCTGTTCTACACTATGCATGGAGGATTGATAAGCCAGTTCAGCATTGTCATAATCTACCTTGGCTATGCTGCGGGTAGCGTATAATCTGGCATTACGGTCTCTTTGTGTGAGGTCATTTGCCAGTTTTTCAGTGGCTGTGTTTAGTTGTTGTTGCAGTTGTGCTAATACGGCAGAGTTGTCGGATGCGTTCTGGCGCGCAATAGCGAGGTTCTCTGTGGCGGATCTTTGAGCAATGGCAGCAGTTGTATTATCCTGTTTGAAGATGGTTTGTCCATTGGTGACGGTGTCACCTTCAATTACAGGTACGTCTGTAATATACCCATCATTGAGTGCGGTAAGGGTAAATTGGCCACCGGCTTCAATGTGACCGGGTGCAAATATAGCTTCGGTAATAGGAGCGTAGATAGGGGCGGCGGTGCCGCTGTTTTTTGATTTGCAGGAAGAAAGTAGTGTGATGCCTGCGAATGATATGATGAATATATGTTTCATGATGTAAATGTTTAAAGTCCTGAAAGGCGATAAGATTGAATAAAGTGATTGCTCAGCTAATATTATCATTCTGATCTGAAGGTGATAAGATTGAATAAAGTGATCGCTCAGCTAATATTATCATCCTGATCAGAAGGTGATAAGATTGAATAAAGTGATCATTCATCTAATAGATATTGACCGTCCTAATCTTAAGGCGATAAGATTGAATAAAATAATCGCTCAAACTTTGCAGGTATTCCTGCTGATTGGTAATCATATCTGAGTAATACCTCAGGCGATCATCAATAGAAATAGTACCCTCGTCCAGTAGCTGTGTAGCATGTTTATCATTACTACGGTACATAGCCAGGATCCCTTTTGCCTTTTCCAGATCTTTAAATGCGGTATTGTAAGAAATCAGAATGTTCTGATTGGTCAATTGTGACTGCAGTCCTGCAGATTGGTATTGCTGTTGTTTCAGCTCCATATCAATCTTTGCTTTTTGTACGTTGTAATGGCGGCTATTTCCGGAAAAGATCGGTACAGACAAGCGCAATCCCCAGTATTGACTCGGCAGGTCATTGCTATTACTGAACTGCATGAAGTGGTCAGTGGAGATCAACCTGTTGTACTGATATACTGCCGAAAGCGTGGGTACGTAAGCTGCTTTTGAAGATTGCCACTGTGCCTGGGATTTCAATAATTCCTCGTAGGCAATGGTGACATCCGGATCAGTACCAAATGGCTGCGGAATATAAGGAGTTGCATTTTGTTCAGATATATCGATGCTATCACCTGTATTCAACAGTTGCTGGAGATTATTGAGTTGAAGCAGTTTGTTTTGAGTAGCAGTGAGGAGGTTTTTTGCCGCCTTTTCTTTGTTGATAGCTGCATTGTTCATAGTAACTTCACTCACAAATCCATCATTGTACTTTCGCAGTACGGAAGAAAATACGGTATCCATGGTGGCAGCGTTAGATAAGGATAATTTCTCAGCTTCATTTGCCAGCAGGTAGGAGTAGTAGATATTGGCCAGCTGTTCATACAGATCGCGTTTGGTTTTTTGTATGTTGAGGTTGGCTATTTCCTTATCCAGTTTCGCGGTTTTGATGGCAAACCAGTTTTTGGTATTGATCAGGTCCAGCTGTACATTGGCGGCTGCATTGTAGTTGTAGCGCTTACCAAAGGTGGCTTCGTAAAAGGTGCCATCTGGTGCGGTCTGGTCAAATAAATGCGCTGGTATCAAAGTTGATTGTAATTTGATATTATCTGTATAATTGCCGTTGGCGCTGACTGTTGGAAGCAGGGCACCCTTTGCTTGTCTGACATTCAGGGTAGCTTCTTTGTCGCTGGCGTTGGCCGATGTAAT
Organism: [Flexibacter] sp. ATCC 35208; assembly: GCF_001975825.1. Taxonomy (GTDB): domain Bacteria; phylum Bacteroidota; class Bacteroidia; order Chitinophagales; family Chitinophagaceae; genus Chitinophaga. The sequence goes on from NZ_MTKN01000019.1 coordinate 83,220, forward strand.
CTGGATATTGTGTGCATCGGCATATTTCCAGATGTCCTGTACGGATGAGAAGCTGAGCTGTGCAGACACCGGTAGTGCACAAAAGCAGCAGAGGATACCGGTGAGAATCATTTTCATATGCGAGTTGTTATTTTATGCGTGTCCAAATTTTGGTCTGGCTCATAAAGCCTGCTTTGACCGTGATTTGTATGGTGTCATCTCCTTGTAAGGTGATGGTGCAGGGGAAGGTTTGTTTCCGTTTGGGGAGGAATACTTTACCGGTGTAGGTGCCATTGGAGTAGACGAGGTTTTGAAGGATTTCTTTTCCTTCAGAAGTGCCTGTGTATGCATTGCCATTTTTTACCAAAGTCAGTTCTTTGGATTTGTCGGCATTGGTCCATTTACCAAGGATGGTATCTGGCGTAAAGGATGTGGTGATTAGTAAAAGGAAAAAAGCCAGTGTTTTCATGTTGCTTTGTTTGATTTGACAAGGCAAAGCTGGCAAAATTAGATGGGGGAGGAGGGGGCTAACTGGGTAAAGCGGGCAGATAAGGAGGTAAAGCGGGCGGGCCTGATTATTCAGTGGATATGGGGAGATGCAACGGAAATTAAATTTCCGGGAAATGATGGTAAATGCAACTAACCCTCTCTTCTCAGTCAATATATTTATCCAGCAAAGGAACTAACCTTCCAGCCATTGCAAAAAATCCCCTGCTTTCGCCTTACTAATCACAATCTGTTCCTCTGTAGGCACTAATAACTTCACCACCAATTTTCTTGCAAAAAACCGCTCTGCATTCGCAATAGCCGCTTTATTAATAAGATACTGCCTATTCGCCCGATAAAAAATCGACGGATCTAATAACCGCTCCGTTTCATCCATAGTCGCTGTAATGAAGTATTTTTTATTTTGCAGGGTAATGATCTGTAAAATTGTATTATCCAAATAAATACAAGCAATATCCTTTACCTGTACAGGTATAATCTTTTCCTTTTCATTCACCAGCAGTGCTGTCTTATGTGCGGGTTTTATCATCTGCAACAGTGTTTGCAAATTATTCGGCAATGGTGCAGCAAACGAGGCCTTCATATTTTCATATTTCTCCAATGCCTTTTCCAACTTCTCAATCGTAATAGGTTTGAGCAAATAACTCACTGCATTCGTCTCAAATGCATGCATAAGGTATTCATCAAATGCTGTACAAAAGATGACCGCACTGGTAACCTGCACCTGACTGTAAATCTCAAAACTCAACCCATCTGCCAGCTGGATATCAGAAAGGATCAGGTCTGGCTGGGCATTATTTGCAAACCATTCCTTCGCCTGCTCTACCGATTCCAATATCCCAGCCACCTGAATCGTATCATCTATCTGCTGAATCATATTTTTCAGCTCTTTAGCCGCTCTTGGCTCATCTTCTATTATCAGTACATTCATGCTGCTAATGGTAGTTTTACGGTGAACTGACTGGTGGTCTTTTCTATGACAATCTCTTTATTAAACAATAACTGGTAGCGTAGACGGATATTATGTAATCCTGTCCCTGTTGAATAGCTTACGCTGTTCTTAGGTTGCAGGTTATTGCTCACCACTAGGTAATCGCCCTCTCTGAATAATTTTATGTTAAGTGGTTTATAACTGGTAGCCATATTATGCTTCACCGCATTCTCAATGAGCAGTTGCAGGCTTAGTGCCGGGATGCGCAATCCCTGATCAGCTTCTGCAATGTCAATATCAATATTGATCGCATCCTCAAACCTGCTTTTTAATATGTACACATAGGAGTGAATGAAATTCAGTTCCTGTGTCAGTGTAACAGTGTCCTTTTGCTTATGCTGCAATACATGCCTGTAGATATTAGACAATTCATTCACAAAGTCCTTGACATGCTTTTCAGAGGTAAGGGTGCTTAAGGTGTTAAGGGTATTAAATAGAAAATGAGGGCTTAACTGTTCTTTCAGGGAATTCAAACTTACTTCTAACTGCGCCTGTTTCAGTTTTTCTATTTCAAGCTGACTTTCCTGTTTCTGAAACACCACCATCTTATGATGTTGGATAAAATAAAATAGTCCACTTGTTACCACTCCTCTCAGAAGCATCATGTATTGTTTCCTTGCCAGTGGAATTTCCAATAAGCCTTCGGACACGTCGTATAGGAAAGACATCAGGTAATTGTAAGGATAGATCAATAATGCTACCATTACAACGAATGTAAGCGCCACTATGATTTTATCTTCCTTTTTCCGGTGCAGGGTTGTACTGATAAACCAGTTATGCAGGAACCAGCAAATCAATCCAAATAAAAAGGAATGAAGGAAAATATGGACTACGGCCCACCATGAAAACTGCTCCATCCGGAGCATTTTTGGAAATGTTGCTAATATAGCGATGCATGCAGAGATAAGCATGCCAAAGTATCCGTCATGTTTTTTCACGTGTTAAAGATACAATAGTATCACAGGTTCAGGGCAATTATCAGGTTCAAAAGGGCAATTTGACGCCCGAAACGGGCAGACATTCAGCTGCCAGCATTCAGCTACCAGCATTCAGCTACTGGCCTTCAGCTGCCTGCACTCCCATGCCAGCGTTCAAATGCAACTATTCAGCTGCCAGCAATTAAATCCCGGCGTTCAAGTCCCGGCGTTCCGTTGTAAGGGTTCAGATACCGGCGTTCATTTTCAGACATTCGTATGCCAGCCTTCGGATTGGGGCCTTCAGATGCCCGCACTCAACTCACAATACCGCTCCCGTCCCTGCTCCGTAATCATAATCAAACCCGCCTCATACAATATCTTCACATGCTTAGACACAGCCGGTCTACTAATATCAAAATTCTCCGCCAGCGCATTCATAGATAGCTTTTCTTTTGATAATAAAAACAGAATTTCCCTCCTGCCAGGGTCGGCAATTGCCTGAAATGGATCAGGTTGTCGCATTTATTTTCTCATTTTTTAAAATATATTTTCAACCACCCCGTCTACATTCTTACAAAACAACACTACATGTCAAAAGTATTATTCCTGAGTGTTCCTTCTCACGGCCACGTGAACCCTACTATTGGCCTCGTCAGCGAGCTGATTAAAAACGGAAATGAAGTTATCTACTTCGCCACCGAAACATTCAGGCAGAAAATTGAAGCCACCGGTGCTATATATCAACCATACCTGGTAGACCTGGATTTATTTAAACCGGAAGTTGAAGGGGAAGAAGATCCGATGTTTCAGATCATGAGAGCGGCAACAAACATTATTGATGATATATTACAGAAAACAAACAATATAAATTTCGATTACATCATTCATTCCACCCCATTTCCATTCACAGAAGTATTCAAACAATTGCTGAATATACCTACGATTTCTTCATTAGGTATTTTTTTAGGATTGAACGATTTTCTGGAAAATGCTGAAGCGTTTCCTACACCACCGGAATACGCTGTAATGCGTGAGGAAATAAAGACAAAATACAATGTAAACTTACCAGAGAAATTTGTTGCTACATTAATTAATCTGGGTGGTTTAAATCTTGTTTATTCTTCCCGTTACTTTGTACCCGAAGATCAATTGTCTGGCGACAACTACCGTTTTGTAGGCCCACCCGTTTTTGACCGGAAAGAGCAAACCGACTTTCCTTTTAAACTATTAAAAGACAAGAAAGTCATTTACATTTCTCTCGGCACCGTATTCAGTAATTTCAACCACGACCTTTACCAGATCTTTTTTGATGCATTCGCAGGCAAAGATGTTATGGTAGTCATGGCTGCTTATAATGTAGATTTATCCAGATTTAAAATTCCGGACAATTTTATTGTTCGTCATTATATCCCACAGCTGGCCATTCTGCAACATACCGACGTAGCCATTACCCACGCCGGCATGAATAGTATTAGTGATCTGCTGTTCAACAATGTTCCTTTTGTAGCCATTCCTCTCGGCGCAGATCAACCCGATCTCGCCGGGAGAACTGCTGCATTGGGCGCTACCATTTCCCTGGATCATACCACACTCACACCTGCTATACTGCAGGATGCTGTCGAAAAGGTGCTCCGCGATCCTTCATACGCAGTCAATATGCAAAAGATCAGTGACTCCTTTAAAGCAGCAGGTGGTTATCCAAAGGCAGTAGCCTACATCACTGAATACATAAAAACTGAGTCCTTTATATTCAGTGAATAATATACATTAAAGCCTAAGTCCTGCTCGTGCTATGAGCAATAGCTTACCTCACTGATACATAAAAACTGGGTCCTTTATATTCAGTGAATAATATACATTAAAGCCTAAGTCCTGCTCGTGCTATGTGCGTAGCTTACTTCAATGTATATACACAAGACTGATCCCCGCTGATTTAGTACCAGCATCATACGTAGGCATCACCATGGTGCTGGTATTTGCTTTTCCTGACAACCCCTTCTCTATCTTCGGATACAACCAGTAAGCCGCCTGCGTACTCAATATCCCCACACCAGCGCCCGCCACTACATCACTCAGCCAGTGCCGGTTATTATACATCCTCAACACCCCCGTTGCTGTTGCCGCCATATAGCCCCCCACCACTATCCACGGGCTCACATCCTTATACTCCATCCGCATAAACTCCGCACTCATAAACGCCGTCGCCGTATGCCCGGAAGGAAAGGAGTTCGCCGCACTGCCATCAGGCCTTTCCCTGTGGGTCAATGTTTTTAATCCCGTCACCGTACCACATACCAGCAAAGATGACATTCCCAGTATAATCGTCCTCTCCTTAAAGTTATGCGCCCCATGAATCCCCATGGCATTCAGGGCATACACCCCAAATATGGGCGAATACTGTAAATAGTTGTCAATAGTAGTATGAAACCGGGAATTGTCCTCGCGGATCTCATGTTTGGTTGACAGGTCCAGTTCATGTAAAGGTCGTACATGGAAGGTGGCGGCACCATAGCCGATCATGATTGCAGCTGCCAGAATAGGTCCGGGATTCACCTTATACTGCCCATTTCGATGCGCCAAAGACAGTACAGGTTGAATAGTATCTTCTTTAGCAGGAGCTATGGTCTGTCCATACGAGCTCTCCGCTGCTACTAGTAGCATTAACAGTTGTAGGCCGTAAAATCTCATCAGGTATATAAGTCTGACTACAAAATAGTAAAATAATTCTGTAGAAAAACTGTTTTTTCTGATCAGGGTCATCCTGCTCATCGTCACTGATTTGTATCAACGACTTATGCCAACCCCGTCATCGGTTATAATTCCCCTTCTACCCACCTTTGTAGTGGAATTATTTATCAATATCAACTCCTCTAACATGGAACCTAATTCAAAAAATTTAATCGACAAGATTGAAAGGATACGGAAGGCTCAAACCCAGTTTTCCACTTTCACCCAGGAACAGGTTGATGAGATCTTTCGCCAGTCGGCCATAGCGGCTAATAATGCCCGTATCTCCCTCGCTAAAATGGCGGTGGAAGAGACCGGCATGGGCCTGGTGGAAGATAAAGTGATAAAGAACCATTTTGCATCTGAGTATATCTATAATCAGTACAAAGACGAAAAGACATGCGGCGTCATCGAAACTGATGAAGCCTTTGGCATCACCAAAATCGCTGAGCCAATCGGTGTAATCGCGGCTGTAGTTCCTACTACAAACCCAACTTCCACCGCTATCTTTAAAGCACTGATTGCACTCAAGACCCGCAATGGCATTATTTTCTCACCACACCCAAGAGCTAAAAATTCCACAATAGCAGCGGCAAGGATCATACTGGATGCAGCCGTTAAAGCCGGAGCGCCAAAAGATATCATCGGTTGGATCGAAGAACCATCCGTTGAATCATCCCAGATGTTGATGGCTGAAGCTGATCTTATCCTGGCTACCGGAGGTCCCGGTATGGTCAAAGCCGCTTATTCTTCCGGTAAACCTGCCATCGGTGTAGGCGCCGGTAATACGCCTGCTATCATCGACGAAACTGCACACCTTAAGATGGCCGTGAATTCCATCCTGCTCTCCAAAACTTTTGACAACGGTATGATCTGCGCATCAGAACAGAGCGTGATCGTAGTTGAAAAAGTGTACGAAGAAGTAAAAAGAGAATTCATCGACCGCGGTGCTTACATCCTCAGCAAAGCTGAAACAAGCAAAGTAGGTGCACTGCTCCTGATCAATGGCGTGCTGAATGCCAATATCGTAGGTCAGGCTGCTGTAAAGATCGCTGCACTGGCTGGTATCACCGTTCCTGAAGACACCAAGATCCTGATCGGTGAAGTGACTTCTGTTGAACTGGACGAACCATTCAGCCATGAAAAGCTGTCTACCGTGCTGGCCATGTACAAAGCGAAAGACTTCGATGAAGCCCTGAACAAAGCTACCCGCCTCGTTAAACTGGGTGGTTTCGGTCACACCTCCGTGCTGTATACCGATCCTACCATTTCTCAGGACAGGGTAAACAGATTCGGCGCTGCCATGAAGACCGGCCGTACCATCATCAACATGCCTTCTTCTCAGGGTGCAATTGGTGATATCTTCAACTTCAAACTGTCTCCATCCCTCACCCTGGGTTGTGGTTCATGGGGCGGTAACTCTGTCTCCGAAAACGTGGGTGTTAAGCATTTACTAAACATTAAGAGCGTAGCTGCAAGAAGAGAAAACATGCTTTGGTTCAAAGTACCTGAAAAAGTATATTTCAAATACGGCTGTCTGCCAGTTGCCCTCAGAGAACTGAAAGACGAAGGCAAGAAAAGAGTATTCCTCGTAACTGATAAAGTACTCTATGGCCTGGGTTATGCTGAAAAGGTAACCAAGATCCTGGATGAACTGGGTATTGCTCACACCGTGTTCTTCGATGTTGAACCTGATCCAACACTTATCTGTGCAAGAAAAGGTGCTGCAGAAATGGCCAGCTTCCAACCTGATGCCGTTATTGCATTAGGTGGTGGTTCTCCAATGGATGCTGCTAAGATCATGTGGGTACTCTACGAACATCCTGAAGAAAAATTTGAAGACCTGGCTATGCGTTTCATGGATATCCGCAAACGCGTTTATCACTTCCCTAAAATGGGTATCAAAGCCAGCTTCATCGCAGTTCCTACCTCTGCCGGTACAGGCTCTGAAGTGACTCCTTTCGCGGTGATCACTGACGAAAATACGGGTATCAAGTATCCGCTGGCTGACTACGAACTGACTCCTGATATGGCAATCGTTGATGCCGAACTGATGATGAACATGCCTAAGAGCCTGACATCTGCTTCTGGTATCGATGCACTCACCCACGCACTGGAATCTTATGTATCCGTGCTGGCCAGTGAATTCACCAACGGCCTGGCACTCGAAGCCATCCGCCTCATCTTCAAATACCTGCCTGCTGCTTACAACGAAGGCAAGACCAATGTGAAAGCAAGAGAAAAAATGGCACACGCTTCTACCATTGCTGGTATGGCATTCGCCAATGCTTTCCTCGGTATCTGTCACTCACTGGCACACAAACTGGGTGCTACCCACCACGTGCCTCACGGTGTTGCAAACGGTATGCTCATCACTGAAGTGATCCGATTCAATGCGGTTGAGAATCCACGCAAACAGGCTGCCTTCCCTCAGTACAAATATCCAAATGCACGCTGGCGCTATGCCCGTATCGCGGACTATCTGCAACTGGGCGGTAAGAACGATGCGGAAAAAGTAGAACTGCTGTGTGAAGCCATCGAAAAACTGAAAGCTCAGGTAGGTATTCCTAAGAGCATCAAAGAATTCGGTGTGTCAGAAAGCAAATTCTATGCAACACTTGATACTATGTCTGAACAGGCATTTGATGACCAGTGTACACCGGCTAACCCCCGCTACCCACTGATCAGTGAAATGAAGAAGATCTATATCAAGGTGTATGAAGGTGCTCAGAAAGTTGAGCCTACCAATGCGAAGATCAAAGCACCACTGGGAGCTTAATCTGCTATACATCTGTAGCTGGCTGCTGACCCGGCCAGCTACATTTTTATTCTTAATTGTATGATGGACGTTCAATCCCGCAAGAAACTGGTTTATCCCGTCAGGCAGCCCCTGATGGATTATCTGCGTAAATATAACCGTGACCTGAAAGTATTGGTGAACTACAGTGACCTGCTCCGTTTTCATGTAAGCATTCCACTGCTGGACAAGGATGGCAAAGACACACTGTGGGAAACCGTTTATTACGATCCTGCGCATATGGAAACCTTATTCCCCGCGCTCACCCTCATCTATGCCATTATGAATACCTCTGGCGATACTGCTTTTACCGAGCACTTACAGGTATCCCAGATCGACTACTGCACCTTTGGTAATTCCAAACCTTTCCGGGTGCGCATCATGAATACGCTGAACGATAACTATGATTACTTCTATGTAAAAGTATCTGATGCCTCCCGTGTGTATGGTCTGGAACTCGAACATATATTATCACCTAACAGGATCGCCTATCTCACAGATGGAGAAACACTGATAGAAGAACACATCTCTGGTCTGCCTGGAGATGTATTTATTAAAAACCGCCTGAATACCTCCAAATTCAACCAGATCAGGATCTGTAAGGAATTCGTGAAGTTCAACGAACGCTGTTTTATCCGCCTGCTGGGAGATATGCGTGCCTATAACTATGTAGTACATATCACACCTGATATAGAAGGAAACCAATACCGGATCCGTGCTATCGACTTTGACCAGCAATCCTATGAAGGCAGAAGACAATTTTACCTACCTCATTTCTTTAAGGATAACAATCAACTGGTAAGCCTTGGTATCAAACATATGGACAGCCGGACCATGCGGCAGTACCAGGAGGAAGAACGGAGCTTAATCAATAACCGTATCCGCCTGGTGCGTTACAGACTGGATGATCTGCTGGCCTGTATGAAAGACGATCAGATCTCTCCACAAAAGAAGGTAGACCAGCTGGCCGGGGAACTGGCCACTTTCCATCACCACGATGGATTTAGCAGGTGCCGGAATATGGGAGCACTGATTGCTGAACAGTTGAAAATATATGCATAATTCATCACAACCATGAACAAACTTAAGAACAGGTGGCTCATTGCAGCCTCCGCAGTTGGGATCCATCTCTCCATTGGCTCTGTGTACGCCTGGAGCGTGTACACAAAACCATTAATAGCACAACTGGGATGGGGACTGAAAGAGACACAGTTTACATTCAGCCTGGCTATTTTTTTCCTTGGTATGTCAGCTGCCTTTCTGGGCAGTTATGTTGAAAAGCTTGGCCCGAAAAAATCCGGGCGACTTGCGGCGCTTTTCTTCGGTGTAGGCATAGCAGGTTCAGGATTGGCAGTATATGCGCACTCACTGTGGGGGCTGTACCTGTCTTATGGCGTTATTGGTGGTATCGGTCTGGGACTGGGCTATATCACACCTATTACCTCTCTGGTAAAATGGTTCCCGGACAAGAAAGGGCTGGCCACCGGTCTGGCGATTATGGGATTTGGTTTTGCCGCATTGATCAGTAGCCCACTTATCGTATACCTGATCGGACATACCAGTATTCCCACTACATTCTTTATCATGGGCGGTAGCTACTTTGTAGTTATCCTGGCTGCGTCTTCTTACATTGCACCGCCTCCTGAAGGTTATGGCGGACCTGCAAAGACAAAGGAAATTACAGGGGTCACAGCGAAGGAAGCCATCCGTACTAAGAAATTCTGGTACCTGTGGATCATGTTCTTCCTCAATATAAGTTGTGGTATCGCCATCATTTCCGCAGCTTCTCCAATGGCACAGGAATCTGCCGGGTTGACTACAGCAGCTGCAGCAGCGATGGTTGGGTTCATGGGGATCTTCAATGGCGGTGGCCGTATTGGCTGGTCTGCGGCGTCTGACTTCCTGGGAAGACCTAATACCTTTATTACTTTCCTCTGTATTGAAATTGTGGCATTCCTGGTATTGCCAGGGGTACACAATGCACTGTTATTCCAGCTGATGATCTTTTTGATCGTTTCCTGCTATGGTGCGGGTTTCTCCACCACTACTGCCTATATCAGTGATCTTTTTGGTACAAAAGAACTGGGTGCGATCGTTGGTTATATGCTTACAGCATGGGCTGCTGCCGGTATGGCGGGTCCGCTGTTCGCAGCAATCGCAAGAAGTGCCAGTTCCAGTTATAATGGAACATTATATTGTTTTAGCGTGCTGCTGGTGATTGCCCTGGTATTTTCTATACTGCTGAAGCGGTTATTAAATAAGGCTAGTTGATTTTTTGCAATAACTCTAGTACTTTAGTGGGATAATAAAATGTCGGTTATGTATCGCTTTTATATTCCCACTATTTTCTTTTTGATCACTTTGAGCGCAAAGGCGCAACAGTTATCGCTCAATGAAAACCCATATCCACCTGCTGTTAACGTGCAGGAAGCGATAAAAAAAGAAATTGCCAACATCTCCCGTTATCCGGGGCCTGACGCAAATGAACTCATTACCGCTATTGCCCAAAAAGAGGGCGTAGAAACCGATCAAATTATACCGGGTGAGATATTAGCCCAACTCGGGGTTTATCTGGGCTTAAAAGGCGGAGAATTCATTTATGCTGTACCGGGGTATCCTGTTTTTACAGATGCGGCAAAAAGTGTAGGAGGGAAGGTGATAGCCGTGCCGCTGAATGATAAAAAAGAAAATGACCTGGCATCCATCAGCGCCAGCATAAACCCACAAACCACCGCCATCTTCCTCGTCAATCCTCATAACCCCTCCGGCACAGTAAGTGATAAAAAAGCCTTTCACGACTTCCTTCACACCGCTTCTAAACAAGCGATTATTTTGGTAGACGAAGCCTACCTTGAATACGCCGACGATTTCGCCGGCAGAACCGCCGTTAATAATATCAAAGAAGGAGATAACGTCATCGTTTTCCGCACCTTTGCAAAAGCCTATGGCCTTGCAGGGTTGTCGATCGGCTATTGTGTAGCCTCACCTGCTATCGCAAAATTCCTGAAAGAAAAAGGGCTTGGAAATGTTCATGACCTGAACCGACTCTCTGTTGTAGCGGCCAAAGCCGCATTAGCCGACAAAAACTATATCACAAACCTGAATAAAACTGTCGCCGTAGAAAGAAATAAGTGGAATCAATTACTCGATAGTTTACATCTGGAACACACTACCTCTCAGGCCAACTTTATCTATTTCAATACCGGCCAGCCATACGAAAAAGTTGCTGCTGCCTACAACAAACAAGGCGTTCAGATCGCCCGTTTATTTTCACCTTACAATACGTGGATCCGCATTACCATCGGACTTCCTGCTGAAAACAAAAAAGCACAGGAGATACTTAAAAAACTATGAAGTTTGTTATCCACTACCATTGAGTATTTGCGAGGATCAATCCATTGTTTGCAAAATTCACATTTCCGCCTTATTTTGTTTGTCCGGAAACAAATTAAAACTTAATATAAGTATGACCACAAGAAGAACTTTCCTTACCCAGGCAGGCCTGCTCGGCGCCGGACTGGCATTTGGACTCTCGTCGAACCGTTTACTGGCTGCTGGTAAGATCAATGCAAAAGCAGGATTGCAGCTCTATTCCCTCCGCGAAGAACTCCCTAAAGATGTAAAAGGCGTGATCGCAAAAATAGCTGCCGCCGGCTACAAACAAGTAGAAACCTACGGCTATAGCAAAAAGAATGGCTTCTGGGGGCTCAGCGCCCAGGAATTCAAAGCCCTGCTCACTAAGCATGGCCTGACCAGCCCAAGCGGACACTACGCCCTGGAAACCGAAGAAGATCAGGACGCTTCCATCGAGGCTGCTAAAATACTCGGACAGGAATACCTGACCATGGCTTACATCGATGAAAAGAAGCGCAAAACCGCTGCTGACATCAAAAAAATCGTTGCCGAACTGAATAAACTGGCTGATAAAGCAAAGAAACACGGTCTGAAAATGGCGTACCATAACCACGATTTCGAATTCAAGACCGTGGAAGGCGTAATGCTGTACGAGGAACTGCTGAAGGGTACCAACCCTGCACTGGTGCATTTCGAAATGGATATTTACTGGGTAGTGCGTTCCAACCAGGATCCTATTGCCTGGATCAACAAATACCCCGGCCGCTTTACCATGGTACATGTGAAAGATATGGATAAGGCTAACCCTGAGCTGAACACCGAAGTTGGTAAAGGAAGTATTAATTTCAAAGCCATCTTTGCAAAAGCAAAAACGGCTGGTATTAAATATTATATCGTAGAACAGGAGAATTTCTCCATCGATCCTTACGAGAGTATTACAGAAAGCTCAAAATATTTGCGCACGGTATTATTCGCATAAAAATAGGAGGTGTCATCAATAAATGAACCTCCTTAGAACTGCATAAATGGAAACCGGGCTCCATCAGCTATCCGAATGAATAGAGCGTGTATCTTACTTTTGATACACGCTCCTTTTTATTATCCAAAACTTACAACATTCTCTTTATCCGTTAAATATTCTTTGACGGTTTCCCTGCTCACAACCCCGATCAACCTACCATCCTTTACCACCGGTACCTGTGCCAGGTGTTCGTCCGGCAACTCATCCCAGCAATCAAAAATGGTCATATTACCGTTCATTAGTTTCGCGCCTTTGTCCATCATGGTATAGACTTTCCGTCTGTAATAGCCAGGCGCCTGGCTAAAGTGGATGACCTGACTATCAATGATCCCAATCGGAGACTGGTTGTTCAGTACCACATAAGAGCGGTGATGGTCCCCCAGCAGATAAGCATTGGCTTCTTCCATAGTAAAGGAAGCATTCACAGTTTTGAAGTCCGTATTCACAATATCCCCCAGACACACATTTTTTAAACGTGGTTTCAGCACCAGTCTCTTTTCAGTAGCGCCCATCAGTAACAGGTACAGTCCGAAGAAGACCAGCCAGCGGTTCAGCAGCACGGTGCCACCCACAAAAAACAGCACACCCAGTATGCGGGTCCCCATCAGGGACGCCTGTGGAGAAAGGAGTCTTTCCATATCCATCGGAAAGGCGGGAAGCAGGTTAAACACCACGAGCATTACGTTGATATTATGTAAGAATACCAGGTAGTTGTTAGGTGTGATATTGAATACCAGCTGATGTGTATCCCAGAATGGTGTATAATCATCCAGGAAAGGCAGCAGCAGCAGGGCGATGAACAGATTTACAGCAGGACCAGCAAAGGTGATCAGTAACAGCTGACCTGTTTTTTCAGGTTGCATTGCAATTGTAGGCATGCCACCGGTAGGCAGCAGACGGATATTTTTGACAGGGATGCCTGCATGTATACTCGCCATGACGTGGGCCAGTTCATGTAGCATGACACAAGCGAAAATAGACAGTATGCCCAGGGCAGTCCATCCTATACTCTGTGAGTCGCCTCGTGAAATGATCGGGATAAATAGTATCCAGCAGCTGACCAGCAAAAAGATCCAGTGTACCCCCACCGGGATACCCTTAATGCGGAAGAGTTTGACGGCGTTTCTCATATGGCGTTTATTTGATACAAAACTATCTTTTAGGGGGCAGGTAGCCTATGATGATGGATGGTTTATATGATGACGGTCATTACCATTTATAAAAACTTGCGGCAGGATCTTTTCGAATAATTCAACATTGTTAAAATCATGGAGTCTGCTGGAATTTTTCGTTCGCTCAAGTACCGGAACTATCGCTTATATTTTACCTGACAATATTGCTACCTGGATGCAACGCCTCGCCGTATCGTGGATGGTATGGCGCATTACTCCCGCCAATCGCAGGTAGTGGCATTGCAGGACTTACTTTTTCATGTAGTGTGTGTTGTTTCTCGTTGAGTACTTCATTGCCGGTAGCGTTGTTTTTTGTGGCGCTGGCAGGAGGGGGGATGGTATGGCGCATTACTCCCGCCAAGAATACTTATGTGCAGACGCATGTAGAGGATCATATGCGCAGCCGGGTGATCAGTTATTATGTGATGGCGTTTCAGGGGATGTTGCCTATCGGGAATTTGCTCACAGGCACGATCGTGCATCAGTTGGGAGCTAAGCATACGGTGACAATGCAGAGCATTGCCGGTGCCGTATGCGTCGCGTTATTTACATATTATTCAAGGTCTGTCAGACAGGATACCCCACATAGATCAGCGGAGGCAATCCCTTAAATACAAACTCTGTCACACCACATAACCACATGGGGTGATTGATTTCAGTACCCTTGTAGAAAGGCATCATATAGATACCGCCAGTGATACTGTCCTGGAGATTCTCTGTGAGGTGGAGTACGTCTGCACCTTCAAAAGGTTCGTCGCTCAGTTCCAGGTAAACTTCATCGGATTGATTGCTTACAGTGTCGAGCATAGTGTCGGCGCCTTCTACCATTTGCAGGGCTTCAATACCGTCTGTCCATTCCGGCAGGTCTATATACCAGCTGCCTTTGTCGGTTTTGTAAAATCTGAATGTCTTTTTCATCTTGTTTCTTTTTTACCAGGGCAGTTGGAGCCATGGACTTTCGTCCTTCTCCAATAAATATCTGGCAATTGCAGCTACATCCCGGTTGCCGGAGTGAATACCACCCCACATGGCACGGCCGAGGATATAACTTTTAGCATAGGATTCCCAATCTGTATAGGTGATGTGGGCCAGTTCACTGGCTGCGTCAATGTAGGCCCAGGCTTCTGATTCGTTGATAATGCGGGCTTCGAGGCAGAGTCTTGTGAGGAAGACGAGCCGGCCACAATCCCAGCCGATCATACCGTATTTCAAAATATCCTGTTCATCATGTAGGATACCGTCCTGCAGCAATTCAGGCATAGTATCTATCAGGTTATGTAGTTGGGAATACGCTTTCCCCTTATCATCTTCTTCCTGAAAACTTTGATCTATAACATCTTCCTGTTCCTCCGCCGTTTTCGCCATCAATGCCCTGAATATTGCCGGCAGATAATAGCGAAATCCCTTATCCCGCAGGTAGACCAGTTTTGCCCTGGCTTCGCTGGCGGTTTTTAGTTTCCAGTAGCTATGCAGCAGGGTACTGTTTACATACGATCTATCCAATCCTGTAGCCAGGGTATTGATATATGCATGTGTCATCTCGCTGTAGATGGCCCCCAGTGCTATTTTCTTGTACTGGCTGTTTGTAAGGGTGCTGTTCTCATCACGGTGTATGGGGGTAAAAGGTTTTCTCTTCTTTTGAAATGAAAATAAAGGTAAAACCCTCGTATATACGAAATAACCCACGGCAACGCCTATGATGAGCCAGGTCAGGATAGTTTTCATGATAATCAGAAAATTAATGGGAAAATTGGGTGCTAACAATTCTCAAACATATATTACATGTCCCTATGATTTAAAAGCAAGATAGGAAATAATTTTTTCTCTCCCCAAAAAGCAATGTTTTTTTTAGCCTGCTGCAGGCAATTAACCATTATCCCCCAAAAAGTAGAAGCTGCCATCTATGAAGATAGCAGCTTCGGTATTGTTGTTATGACAAGTACATTAACCTCGCGCAGGCTCTTTAGGAGCCTCATGTTTTGTTTTAAGCCCCAGTAGCGAGTACAAAGGGCAAAAGCCGGTTAGGCTGGTCAGCAGAAGAATCACTGCTATGATCATGAAAAGGCTGTCTGTAAGTATCTTGTTGTAAAACAGGAAGATGGTGATGATGGCTAGAATTACGCGGATCAATCCATCAACTGTACCGACATTTTTTTTCATAGCGTTTAATTTTTAAATCAGTTTAAAGGTAAAAGAAATAAAGTCGTGGAATGGTGATATTCGTCATTAATAGTGCTGATTATGGTGTATACTATCAATGGATGTTTTCAATAGAATATTAATCGTGGAATCGTAATACCTGAACGTTGTCTCTCTGTTTGCAATATACAAAATTATTTAAAAAACAACCTTATTTTACCTTCCTTTCACCGCCAAATCCTGCTATGAAATTGATCGCTGCGATTAAATTACCACCCTTACTGATCGCCCCGTCAAAGTTCCTGCCAAATGAGAAGGTCACTTTTCTGTTCTTCGCGATTTCGTATTCTGTGCTCAACACCAGTCTCCATGAGGGATCCAGTACGGTGTTGCCAATCACACTGCGGTACAATCCTTCCCCGCTCAGTGTAAATTTATCGTTCAATGTACTGAGCAGAAAACGTGCGCCCACATCGAATGTAGAAGCATGATCTGCACTGATCTTGCCGTCAGGATCCGCAAAGATCACTTCAGGGTGATACAGGTAACGTACGATAAACATGGAGGTAATGCCTTTGTTCCCGTTTTCATAACCACCTGTGAGCCATGCTCCTGCTTTGTTGATCAGGCTATTGTCGAAGCGATTATCGGGGAAGTCGGCCACCATACCGGTGGTGAAATCCAGGAATACCCCTTTTCGCTCCGTAGGGAAAGCCGCAGCGATGGCCTTGGCCCGCTGAAAGGGTTCGGAAGAGGGGAGACCTTCCTGCTGTATGGAATCCACGAGGTTGTGCATGCGCTGCAGGTCACTTCTCAGTCTGGCACTGCTGTCCTGCTTAATATTATTCGGTAGGGAGGTATTGGCACCCAGCGCTGCTCTTAAATTTTTAAGGATTTCCAGAGAATCAGTATACATATTGGGCAGCTCATATGCCTTTAGCAGGTCTTCCTGGGCCTTAATCAGGTCCAGATACGCCTTTCGGGTATTCGCGGACCATCTTGGTCTGATAATGGCAAATTTGATCCCGATAGCGACCTTCGTTGTCTTCAGACTATCCACATCTTCCTGTCCCTCCGGCCCCATATGCGTAAAGCCCGCAGAGATGGTAAATGATTGCAGAAAGGCATGTTTGGTGCTGTCAAAATCTTTCAGGGTATACTTCTTTGCCCCCCATAGAAATGGCGCGATTTCGAAAGCATAGCTATTGGGAATGGCCGTGAGGTTGTTGGTTGCATTCTGCACTGAAAGTCTGAAACTATTCAGGTCCGAAGGCCGTTCAATCGCACTGGTAGAGATACCCAACATGTTAAAAGCCGGCGATACCGGCGATTTCAATACATCCAGCGTGATGGTCGTGTCAATATTCAGCTGGGCCTTTACGTCCACGCATAATATGGCCAGTATGGCGACAATAAATAAAATTCGTTTCATGAAGGAGGAGTTAAGAGAAGTCAGTGAAGAAAATAGTGATTTTGTAAGCGGCAGAATCACCCTGTTCCTGCACTGTTCTTTCCATTTTGTACCGGTAAGGCGCAGTGCCACCGGTGAGTGAGAAGTCAAGGCTGGTCAGGTTCGTAACAGTAGATACGTCAGTAATGATGGTATATACTTCCAGGAACTTGTTCACGAGGGAATTGCCGGTACCAATTGTGAAATTGATAATGGCCCCCTGAATATTACTCCCTTGTTTGGTGGAATCAATGATCACATCGGATACAGCAGATTGTCCGGTGATACCGGGAAATAAATTCATAACAATAGGGCTGTCAGTGCGATCTATTTTGTACTCATCATAATGATTCGTCTTGCCGGTAGTATCAGCAAAGACCTTTTTTAGTGGCGTGATGGACATGTCTCGGTTTTTTGGTTTTAGCTACAGCTTTGGCAAGCTATATTTGGGGTTTGAATGGAAAATTGGTTGAAATAGCTCCATGCAAAATAAGCATTCGTACATTTTTTGTAAAAATAAATAAATTATTATATTTCCTTAATATTTAATATCCGGGAGGAAAAAGCACCTGTATCTATTTATAACCCAAATCTGACCATGCTGGTTCCCTTAGTAAAAAGACATAATTTATGTATACATGACAGCTTACAAGCTGGTTGTGAACTGATCATTGTGAAAGATCTGATCGTATTCGATGGGTAGAGAGGGCAGTCCAAAAGATGCATTAATAGTACATATTCTCTGGCTGGCCGCAGGGCGTTATTAAAAAAGGGTGCGTCTCAAAACTTCGAGACGCACCCTTTTACTTTGAAAATGGGTTTCATGCCTGCTGGTGAATTCCCGCTTTCATGAATGTTTTATTCGGGTACCTGATGGCGGGAATTTTTGTACATACAATTCTCATGGCCTTCCTGTTACTTACGTTACATCCCCCTTTTTTTAATTAAAACCTAAACGTTGCATTCGCCAGCAACTGCCGCAGCGGCTGTGGATTTGCCGTAAATGAATGCGCCCAGTATTTCTTATTTCCAATATTATTCGCTGCTATCCCAAATCTCCACTGTGCTGTCTCATAAAAAAGGGAAGCATTCACCAACACATAAGAAGGAATAATAATCGTATTATCTGAATCATAAAAACTCTGATCCGCATAATTGCCACCAAAGCCCAACCCAAAATGATTCAGCGCTGTACCCGGCTGGAACTTATAACTCGCCCAGAAGTTCGCCACATTCCTTGGATTACCAGTCACCTGCATCCCTTCATTCGAAGTCGCCTTGATGTACTTGTTCTCATTATACACATAACCAGCTGTAATGCTCAATCCTTTCAGTGGACTGGCCGTCAGATCAAACTCCATACCACTGCTCTGCTGATTCCCATCCTGGTAAGCATAACTGCTACCATCATAACGTACTGCATCCCTGATACGAATATCATAATAACTAACCGTACCAATCAGCTTATTATCCAGCGTGCTTACTTTCACACCACCTTCCCACTGATAAGCATATTCAGGCTTCAGTGTCAGCACTGCTCCATCTGGTTGTAAGTAAGGACCATTATTGGTAAAACCACTCATATAGTTACCAAACAATGAAACCTTGTCTTTCACTACCTGATAGATCAATCCAAATTTCGGTGTAAGGGAAGTCTGCTTATACCCATCAGTACCTTTCAGCGTATACCTGTCTACACGAAGACTCAGCATTGCCATCAGGTTTTCAGTAATGTTGATCAGGTCAGAACCATAGGTCGCAATGGTCTCAGTTTCGCTGTTATACACACCCGCAGATCCTGCCTGTATAGCTTTTTCTGCCTGTGCCAGACTCGCTTTGCTGTAGTTGGTAATATCGATGGTATCAATGGTACCAAATGCATAAGAGAAGTCAGACTTATAATGGTAATAATCTACACCCCAGAGTACACGGTGTCTGATAGAACCAGTATAGAAATCACCTTTCAGATTATGCTGGAAATCGGTCGTAACGGTGGTGATCGGACCGTACAAAGCAATGCCTCTTTCAATGTGCGTTGCATCCAGGAAAGTAGGATAGAACTGGTAGCTCTTCAATACTTTCTCATTGTTCATAGATACGTTGGTGGTAGAAGTCCAGTGGTCATTGATCCTGTAAGTCGCCTGGAAGTAAGTACGGAAAGTATTGGCTGTAGCATCAATACCATCGCCATACAGGGTCTCCTTATATCCTAAAGGAATATCCTTTACATTCTTTACACCCAGCACATCGAACTGAAGGTAAGGTGTCTTTGTCAGTTCCTCACGATATGCTTCCACATCCATGTTCAGGGTCAGTTTGTCGCTTGCCTTGTAAGTCAGACTGGGCGCAACAGTATAAGTATTCTTATGACCCGTCTCCTGGAAGCTTTGCTGTTTATTTACGGCAGCATTCACACGGAGCAATGCAGTCTTTTCTTTATTCAGCGGCGCGTTTACATCAGCAGTCAGGCGGCTCAGACCCCAGCTGCCGGAGGTATAGCTGATCTCAGATTTCGCAATGTCAAATGGTTTCTTAGTGACCATATTTACGGCACCACCATAAGACGACACCACGTTACCAAACAGGGTAGCAGAAGGGCCTTTCAGCACTTCGAAGCGTTCTACGTTTACAGGGTCTACCGAAGTACGCCCTGCTGCAATGAACTGTACACCATTGCGTGCTGCCGGTTCTGCCGTAAAACCACGCAGGGTGATGCTGGTACCACCTGCAGGGTCAGTCGTCACGACAGCACCAGGTACATTTGCCAGTGCACCGGCAACGCTCACGGTCATCTGATCCTTCATTAACTCGCTGGATACAACGCTGTATACCTGTGGATTTTCCAGGTTCTTAAGACTCATCTTGGCAACATCGTCACTTTCGATTTTACCACTTTGTGATTTGTTGGTAGAAATGATGACCTCATTCAGCTGCTGGTTGTTTTCCTTCAGTTCAAAGTCAACTTCCACGGTATTGCCTGTGGGCACAGTCACTTCTTTCATCTGTGTGTTCAGCCCAATAAAACTGGCTACCAGTGTGTAGTTACCCGCATTGATACCGGATATTGAATAACGTCCGTCTTTGCCGACAGTCGCACCTTTTGAGGTACCCTTGATAGTTATGTTCACGAATTCTGCCGGTTTGCCATCAGAGGTGGTTACTTTTCCTTTGATAGTACCCTGGTTTTTGTTTTGTGCAAATGAAATATGGAAAGAGGTCACCATAAGGAGCATTCCCAGAATCAACATTCCCAATCGACGCTTAAACATGATTAATACAAGTATTTGTTTATAGTAGTTTGCCTTGCATTGTCCTTTCCATGCAAGGCGGCGCAAAGTTCATATATAGTAGAGCATGGTGGTAATCATATCGGGAAAATCATTTACGCAAGGCGGAATTAGTATCCGGCATAAATTATGGTACTTGTTACAGGAATCAAATCTGGAAGCTATGATACAAAGAGATGCATCCACTATTAGTTTATGGCAGGGTAACATTGAACCCTTTCAACCAACAATGATGGCTGATCATAACGCGACGTATGATGTGGTCATAGTCGGCGGTGGTATCACCGGACTTACAACCGCTCTTTTATTGCAGGAAGCAGGTAAGCGCTGTTTGTTGCTGGAAGCAAATAACATTGGCTTTGGTACCACAGGAGGTACGACTGCTCATCTGAATACAGTACTGGATACTTCGTACGATCAGATCTCAACGAATTTCAGCAAAGAAGACGCCGGGCTGGTCAGGGAATCCGTTGGGGCTGCCATAAGTCTGATACAGCAAAACATCGAGCGCTTCAGTATAGACTGTGGCTTTGATTATACAGATGCGTATTTATTTGCGCAGGATGAAAAGCAGACTGAAGCACTTGATATTATTGCGAAAGCTGCCCGCGAAGAGTGCATTAACATTACCCTGCAGGATCATCTGCCTGTCAGTTTTCATTTTACCAAAGCCTATAAATTTACCAACCAGGCCAAATTTAACCCGTTAGCTTACATCTATGGCCTTGCCCGTGCATTTGAGCATGCAGGTGGAGTGATCGTGCAGGATTGCAGGGTGATTGAAATTCATAATACCAGGCATATCAAAGTAGACACAACCCTCGGTGAATTTACAGGAATGAATATCGTGTATGCAACACATATACCACCGGGTATAAATCTTGTCCACCTGCGTTGTATACCCTATCGTAGCTATGCGCTGGCTGTAAGACTCTCAGACAATAGCTATCCGGATGCATTGATTTATGATATGCAGGAGCCTTATCACTACTTCAGAACACAGGTCATAGATGGTAAGAAATACCTGATCGCCGGTGGAGAAGATCATCAGACAGGCCATCATGAAAACACGGAGCAATGTTTCCGTAACCTGGAAGCGTTTGTGCGTGAGCATTTCAAAGTAAAGTCTGTAGACTATAAATGGTCTTCCCAGTATTATGAACCTGCAGATGGATTGCCTTATATCGGCAACATGCCGGGGCAGCCGGATAATGTATATGTGGCTACAGGCTTTGGTGGTAATGGAATGGTGTACAGTGGGGTAGCGGCGATGGTGATCAGGAATATCATTCTGGGAAAACATCGTGCTACGGAAAAGCTGTTTAATCCGAACCGCATCAAACCAGTTGCAGGTTTTACCAACTTCGTTACGCACAATGCGGATGTTGTAAAACTCTTCTTTGGAAAGCTCTTCCCTGCACACAAGCTCACCGAACTGGCCGAACTGGCACCAGGAGAGGCGCGGGTGGTGAATTATGATGGGCATCGTGTGGCGTTGTACAAAGATGAAGCAGGTATGTTGCATGCCGTGAACCCGGTATGTACCCACATGAAGTGTGAGGTGGGCTGGAATACAGCAGAGAAGTCATGGGATTGTCCTTGTCACGGGGCGAGGTTTGATGCAGCGGGTAGGTGTCTGCATACACCTGCGGATCGTGATCTTGAGCACCTTGATATTACCCATGATCTATCTGATGTGGAGGAGCAGGTGCATCGTTAGCAATTAGCGCAACAATTGACCAGCCTTGTCTGTTATATAAAAATCATTGTATCACCTTAAATACAATAGTTATGAAAAAGAGTGGAATTAATATGTGGGTGGCTGTGCCTGCTGTGTTGTTTGTATTTTCTCTTTTTGGCACTTACTACAGCTATGCAATGGCGCAACAGCATCCTTCTTATTTACCGGTAATGTACCTGGGTATAGGGGTGGCAGTTTGCTCATTCATCATGGCGGCTGTTATGCAGAATGTAACGATCAAAAAAACACCGAAGTATGCGCCTATTCCTTTCAGTACAGATCATTCAGAAACATATTATTGTATCTACACCAAGGGTAAACGCCGTTATGATGTGGATTTTATAGAAGGCATTGCAGATAGGATTGAGCATATAGAAGATGAAAATGATCCGGCTGTAAGGGCGGAAATCGCCCGGCTCTTCGACCCTGAGCGGAAATCGCCGGTATTGTTACCTGCGGTACTGACCGGTGGGGAAGAGGTGTATCAGCGCCCAATAAAATCCAGTCAGCTGATGGATAATATAACGAGGAATGACCGGCATTTTGCATTGCTCACTTTTGATGATCAGTCTACTGCGGTGGTAGTGAGGCATGAGCAGTTGGTAGATCAGGTGTAATTGATGATTTGGTCTACTGAGGCTGTTGTGAGGCGATAGTAGATGCAATCATCAGTCTACTGCGGTGGTAGTGAGGCATGAGCAGTTGGTAGATCAGGTGTGATTGATGATTGGGTCTACTGAGGCTGTTGTGAGGCGATATTAGATGCAATCATCAGTCTACTGCGTTGGTTATGAGGCATGAGCAGTTGGTAGATCAGGTGTAATTGATGATTTGGTCTACTGAGGCTGGTTGAGGCCAGAGCAGGTGTAATGATCAGTCATCTTTGATGATCAGTCTACTGAGGCTGTTTTGAGCCCGAAGCAGGTATGATATGACTATCGATCATCCAGTTCGTCAACAGGGATGGCCATGCCTTTAAGGAGAGCAGATCGGTTTTGTAACCCATATTAAAGGCATGATCTCCATTGGCGAAAATATGCGCTTCTACAGGGACCCTGGCGTCCCTGTAGGCGCTTAATAAGGTCACTATTGGTGCAGAACAGCAAGCGTCGTTATTCGCTACTACCAAAAAAGCCTTCGGCGCATCCTTTGGTACGGATTGCGGAATACCCAGTGGACCGGGATAAACTAAGATCTGAAAATCCGGTTTCCCATTTAGTCTGTCCACAGGATCTTTGGCTTTTTGATCACCATATCCTGGCGCATAAGCTACCTGTGTCACAACTTCCCCACCTGAGCTAAAACCCCACATACCGACACGATTAGTGTCAATACCCCATTCTTTCGCATGACTACGCACTAACCGCATGGCGCGGTAAGCGTCCTGTCTCACTTCTTTTTCTAATGAATAGGTAGAATCCTCCCTGAATAACCGGTATTTGAGAATAATGGCAGTAATGCCTAAATCATTCAGGTATTTCGCAGGATTGACGCCTTCAGAATTATAAACCAATAACCGGAAGCCACCACCTGGGCAATGACCACTGCAGCACCTGTTGCTTTTTCCTTTGGAGGGAGGTAGACGGTGATGCTGGGGTTATGGATATTCTTTACATAGTAATCTTTGGCTATTTCTGGCTCGTTTTTCCGGTTTTCATAACCGGGTGCACCATTGGGCCAGAGATGCATAACAATTGGTGTATCCTGCGCGTAAGTGAGGCACGGGAGTAGTAGGCAAAGGAAGAGGTAAATGCGTGACATGGCATATAAGTTAGCCATTATTCAGGAATAGTTTGAAAAAATTATGCAAACGATTCAGTATTATTCCGGATTAAACATGCATAGGATTTGCAATAGTTCTGAATTGATCTGCCACAGCTTTTA
>NZ_MTKN01000019.1:107304-142690 GCF_001975825.1 [Flexibacter] sp. ATCC 35208
TTACTCAATGCAGTTGATCTACAAATGCTTTCGTCTCCTCTGGATAAATCGCTACCCTATGAGTCCGAACCAGATCTGGAATTGCTTCCTTATGCTGATCCATCTTAAAAGTGATCTTTGCCGACGCCATCGCTGGCATATGGCAATCAATACAATTATTAGCCAATACCAATCCATTTTCAGGCCGGAAAGTACAGGTATCCTTTCTGGCATGACAATTCATACACCTATCCGAAAATAACCTCGGATTTTTCGCTTCATCCTTATGCACATTGTGACAGGAACTGCAATCCATCTGCGACTGTTTAAAACACTTGCTAGCTGTAAGCAGCCCATACTGGTTACCATGTACATCCAACTGACCATTAGAAGGATTTTCTGTAGAATACTCGTTCAGGTGCTGTCCCACCTGGTAAGAAAAAGCTGGTTGAATCATATTCCTGATCCCGGAATGACAAAGCGCACAGGCATCCAATCGTAACTGCCGGTCTAACCGGGCAGTGTTGACAATATACTGTGGAACAGTATCCGCAGGATGTGCTGCATGGTAAGCCACATGGGCAGCCCCCGGCCCATGACAACGTTCACAGTCTACGCCATAGAGAATCTTTTGTTTATTATAAACAGTACTATTATCAGGAAGAATTTGCGCCTCCGCATAAGTGCCATGGCATTCGATACAACTTGCCGGCACAGGGCGGTTAAAACGAATATAATTGATGGAATATCCCGGGCTATTGGCCCAATCATGAATAGGCGTGAAGTAAGAAATGGGTAACTGGAACAAATGATTACCGGACCAATAAAGGTAAGTCTGCCCCATACGCCCGGAGCCGATCACGACGCCAAAAGCTTCCTTCTGCGTAGGCATACCATTCACATACCCCGTCTGGTAAAACTTATTGGCCATCCGGCTCATCACCACCTCCATATCTTCATTGTAGACGAACTTATTTTTACCAAAGACAAAACTGCCCTTAATATGTTCCGCATCAGGTAGGGAAGAGGTAAGAAAATGGGCCGTATGCCTGGTGTCTTTATAAATATCCTGATGACAGGACTGGCAGGCTGCCGCGCCGGCAAATGCTTTGCCACCGGGTAGTTCTATTATTGACGCTTTTGAAGCTGGTTGAGTGGTCGTGCACATGATACTGCCCAAAACAATCAATGTGACGATAGACGATAAGATGATGTAACGCATATCAAATGAAATCTAAAATGATCTACCCCATATCACACAAGGTAATTTACCCAACCATCAATCCCACAAACGCTAAAATAATCCTCCTATATCACCATTCCAGTTAAGCTGTCCCTACCGCCAATCCCCTAAACCCTAAAATGTTGTTCCCCCTATAAATATACGTAACCCGTCACGCCTGGTTTTTTTATATCTTTGTCCCCGTTCGAGTAAATTAATACTGTACTATGAAGCATCTTATTCTTGTATGCCTGGGCATTCTATGTTTTTCTACCAGCTGTGAAACCTCACAGCAGATTTTACAAAATCTACCGACTTCTGTAGCCGGTCAGCCAACGTCTACCCAGATCGCCGCCGGTCTGAAAGAAGCCCTGACCATCGGCACCCAGAACAGCGCCAACCGCCTGTCTGCCGTAAACGGCTTCTTTGCAAATGCTGCCTTGAAAATCCTGATGCCACCAGAGGCACAGAAAGTTGAATCTACCTTACGTAACCTGGGTATGGGTAACGTAGTAGACAAAGCAATCCTCTCTATGAACAGAGGTGCTGAAGAAGCAGCAAAATCCGCGACTCCCATCTTCGTAAATGCCATCAAACAAATGAGTATTACAGATGCTATCGGGATTCTGAGAGGTGGCAATAACTCAGCAACTGAATATTTTAAACAAAAAACCACCGCTGAACTGACCAACGCTTTCAAACCCGTAATTGAAGCAGCACTGAAGAAAGTGGATGCGACCAAGTATTGGAGTGATGTATTCTCCCTCTACAACAAATTCTCCAGCACCCCCGTTAATACCGATCTTTCTGCTTACGTAACCGAAAAAGCAATTTCTGGTATCTACATCGAAGTCGCTGCTGAAGAAGCAAAGATCAGACAAGATCCTGCTGCACGCGTAACAGATCTGCTGAAGACTGTCTTTGGTAGTACGCTGGCCCAGACTGGCAATAAATAAACTTTGGTTTTTCTATTTTCCGACCAGCGCCGGAGAAATACTCCCCCCAAAAAAAAACGCTGCTGATAGGAATAACCGTCAGTACCGCACCCGCAAAAATAAGAGGGGCATCATTAATAAATGAAGCTCCTGATAAACGCATAAAATGGAATCTGGCTCCACCAGGTATCCGAATAAAACAGTCATGAAAGAGGGAATTCACCAACGGGGAATGAAAACCATTTTCAGAAAAAGAGGGTGTATCTACATAGAATACACCCTCTTTTTTTCGTCTATTATATAAGCACTTTCTCCGTTACTCTTTCCACCGGAATATTTTCTTTTGGCTTCCCTATAATCGTCCCAAACCCCGCATCATTTGTAAAATACTTCCACACCCAATTAATCAACACCACAATCCTATTCCTAAACCCAACCAACGACATCAAATGCACAAACATCCATATCAGCCATGCCCTAAATCCCTGCGTCCTGATCTGCTTGTTAAACACCATTAAATCCGCCACCGCATGGTTCTTCCCAATCGTCGCCATCGTTCCCATATCATTATACTTAAACGGCTTCGGCTCCTTTCCAGCCTCCCATCTCATAATATTCTTCCCTAATAACTTCCCCTGCTGTATCGCCGGCTGTGCCAACATCGGATACCCATGTGGCATCTCCTCCGTTACCATCGCCGCTATATCTCCAATCGCAAACACGTTATCATAGCCCACTACCTTATTATATTCATCCACCTTTACCCTCGTATCCTGCATACACTCCTCAGACAATCCTTCCACTGGCAAACCAGACACACCCGCAGCCCATACCAACGTTCTCGTACACAACTGCTCTCCCGTACTCAACTTCACTGCAAACCCATCATAAGAAATCACCCTTCTGTTCAACCACACCCGCACCCCTAAATCATTCAACATCTTCAAAGACTCTCTCGATGCCGCCGGCGACATCCCCTTCAATATCTCCCCGCCACTCTGAATCAGATGTATATCCATCTTCACAAAATCCAACTCTCTATAATCCTTCGGAAACACATGTCTTTTTAACTCACTCAGCGCCCCGGCTATCTCAACCCCCGTAGGCCCGCCACCTACAATCACAAAATCCATCAGACTATTCAACTGCATTTCATCCTCTACCTGCAACGCCTTCTCAAAATTGCTGATAATCGTATTCCTCAATAACAACGCATCTTCCAGGCTCTTAATACTAATCGCCCTGGCCGCAATCTCTTCATTCCCATAAAAATTCGTGGTAGCACCCGTCGCAATCACGAGGTAATCATACCGGATCAATCCAATTGAAGTCTCTACCGTCTGATTTGCGGTATCAATTTTCTTCGCCTCCGCCATGCGGAAAAAGAAATTCGATTGTTGTTTGAAGATTTTGCGGTAAGGCGCTACAATAGAAGGCGCTTCCAGGTTGGTAGTAGCTACCTGATACAATAATGGTTGGAAGGTATGAAAGTTATGTTTGTCTATCAGCACCACCTGCAAGTCTGTTCCGGCAAGGGACTTCGCTAATTCCATCCCTCCAAATCCTCCGCCTATGATCACTACTCTTTTCTTACCTGTTGTTGCTATTTTCGTTTGACTTAATAAGACCACGCTATTGAATTTTAGACTGTGAATCAATGATATGGCAAACTGCCGGGCAAAATTTGATACCAAAGATAGTACCATTCGACTAATAGCCGTCCTTGTAGAATTCCCTATTATTGTTTATATTATCGGGTTTATAGCATCAATTCTATTATTGGTAAAGAAAACGAAATTACTTCCCCGGAAGGCAACTCCCTACTCACATCCACTATCCCATCTTACAACATCAATTCTATCACCGGCACCGTAAATGGCGGCTTCTTCTCCGGCAGCATCAACACCAGATCCTCCCCATTTTCCACTCTCTTTATCTCCGAAGCATCATGCAGAAACTGTGCGTATTTTACCTTACCCTTATATCCTTTTAACACTAATTTCCCACCCGCATATTCCATCAAATGAATATAAAGCCTCTTAGACGAAGGATTATAAGTGAGCAAACTATGCGCAGGCGCCTGGTAATCCCCCGGCGCCTGCTGGCAATTATAAATAGCCCGGTCATTAAAATGCATCCATTGCCCAATAGAATCCAGCGCCCGTGTCGCTCTATAATCAAATACCCCTCTAGCCGTAGGCCCTACATTCAGAATCAGGTTCCCACTCTTACTTACAGAAGTGATCAGCAAAGTAAGCAGCTGTACATTTGTCTTCCAGGTATCCTCATCCCTATAATACCCCCATGAACCAGAAAAGGTCTGGCAGGTCTCAAAGGGCAATCCATCATAATTACTTTTTAGTTCTTCCGGTTTCACCTGTTCCGGGGTGGCAAAGTCAGCCCCATCAGGCACACCTCCCAGATCAAGCCGGTTATCTACTATAATATTGGGCTGCAGTTTCCGGATCATTTTAAGCAAGGCGAGTGACCCCCAGTCATCCTTACCCTTTCCATGAGCGCCCGGGTAGGAGAAGTCCAGCCAGAGAATATCTATTTTCCCATATTGAGTCAGGAGCTCTGTAATCTGGTTGCGCATATACTGGCGGTATTTCTCCATATCCCGGCCTTTGTTCAGCCGGGCATACGCTGTATCATTAGCGGGCCGCTGAGGATGGTGGTTATCTATGGTAAAATCAGGATGATGCCAATCCAGCAGGGAATAATAAAACCCTATTTTAATCCCTTCCGCCCGGAAAGCGGCTACAAATTCTTTGACAAGGTCCCGGCGGATTGGGGTATTAGTGGATTTATAATCCGTGTATCTGGAATCAAAGAGACAGAATCCTTCATGGTGCTTGGTAGTGAGCACAGCGTATTTCATGCCTGCTGCTTTGGCTTGTCTGGCCCATTCTTTAGGGTTAAATAAATCGGGGTTGAACTGATCAAAATAAATCTGGTACTCCTCATTTGTGAGCCGCTCGTAGTTTTTTACCCATTCATGCCTGGCAGCTTCAGCATATAAACCAAAATGGATGAACATGCCAAACCGGGCATGGGTCCACCATTCCATTTTTTGCGCAAAACAACAATTTGAAATAAGGAGTAAGAGAAAGGTAAATCTGGCAAACATAATATGGGATTTTCCAAAAGNNCTTTTGGAAAATCCCATATTTCTAATCAGGCGAGTAGTTCGCCCAGTATATGCCTTTCAACTGGTCAATAAAAAATTCCTTCAGTTTGCATCTCACGCCGTTGGCGTTTAAAACCCCCTCTTCCTCACCCGCTCAGGATCTATATAAGGCGTATAATACGCACACAAATTCAGCAATATCATCATCGCCGAAAAGAAAAACAACCCCATAAACAATGCTATAAACAAATGCAGACAAACAATCGCCCCCAACCACCACATCCGCGTCACCCGTACATTCATCCCAATACAATATGCCATCTCCAATATTATCGTACCCCAGCCTGCTATCAAAAAAAACGGCGTATTCACTAAAAAATCCAGACTAAACAAACTATAATAATTATGACTATGCAAGGTCTTCCACAATGCCTCCCCATTCCTCCATGTCACCCCAATCACCTTATCAAACCCCGAAAAGAAATAAGCAATACATAAGTGCGCCTTTAATAGAATTAACCAATGATCATGCGCTGGTGCAATGATGAATTTTCGCAACCGGTTATCTACCGAATAAATATAACCCACAGGAAATATACAGCAATAGAACAACGCGAATGTAGTATACCCATCCACCCCATACTCATACAAATGAATAGACTTCAATAACAATAATTGCAAAAACAACGACAACACCGCACTCACCCTCGTACAAAACCCAAGGATCAGACTCACTAATGCCAATGGATACGCAATCCTGCATATCCATAATAATGTCTCATATCGTATACCCACATAATGCTGCAGGCTGATAAGGGTAGGACTGAAATGATCCGTAGCTGTATCCATTATATCAGGGTATATATACCCTTTGAATGAATACAACATATCAAAATCCGGCTGTATCGCCAGAAAATGTAACAAAGCAAAACCTGCCATATTCACCCGGAAAAAGAACAACCATCCGGGATAGGTCTTATTGTGCATGTGGCGTCAGACTATAGGTTCCCGTCACTAATTTCGTCAGCAGGTATTCCTTCGGGGTACCAGCACGCACCGCCTGCAGGGTAGGGAACTGCAATACATTGTAACTTAAAATTACGGTACTATCCACACAGCCATGCTGCTGAAATAAAGTGACGGCGATATTTTTAAAGACAAGGTTATTATATTCTCCAAGTAATCCTCCGGGCAGACTATCATGTGCATCCGGCTTAATAAAATCATCTGTCAATGCATTGGCCATTGAAAAAAACCGCAGCGATGTCTCGTACGATCTGAAATCCGCCGTAATAGGCGTACCGCCACATTCCCCGATCAGCATTCCATTAGACCGTACATTAATGCCAAAAAAACCATACCCGGTTTCTGCTCCGGTATAGCGACCGTAATATCGTATCGCCTTTGCCTCCAGGAATGGCGTCAGTTTGCGCACAACATAAGACTCCTCCGGCGTATGATGAAACTCATGATACGCCTTGTAAGCACTGACACTATTGATGATGATGATAAAGAGAAGGTGTGCTGCCATCCAGCCATACAAACTTCGTCTGCGAGACAGTACGATGGCTGACCGATTGTCTGCCAGCCATCGTTTTAGCCAGTTACTTGATGGCTGGTGCATAACGGTTCATGATCTCGTTTGCTTTGATCACTTCTTCCGGCAGTGTCTTGATCTGCTTCCAGAAAATGAACTTGGTAGACACCCAATCTTTGTAAATTGAATTGTCCAGAATACCGCCCATCTTTCTGTTCAGCGGATTGTCGGATCCAATGGTGATTGCACCACGACCGAAATCCTTGATGCCATAATGTTGTGCTACTACACGTTTGATTTCTTCCTGATCTGCTACAGATACACGCTTTGTAGCAACTTTGGAAACAGTGTAAAGGTGTGTGCTGACGCGCTTAACGCCTGATACCTGCTGGAATGAGAATGAGAAAAGCAGGAGCACAGGGGCGCACAATGAAAGCAGTAGAAGCTTTTTCATACAGTGAGATTTTTGGGATTAATTTGAAGGCAAGGTAGGGGATTTCAATTATATAACAATCAAGTATTTATACGCATAATACCAGAAACAAAAAAGAGGGTGCATCATAAATGAATAAAACCTACGGGAATCGAATAAATAGAAACCTGGCTCCATTAGGTATCTGAATAAATCATTCATGAAAGAGGGAATTCTCCAACGGGAAATGTAACCCATTTTCAATGAAAAAGAGCGTGTATCAAAAGAAAGATACACGCTCCTGGCCGGGTCCTGCAAACAGCTTCCTGAAATTGCCGCATTGCCCTACAAACAGCCTTTGAATATATTTACTCCGTTTTCAAACTCCTCACCGGATTCATCGTAGCCGCCCTGATCCCCTGAAAACTCACCGTCAATACCGTTATCAGCAACGCTCCTCCACCTGCTGCCACAAACGCCCACCACGGCATATCTGTACGATATGTATACCTTGCCAGCCACGCCTGCATCCCCACATGTGCCAGTGGCATCGCTATCAAAAATGAAATCGCTACCAGTATAATAAACTTCCTCGACAACATCCCCCATAAATTAAATATAGAGGCCCCAAGTATCTTGCGTATCCCTAACTCCTTCGTACGCTGCTCCGCCATAAACGAAGCCATCCCAAACAATCCCAGGCAGGAAATAAATATCGCCAGCAATGCAAAGATCCCTGCCAGTTTTCCAACCCGCATCTCATCCTTAAACTTATCCGCATACTCCGCATTCGCAAATCTGTAATTCACAGGACTATCCGGATCATACTTCCTGCACACTTCCTCTATCAGCGCCACTGCCTCTACCGGACTACTCTTCGGGTTAATCCGTATATTGACATAATTATCCCTGAACCGGTCCTTGATATAAAATATTGTCGGTGCCACCGGCTCATAAGGATTTGCCATCACCATATCACGTACTACTCCTAATATCTTAAATTGATGATCCCCCCATGTAATAAACTGCCCCACAGGATCTTTCAGACTCATATATTCCACCGCACGCTGATTGATCACCAAACCATCAGAATCTGTCAGCATCCCGGCATCAAAATTACGCCCTGCTGTAAACTGCCAGCCCACCGCCTTTCCATAGCCAAAAGTCACCCCGATATTCGCAAAATCTACCGTCATATTAGGGGCTTTCCCCGTCCAGCGAATAGAACTCGTATTATTATTGACTGTCGTTGTAGCACTGGTGGAAAACGCGACTTCTTCGATCTTTCCAGATGCCATCAGCTCATGTCTGAACGCCTCAAAATGATTCGCAATTGCATCCGTTATCGTCGGCAATGTTACCAGGCCTTCTCTGTCATATCCCACTGGCCGGTTGCGCGCAAACTGAATCTGTTTAAACACCACGATCGTTCCAATGATTAACGTAACGGATACACTAAACTGCAACACCACCAGTACCTTCCTCGGCATAGCAGCCAGCTTGCCCGCCTTGTACGCACCTTTCAATACCTTCACTGGTTGAAAGGAAGATAAATAAAACGCCGGATAACTACCCGCTATCAAACCTGTCACTAATGTAAATGTCAACCCCACCACCCAAAACAAAGGATTCGTCCATGGCAGCACAATTTGTTTATCTGCCACCTCATTGAACGCCGGCAATAAAATCAACACGAAAACAATCGCCAGTATATAAGCAATCACTGTTACAAACAACGACTCTGTAAAAAACTGTGCAACCAGCTGATGCCGCAACGAACCTACTGATTTACGAATACCCACTTCCTTCGCCCGCTTCTCACTCCTCGCTGTACTCAGGTTCATAAAGTTTATACATGCCAGTAACAATACAAACACCCCGATGATGCCAAACAACCATACATACTGCAAACGATCACCCGTCGCCACACCATTCTTAAATTTTGAATACAGGTGCCACTTGCTCATAGGATGCAACAATATCTTAGGTGCATACGGTTTAATAAATGCATCCGCTTCTTTCATGGCCACATCCCCGATTTTTGCATTCACCATATTCATATCCACATGATCCGCCAGCTGTACGTACAATTGATAAGAATTATCCCCCCACTCATTCTTCGACCTGGGCTTTACCAGTGTGGGATTATTGACATAATACGCCCATGGCGCTATAAATGAAATACCGTTAAAAGTACTGTTATATGGAAAGTCTTCATACACGCCCGTCACTTTAAAACTCTGTTCATTATCCAGTTTCACCAATTGTCCCATCGGATCTGCATCTCCAAACAACGCTTTCGCCACCGTCTGTGACAACATCAACCCATTTGGGTCTGCCAGCCCTTTCTGATCGCCCCGCAGCATTTTCAGACTAAACATCTCTGGTGCTGACGCTTCCATAAAATTCCCGTTCTGCAACAACTTTTTTTCACCCACTGCCAGTATATGCCCCCAGTTCCAGGAACTCAGTGCCATATTCTTAAAATAGGTGCCATAATGCTCCTTCAATGCCGCTGGCAAAGGAATACTAATCGCCCTGCCGGTCTTCACCTCTCCATTAAATACCTGGCTCTTGTATACCTGTGCTATCTGTTCATAATGCTCCGGAAACTGGTCATAGGTAAACTCATCCCTGATCCATAATCCAATGAGCATCGCCACCGTCATCCCAACAGATAATCCGGCAATATTGATAAAGGAATGTACCTTGTTTTTAAACAGGTACCTGATAGCCATTTTTATGTAGTTCCTGTGCATAGTGTCGGGTTAAATGATTGCTGAAGAGGAAAAATCCTGCCAGAAAGATTGGTGCTCATTTTCAATTAATTATAAACAGGCCCCTGTCCGCTTTTGGAACACTGGTGTCCGGGTCCGGTCTGCGGCCGATGTAACTCCGATACCCAAAGTCACTTCAATCTCCAACCATCCTGTAAGCCACCTTTTAGATGCAAAACCAGACCGAAACTATGAGCATGTTAACACCGCATTAACTTATCTGTATGCTCCTCCTGCTTATCTTCGATTCAACACCCTGTAGCATGAAAATAAATATCAGAAAAATCGGAAATGCCGGAGTTTGTGTAGAATTACCTATGCTCTCAGCCACCCCACTCGTCAGGTTATGGAAGGAACGCATGGTAACAGACCTGTTACTCACTGCCTTTTCAAACAGACCCGCCACCATCGTATCTGTTAATCCTGCTCCAGATGCTATCGGGTACGAATTTTCCTACCAGTTAGTCGTCTCGGGAGGCAACAGCTACCTCGTCAACATGATGGCAGGTTGCGACTACCATGACCTGGTAAAAATAGGAGAGAGCCCCGATATGACCATGGGATTACTAACTGTAGTAGCTGGTACGGACAATTATCAGTTTAAAACCTATTTCCCTCATACAGAAGATACCTTATTAAACGTTACAGATGAACTGTTTGTATGCAGTCCCGATGGCTACCGTGTATACTGGTTGAATCCAAACCGTGAGTACTCCGAAATCCTTGAAGCCATCAATGATATCGCCGCTTTTTATGAATTAGTTACTGCGTATTAAATTAGACTTCCTAACTATATATAAATAAATGATATAATTATTAATTAATCATTAATAATTAAAAATATGCCTGTTTAAACAACAGATTCAAATTTTTTTTATAATTTCAGGTCGTTTGTAAGTAATTAACCTATTTCGTTAACCGCATTACCATATCAATTATTGAGAGAATGGCTTTATATACCCAAACCTCTGTATCAATAGGAGATGAACAATTCAGGCAATTTCATTCCGTTCACCTGAAACAGTCCATGACAGGGCATCACGCACTGGAAATCAAAATTGGCTTTGACTGGCTACTTAAATTAGGAAAAGATCCTGTCTCGTCCGGACAATCCTTTTTAGGTAAAGAAGTACGCATGACCGTCGAAAGCATGGAAGGTACCGGCAATGGTACACCACTGTCTTTTAATGGTATCGTCACCGCTGTAACTTTTGGAAAGGAAAGCAATGCGATCAACGGTCATTGCACCATATACGCATCCAGCCCTACCATACTGCTCGATGGCAATCCTCACATGCAGTCCTTCGAAACGCAGCACCTCGCCAACATTGTCAACACCGTATTGAAGACCAGCAGCGCCTTTCCCGGCTCTCCTGAAGTCAACCCGGCATACACAACCCAGCTCAAATACATTGTGCAGTACAAAGAAACCGGTTACCAGTTTCTCACCCGCTTATCACAGCGCTATGGCGAATGGTTTTTTTATAATGGACAACGCATCATATTCGGGAAAAATACCCCGCAAAAAGTAACACTGTATCACCAGGTAAACCTCGTTGATTTCACCATCTCACTCAGAACCGTGCCGAATAATCAGGCCCTGAAAGCGCAGGAATATCGAAACTATTCAGATGTGGATTTCAACACCAATTCCATTTCCGCCGGTAGCGTAGATAACTACACGCAAAACGCAAAAAGCGTGAGCGATAAACTCTACAACCGCGCCTTTACTTACAAGGTACCTCACGCTTTCAGCAGCAATGCAAAAGAAGAACTGGAAAATACCGGTAAGCGCCAGCAACAGGCTCAAATGGCCGGGATGGTGCGCATCAATGGCCGTAGTAAAAGCACTGCCCTGCGACTCGGCGATACCATCAGCATCCAGGAAAATATCTTCTCTACTGCCGATCATGGTGAATTCCTCCTTACTGCATTAGAACATTTCTGTGATGGCAACGGAGAATACTATAACCTCTTCGAAGGCATCCCTGCCGCCAGTGCCGCCCCTCCCATGGACATCGAAAACATTCCTTACTGCGAAGCACAAAGTGCGACCGTCGTGGAAAACTTCGACCCCAAAGGCCTGGGCCGTGTACGCGTACGCTTCAACTGGCAAAACGGTATGACCCCCTGGATCCGCCTCATTCAGCCTCATGGCGGCGGTGACAAAGGCTTCTACTTCCTGCCGGAAACAGGCGAAGAAGTATGGGTAGATTTTGAAGGTGGTAACCCCGAAGCCCCTTACATCACCGGTACCCTTTATAACGGTGGCGGCAAAGCTGATTATGGCGATACAGACAATAACGTAAAAGCCATCAGAACCCGCAGCGGTCATACCATCCGCCTCGATGATACCGCCGGCCAGGAATTTATCACCATCAACGACAAAGGTGGCAACACCATCGTTATGGATACCAACGGTCAGAACATCTCTATCTCTGCCTTACAAAATATCAAAATACAGGCCCGGAACATCAACATCATCGCTGTAGAAAGCGTAGACGTGACTGCCGGTACCTACCTGACCAACAGCGCGGGATACGACCTGACCGCCAGCGCCGGCATGAACATCATGCACAACGCCGGCGACAGCATGACCCAATATTCTGTGAATGACTATAAACTGAGCGCAACCAACATTACAAAGATTGCCTCAGAAAATATGGACGTGCAGGCCAAGAGCATTGAGAAAACCGCAGAACAGGTAAAAGTGGACAGCTCCAAAGAAGAGATGACCATCAACTCTGGTAAATCAGTCGCGATCAAAAGCGCAGAGAAATCCAAACTATTTTAGAGCCCCCTCATCTTTAATTGAAAAACCATGGGAGATAACAGTACGGGAAACCTCGTCATTGTCGCCAAAAACTATACTGAAAATGGTGAAAAAGTCCGCTGGAACAGTGCGGGTGAAACTGCCCTGCAATCCGGCAAACGGATCAACATCCACGGTAAACAGGACGGCGTTTCCTTTCACAAAAATGACCCTGTTCAACTGAACGCCGGCACTACCATCAAAGTACTGAAAGTTGAAGGTCCCAAAAGCGTTGTCAATGGGAATACCTACGAATTCAAAGCCACCTCTTTTAGTGAACAGGTACCTGACAACCAGCTCCGGCTGGTAAGCTGGGCTTTTTCATTCGATGGCGGCAAAACCATTACCCCTTTCAAAACCGGTACTACCCGCGTAGAGAAGGGTATCGCCTATAAATCTATCACCGTAGATGGCAATACCATCGATAAGGAAGTAAATGTATATGCCTTTTTCCGCAAACCGGATACTAAGGTGGTCGCCACTACCAAGATCATTTACCTGCCACTGGTGGTAGATGTATACCGCACCCCCGGCCTGAATGAAGACGGTACCGATATCGCCAACGATATGGCCTTTGGAAAAGGGGTGGCTAAACGCCCGGTATATACGAAAGGAGAGGTAGATGCGTATAAAAACTCCTATGTCAACGATGGTTTTGACGCACAAAAGGACGCGAAGTTCGCCAACGCCGCCAGCGGCAGCACGTACAGCGCCATCTACAACCAACAGCAGATCCTCGATACCGGTTACCTGATGCAATTGTCCAACGCTTCCAGTAACGACGATGATTTGTTCCTCGACTTCAGAATTATGGTGGAAACCATGGCCAGGGGCGATCTGAACGACAATATTAAGGCCATGATCAATAAGTTCCGGAAGAATGAAGGTGGTGTATACGAAAATGCCAAACTCACCGCTGCTGCACAGGCCAATCCTTCTACCCAACGCTTTTGTACTGGTATCGAAGATGAAATGGCTGAGCGCATCAAAAAGGCTGGCGGAGAACTGATCACTATGGAAGATAAGAAAGTGTATGCAGGCACTGAAAGCAGCTATAAAACTTCTCATCCATACGGTCACCCATCGTACCCTTACAGCAGGGACTACAACCTGGTAAAAGGCCTGACCATTGCAGTCAATGACGTATGGAGTTACAAAGTGACCTTATTGAGTTTCAAACAAACCGGCGATACTTACAAAGCCCGCTACGAAGTGCAGCTTTGGGACCACTTTGGCCTCGATCTACCTGATATGGAAAAGTTCTACTCCTGGGGCGCTGGCTTCCGGGCATGGTTCCTGTTACAACACCTCAGGGGCTACAAACCATTCTTAACAAAAATGCAATTCACCAAAGAATTTTCCGGCAATATAAACGAGGGTGCGCAGGAAAGGAAAAATAAGCGATAATGAAGTATACTTTCATATTATTACTGAGTGCTGTTCTATTTGCCTGTACATCGACATCTACTGGCGTTCATGTAATATACCTGGACAAGCTGGATCATAAAGCAGAAGTGGAAGTAAACGGGCAGTATGGTCCCGGTTATTACCGTTACGCACTCATTGAGAATGCGCCCAACTCCGCAGACAGCCTCAAACAAATCATTCATCAATATTGTGATAGTGCAGTGAACAAAACTGATGTGGAAGCACATTACATCCGTTATTTCATACAGTTTTACCGTTTGTCTAAGAGCACGAAAAGCTATATGAAAGGCAAAGAAGACTATTGGGATATTCATAACGATATCAATCAGGAGTTGGAAGACTACAAGGGAGAATACCGTTTTGAACGCTGTAGCACAGATTCTCTTCATGGGGTGTGGACGATGGAAGTCAACGGTAAAACCGATACGCTGGAAAATAAATGTACACAGTAATGGGCATCTTTAACTTATTTGGCAAGAGACCGCCCCGTGTGGAAATCCTGACCCCGGTGGATTATACCGTAAAAATACAATACCCGTCTGTACTGGCATTCACCATGACCGTAAGCCGTATGAAGGTGGAAGATGACCAGGGTATTTTCTTTCAGTTTGAGAGGGGAGAAGTAACTGTAAATGGAGAAGCTTCTTCCGATTACCTCGCCGCTGACCTGGCTGCACAATGTGGTCAGGTACTCTATCCATTACAGGTGGGTGTAGCCACCGACGGTAGTATCACCCGGGTTTTTAACCATGCTGAAATAATGAAGAAATGGGGAGAAAAGGAACCATATTTACTGGATTACTTTTCCGGCCCTGAAGCGATCGAATATATCATAGCCACTGGCTGCGCCCTGCGGGATGAAGGCGCAGTACTGCACGCGATGCAACAGGACCTATTCCTCACCTGCTGGTGCAACGTGGCCATGGGTGGCAAACGTACTGCCTACCAGTTAGTACCCTTTAAGGAACCGGTTCCCTATGAACACGACATCCGGTTTACCATCAATAAACTGACTAAAATGATAGATACCATCCATGCTGAATGGACCTTTGAGCTGGATGGTACCCCTCGCCGTACCCAACTCACGGCTGTTTGTAATCCGATTAAAGAAACTGTAGTATGAGTGAAAAACACTTTGTAGTACAGGGAGCTACCTGCAAATGCGATTATGGTGCTTCCCCCGACAAGTTGAAAATATCCTCCAATGATCGTGACTATATCAACGATGGCAGCGGAGATGCTAAACCTATCGCCAGTACGAAAGATATCGGCCAGCCACTGGAAGCGAAAACCTTTGGTCGCTGTAACAAGGTGAATAGTGCCTGCAATGTGAACATCACAAAATGGGATAGTTTTTATAATAAGATCACCCTCACCAATGGTGGTAAGATCCTCACGGAAGATAGCAAGGCTACCTGCGCCGTGAGTGGTAATCCCTGCATCACCATCATCAACCACGGACAGGTGGCACAGGTAACCAGTGCACACTTCGATAATGTGGAAGTCTCTGCCATGGCCGCCCTAAACCCAATGGCCGAGCCGCCGGACAATAAATTGCAGATCCCTAAGGTAAAATCTATCGAAGGGAAAGTAGCTGCTGCCGAAGCAGCTGTGCAGAGCGGGAAAAAAGTACCGGAACTGGTAACCCGTGTAGACGAAGACGTCACCTTCAAGGTAAAGGAATATTTCAATCCCGGTAATGCGGACAAGGCGAAGGTGAGCTGGAAAGTGTTCAAAGGATTCGGCTTTTCTGAGACAGGTACACTCGTCTTTGAAACCATCGGCCCCGATTTTAAAATGAACTTTGATACTGTAGGTGCTTACAGGGTAATGGCCTATGGTGCCAATGGCAATGGGGATCCGACCTGCTCTATCGACGTTACAGTTGCCGTGAACAAGCTGAAAAATGAATTCAGTATGGATGGATTACTGGGGCATTTTGTCAAAGACCAGTACCGTGTAAGAAGAGGGATGAACGTAACCGTGAGTGCTGTCTACGAAATAGATCCACCTACTCCCGAAGAAAAGCAACAGGTATCTATGCAGGTCACCGATATGGCAGGGAATGTCATTGCATCTGGTACGGACAAGGTCACGTTCAGGGTAGATAACTCTGCCGCTACCTACATCGTCACTGCAAAGATGGGTGAGCAGGTAGTGTCAAAAGAAATGAAATCTGAGGCGAATGGGGTTGTTGCCGTTACCAACGACCAGAATACGACCGTGATCAGGCCACGTACCACCATGACCTTCCAGGTGAGTAAGATGACCTACACCACACAGCCCGAAGATTTTGAAGTCGGCCAGATCAAATGGCAGCTGAATGGACGGGATGTAGGTACAGGTAAGTCCATCACACTGGATGGTAATCAGTACTTTGCCAACCCCGGTAAGTACGTGGTTGAAGCCTATGTATCTGTAGCAGATGCCTGGAATGCGAAGAAGAATGCACCCGCTGCCAGTGATCAGGCAGACGATTGGCGTTTTGAAGTGGCACTGAATACTATCACCGACATCAAAGAAGAAAACAACACGAAGAACTGGATAGTGGGTAAGAAATACAATGTAGTCGCTACTACCAGAATGCCTTACGATGCCTCGAAAGATGGACCCTTTACCTGGTCGCCGGCATTAGGCAAAGGCGATAAGATTGCTGGTGTATATGCGGCACAAAAAGGTAAATCATCTGTGACTGCTACATTGGGTACATCCACAAAGTCACTGGAAGTAAATGCGGATTTTGCAAAAATAGACGCCTGGTATTTTGGTGATAAGGAAGGAAACTACAAAGCAAAGGCTGGTTGGAATGAGACACTCAAAATGATCATTAAGAGTGCCAATGCGGCCAATGAGGAGGTTGAATTACACATCCTGGAAGCTGATGAGCATTCAGCGCCAAATTACATTGCAGGGCCTAAAAAGGGCAAATTTGATGTAAATGGTGTACTGAGTATCGATGTCAATACAAATGACCTGAAGAGCAAGCTGAGTGAGTTATGGTTTGAAGGTGATGAGTACGATGTGTTTTTCGTGATGCTGCCTACCCAATCAGGACTACAGTTTGATGGTGTGAAGAAGGTGGCCTGCAAAGGAAAGGATTATATCTTCCCTGCCAAAGAAAGTAACATGCGGGGGAGTGAAACGGGCAAGTATGTCTACATCAGCAAACGCCCCGAAGTTGTGGATGTCAAGTACTTTGAATCCGGTGGCAACCTGGCTTACAGGGTCTATCAGTATGGCGAGAAAATTAATATTAAGATACAGACACGTAACCTCGCTGGCAAGGAACTGACGGTCGAATTCTGGGACAACCGGTATAAGCTGCCGGATGAGAAAATGAAGGTTGAAAAGAAGATAAAACCGGATAATACTGAACTTGTCACATTACAGCTGGATACCAATGAACTGAAGCATGCCAGCAAAGCGAGGAATGACGGGTATAGTGCTTTCTACCTGATTATTAAATCAGCTGAGGCAAAGACCTTCATGTATCCCAAAGAAGTTACAGACGATGGACAGCATTTTCCGAACCAGATCTATTTCTTCCAGCACCTGAAAATGTCTGATGCCCATGCCGGTGAATGGAGCCAGCTGGCAGATAAGAATGCACCGGCCGTATTAAAGAATGAACCGGCACAGACAGCACCCACTACTTCAGGATGCCCTAATTGTGCGGATAAGGTATCAGTAGACCAATTGAAGAAGATCTTTCCCCAGGCAAAAGCTGACGACCTGACGGCGATAGCGGCAAACTATACGAAGTATATGAAGGAACTGGGTATGGATACCTGCTGGAATAAAGCCCACTTCTTTGCACAGGTAAGAGGGGAGTCCGGCCCCGGCCTGGATATTACAGAGGATGAAAATTTCAACTACTGGTATGTACGACTGAGCCGGTTCAAAGCTTTCAGAACTGCGGAAGGAAAGAAAAAGGCAAAGGAACTGGGCCGTCAGACAGAGGAGAATGTAAATGGCCTGGATGAAGAAGGCGAAAAGAAGGTAGCTAATTATGCTTACGGACCAACGACCGAAAAAGGAATTGAATTAGGTAATACGGAGGAAGGAGATGGTTGGAAATTTCGTGGTATGGGGCCCCTGCAACTGACCGGAAGAGGAAACTATAAGGCAGCAAATATTTATACTAAAAAGGAAGGTGGCGATATCGAAACCACCCCTGACCTGCTCCGGACCAATGCAAAGATCTCCCTGCTGGCCTCTATGGCCTTCTGGAAAATATATAAAATCCAGCATGTCGCCAATAAACAAAAGGATGAAGACGTGATCAGTGTGATCGTGGGTGCGGACCAGTCACTGCCGGGTGGTAAAACTGCCTATGGCGTGAAGAAAGAAGCATTTAAGAATACTGCTGAAGTATTCAAAGTGAATGAATGTAAGTATGGGGAAACGGTGCCCGAAAAAGATTGTAACAGGTATAAGATAGATGTCGATAATTTCACGGTCACTTATGAATATAAAAACCTGGCTTCGAAACAATACAGGTATGAGGTGATTGTAGATAAGAAGTCTGTGTACACAAAGTACATCAACTCAGAAGAAATGAAGAGTACCTTCAGAGGGAACAAGGTCGATATCCGCTTACTGCCATTCCCTGAAACAGGTCCGAACTGGGGCCGTTTTGGTACGAGAGATAAAGGCGGTGATAACTATGCTTCTCCTGAAATGGCGGCGCATTTACTGGGCTTTTTCTTCTGTCTGCCAGTGAAGGGATATTCCGACACACTTTACTATAACGATATTTCGGCGAATGATGCGCGGAACATCGGGCATAGTTCTCACAGGGTAGGTGTTGACGTAGATATCCGTTATCCGGGTAGTCCCAATACCGCAGGCCAGGTCATATGGTCACAGGCTGCGCAGGCATTTCCAACTACTGCAGATTTTGTTGCGAAGCTGGAATTTTTATTAGAACTTGCTACGAAGTGGAATTATATAAATAACTACACGTACAAAGCTGGTATTAAACACTCAAGTGGAGACTATGCAGATGTGCACCAGGACCACTTTCATATAGGATTAAAATTTTCTGAATGAGAAACTTAATTATCATCTTAGGGAT
Source organism: [Flexibacter] sp. ATCC 35208 (assembly GCF_001975825.1). GTDB lineage: Bacteria > Bacteroidota > Bacteroidia > Chitinophagales > Chitinophagaceae > Chitinophaga. The sequence goes on from NZ_MTKN01000019.1 coordinate 126,614, forward strand.
AATCGGTTGTATCAGTTGTCAGCAACAGGCGAAGCCCAAAGCAGCCACTGAACAGCAGACGGCGGATACGACAGTTAGTAATGAAAAGGAAGTGATTATGAATAATCCGGAATTAAAAAAGCAAAGCGAGTTACAGAAGAACCTGAACGATGAAGGAGGTGGTACGTATCAATATGCTGAAAAAGATATGAACATTGCACTACCGGTGATTGCAGAGATTCTGAAAACAAAGGGATATGTAACCCCTGCAAAGGAGGTGTTTCAAAAGAAACTGCATGAACTCTTTGCTGAGAATTTTAATGCAGGCGGCAATTGCCGGACTAAGGAACATGAGAAATTCACCATGCTCTATGAAGGTGGAAATATAGAGAATCCATTTCCCATGATGACAGATGATGTGGTCGCGTCAAAAGAGTTCAGCTTCATTTCGCATATCCCATTGATTTCATCACTGGGCACCTTTGTAGATGATGATCATTTTAAGATCGATACTAAGTATACGCAGAAACTGATTTCAAGAAATAAGTATTTTTTCAATGACAACAAGGCGGATCTGGCTATACTCCTGAATGAAGATACCTCCTTTTTAAAAGTACTGGTTACTTCTTATGGGTATACCAAAGATCAGAAAATAAATGACCTTGTGATGAATGAGTACCTGAGAGCAGATGATGATGGGCTGGCAAAAGTAGCGACTATTATTTTTAGGAAAGATTGTAAGAATCAGCTGGTGATCAGGGAGGGATTGTTGAAATGGGTAGCGGATCATACGGATGGTAATGAGCATAGAATGATCAGCGCATTGTACGGCTATGTATTCAAACTATATGAGAATAAAAGCGATTTTAACCAGAATGAGAAGCGAAAGATCGCGGCTTATGTAGATAATGTTTTTATTCCTTTAAAGGAAAAATATGGTAGCAGCGGTGGCTGGCCAGCCACAGAATTGATCTTTAACCTGGAGGCGAGGGATAAGGAGATTATTGATTACCTGGAACAGCAAAATTTTTATAATTTAGCCGCTGTAAAGAATCTGTATGGGGAATAGAATGATCTTATTGCTGCTTTGTTGCTTCCTGACCGGGAAAATCATAGCCCAGAACTTTGAAGGCGAAATCCGCTACCAAAACAAATTCGAAGGCAAAATGATCGCCGGCGAAATGATCGAAAAACTGGTAGGGAACGAGCTGGACTACTATATCAAAGAAGGGAAATATAAAAATTACTCCAACGGGTCCTACATGACCTACCAGGTCTATGACGACCAAACCAACCGGCTATACAACAAATTCCCTAAATCAGACACCCTCTTTTACTACGACGGTGCTGAAAATGCCGACAGCGTTATCCGTATTGAACACCTCAATAACGCGGATACCGTGCTCGGTTACCCTTGTGATGTAGTTATCATTACATCCCAAACCAGCATCTCCCGTTACGCCTATAGCAAAAAATTCCCCATGAACGCTGCCGCTTATAAAAGGCATGCCTACGGCAACTGGAATACATATGGGAATGCCACGCACGCTGTACCACTAAAAATCACGGTAGACAGTAAATATTACAAATTTACCTCAACAGCCACCGCCATTACGCCCAAAAAACTGGGCGATCAGATTTTCACCATCGAAGGGCCTACGGCAAAAATGAAATAACCGTACTTTTGCGCTCTATGCGTAATTGGCTTTTATGGGGGGCATGGCTGCTACTGACCACTATTGCTAAAGGGCAGCAAGTAGTGCATATCGACAGCTCGTTGAATGAACACATATTTACCTATGCCCAGATCGAATTTCTAAACGACCCGCATGGCAATCTGAATATCCACGATGTGATTCAGCCTGCCATGCAGGCGCAATTTCGCGCCAGCCTGGAAAGTACGCCTCAGAACCGACAGCTGGGCGCCGTTTGTTGGTATCGTATCTGCATCGGTCATAACCGGGAAGCCGATAAATACTATCTCCTCGAATTCTTCGACCAGACCATTGACGAAATCACGGCTTACCTGCCTGATACGACCGGGGCATTTAAAAAGCTCCAATTAGGCGCCAGATATCCTTTTGCCCAGCGATGGTTCCGGCATAAGAACTTCGAAATCCCCCTGGACAACTTCCGGCAGGACAGCGCCGTTTATTATTTCCGGATCCAATCCTCCCAAACGGCAGATATTATCATTGTACTCCGCTCCATCGACCGGTTTGTAAGTTACGCCCTCTCCGAATACCTCACTTTCGGCATTTTCTATGGCATGATCCTCATTTTCAGCTTTTATAACCTGATCATGTTTATCGCCATGCGCCAGCGCCAATACCTATATTATGTATTATATGTAATGAGCGTAGCCCTGTACGAGCTTTGTACAGATGGTATCGCCTATCAGTGGCTCTGGCCCAACTGGCCCAACTGGAACCAGCAGGCATTTGCCTGGCCATTGCTCACCATGAGTATTTTTGCCCTGCTGTTTACCAGTAGCTTATTACACTTAAAGGTCCGGCAGCCGTTTTTGTACCGCCTCATAAACGTAGTCATAGGACTCAGGTGCCTGTATTTCCTCGGCTGTCTGTTCATCAATCCTTACTGGTTCAATTATAAATTCATAGAACTATTACCCCTGGCGGTCGCATTCTACACAGGTATCCATGTATGGTCCAAAGGCTACCGGCCGGCCCGTTTCTTTGTATTGGGGTACGCTTTTCTCTTCGTGGGCTTTATGCTCAAGTTCTTTATCATGCTGGGGTATACCTGGCTGAATTTTGGCGCCATCAGCTATTATAGCCTGAGTTGCTGTTTTATATTGGAGATGTTTTTCCTCAGCTTCGCCGTAGGGGATAAAGTTCGCCTGTTAAAACGCAAAAGGGACAAAGCCCACCGCCAGATGATCCGCCAGATGACTGAAAATGCCCATTTAAAAGATAACCTGAACAAGGAACTGGAAGCCCAGGTCAAAGCGAGAACGAAAGAGATCTCCGAACAGGCGGCAGAGATCTCCCGCATGAACGCCCTGTTGGAACTACACAATAAACAACTGCAAACAAATGTGGAAGAGGTCAGCCGCGCCCGCGCCCTCTCTACTTCCCTTGATTTTGAAGAATTTAGCAAAATCTACCCTGACAAGGAAAGCTGTCTCCAATTCCTGGCAGACCTGAAATGGACTGGTCCCTACCATTGCCGCAAGTGCGGGAATGATAATTTCTATCCCGGGCACCAGCCTTTTAGCCGCCGTTGTACCAAATGCAGCTACGAGGAATCCGCTACCGCGTACACCATTTACCAGAATATCCGTATTCCTATTAATAAAGCCTTCTATCTCACCTTTTTAGTTTATAGCAGCAAAGGAAAGATCTCTTCCCATAAACTGTCCGAGATCCTGGAAATCCGCCAAAGTACCTGCTGGTCTTACGCTTCCCGCATTACCAAAATGATGGAAGAAAGGAAAAAAGCCCTCAAAAATGCTAATGGACAGGGGTGGAGTTTATTGGTATTGGACGATAAGGAAGATGGTTGACCGCATCAACAAATTATTTTTAAATGGTATTAAACCGTATCAGTGGTTTCCTACCAGATATAAGGAAAATCGCCATGTAATCTGTCATTATCAAGCCTTTCAAAACGTATTACTCAACGGTACTGAAGCGTATCAAATATTTTATAACTAATTTAAATTCAGCCATTTAAGATAAAATAATTTTGATTGGTACCTATAAATACCCTTAACTTTATCCTCATAAACGTTATGAAGCCAACTGATACAGTCGTATCCTTTTCCACTAAATCAAACTGACGTAACACACACATTATGAAAAAATGGGTAACATTCCTGACAACCTTCCTGGTAATGTTATGCTGCCAATTGTTCGCACAGGAAAACAGCAACATCAGGGGACAAATCAAAGACAGTAAAGGAAATGCCTTGCCTGGGGTCACCATCAGGGTCAAGGGCACCACTAAAGGAACCACCAGCCAGGGCGATGGTTCTTACAACCTGTCCGCTCCCGGCACCGCCACGTTAGAAATTTCTTATGTAGGCTATGCTTCCCAGGAGATCGCGGTAAACGGCCGTTCCGCAATTAACATCACCATGACAGATGGTAAAACTGACCTGGGCGAGGTAGTCGTGATCGGCTACGGTACCCAGAAGAAACAAGACGTTACATCTGCCATTACCACCGTATCTACCAAAGACATCTCCAGTCGTCCCATCGTGAGCGCGGTAGAAGCGATTACCGGTAAAGCACCGGGCGTACAGGTTTCTGTACCTTCCGGTCAGCCAGGTGGAGACCTCTCTGTAAGAGTGCGTGGTATCGGTAGTCCCAATGGCGGTGAACCACTCTATGTAGTAGATGGGGTACTGGCCAGCGATATCAAAACTATCGACCCGAATACCATCGAGTCCATCACTGTACTCAAAGACGCTTCTGCTGCCGGTATCTATGGTGCAGCCGGTTCTACTAACGGGGTGGTGATGATCACGACCAAACAAGGTAACAAGGGCACTACGAAAGTGGATGCTAATGTGTACACCGGTATGCAGCAGATCGTAAAGAAACTGCCGGTGCTCAACAACACCCAATGGGTAGACCTCATGACAGACATTCATGGTACTACGCCAAGTCTGCCTTCTTATTACAACCTGGACTCTACCAACAATAACTGGCAGGACATCATCTACCGCAAAGCCATGCAAACAGGCGCAAACGTGGGTATGTCCGGCGGTTCTGACAAAGGGACTTACTATTTCAACGTTGGTTACCTGAACCAGGATGGTATCATGGTGGGTTCCAACTTTAACCGTTATTCTGTAAAACTCAGCCTGGATCAGAAACCAAAAGAATGGCTGCGCATAGGTGGTAACGTGAGTTACAACCGCTCTTACCAGCGCTCCACTCCACAAAACGCTTCTACCCAGAACGGTGGTGCGGTAATTGCCGCCCTCGTAACTCCTGAATATATTCCTATTAAGATGCCTGCGGGCTCTCCGTACCCCGGCGTGTATGGTTACAGCAACTTCTTCTCCGGCGATAACCCATTGTCCGATATCTGGCAGTCTGAAAACAAGACCATTGCCAACAACCTGCTGGGCAATGTGTACACCGAAATTACACTGCCATTCAATATCAAGTACCGTAGCCAGTTCAACGCCATCATGGAAAACTCCCGCTACGACTGGTTCCTGAATCCTTACACCAGTCTGTATGGTATCTCCCTCACCGGCGCCGGTCGTGAAAACACGTCCGAAGTGTTCCGCTACAGCTGGGATAATACCCTGACTTACGACAAGCATATTGGCAAACACGCCCTGAATGTAGTAGTCGGTACTTCCGCACTGGAAGAAAAGATTGCCACTAGCAGCCAGTATGGAACCGGGTTTGCTTCCGGTACCGTTACTACACTGAATGGTGCAAGTACAAATTATTCTATCAGCACAGGCAAATACGACTGGACCACGAATTCTTATTTCGGTCGCTTGATGTACTCTTATGCAGATCGCTATCTGTTCACCGCCACGCTGCGTGCAGATGGCTCCAGTCGTGTAGGTATCAATAACAGGTGGGGCACATTCCCTGCGGTATCCGTAGGTTGGAAAGTGAGCCAGGAGAAATTTATGGAGAACGTGACCTTCGTACAGAACCTGAAGATCCGTGCTGGTTATGGTTCAACTGGTAACCTGCCTCCATATACCATGCTGTATCCAACTTACAGTTTGCTGAGTGCCGGTTCCGCTTATTCCTGGAGCTCCGGTGCGGCTAGTCCGGGTGTAAGCCCCAGCAGCCAGATTGGCAACCCTAACCTGCGTTGGGAAACTGCTAAGCAAACGAACATCGGTTTTGATGCAAGCTTCCTGCAATCAAAGATCACCTTCTCTGCAGATTATTACTACAAGAAAGTGGATGACATGATCTTTACCCAGCAGCTGCCACTCACCACTGGTGGTGCTACAACCGCTGTAAACCTGCCTGGTCACGACATCAATAAAGGGATAGAACTGAGTGCGAATGCGATCGTCGTTGACAAGAAAGACTGGGGTTGGGATGTAAGCGCGAATATCTCTTTCAACAGTAACAAGATCACCGGTATGGATTCTACCACCTCTTACCAGACTGGCGGTGTAAGCGTAGGCGGTAGTAAACAACCTATTTACACAGGTCTGATCAAGAATGGTTATTCACTCGGTACCTTCTGGGGTTACAAAGCCATGGGCGTAGATCCGCAAACGGGCAACATGGTATACAGTGCCAACATGATGGACCTGGGCAATGCATTGCCAAAGTACACATACGGTATCAATTCTAATTTCCACTACAAGCAATTCTCACTGGATGTATTGTTCGACGGTGTACACGGCAACAAAGTGTACAATGAAACCCGTATGGAAATTGAAAACCTGACTGGCTACACGAACGAAAGCGCTTCCGTACTTCGTCGCTGGAAACAGGCGGGCGATGTAACAGACATTCCACGTGCCAAAGACAACGGTACTACCAATGCGACAGCGGCTGCATTACTGCAAAGCCAGATTGCGAGCAACTATGTGGAAGATGGTTCCTTCTTCCGTCTGCGTAGCGCTACCCTGGCTTACAATGTAGATGCATCTCTGCTGAAACGTATCGGTGTGGCTGGAGTGCGTGTATATGCCACCGCTCAGAACCTGTTCACCATCACCAACTACAAAGGATATTATCCTGAGATCAATGGTTTTGGTACAGGTACCAACAACCAGGCGACCAATGCCGGTTCCAGCGCGAGTCTGATGACACTGGGTGTAGATAATGGTACGTACCCTGCAGCAAAGACCTATACCCTGGGCCTGAATGTACAGTTCTAACCGCTTTAATCCTGGAAACATGAAAAAACAACTCTTATATACGCTTTCTTTCGCCATGGCATTTACTGCCTGCAAAAAGAGCTTTCTTGATAAAACACCTGAATCTGACCTGAGCACCGGTAGCTTTTATGCCTCTGCTACTGATGCGGAAGAGGGATTGACCGGTGCTTACCGCACCATGGCCAATGGTAACTTCTTCCAGTACGATAACCTGATGAATACAGATGGTCGTTCTGACAACTGCTATGTAAACGGTGATAACACTTCGGCAGAGCAACCATTGGAGATGTTTACCTATGTGGCGACAAATACCAATATCCAGCGTGACTGGCAGGAACTATACAACAATATCCGTGCAGTGAATGCTGTGCTGGATGCAGTACCCGGCCTGAATTCCGACGAATGGGCAGGTACCACCCGCAAAGCGCAGATACTGGGTGAAGCCCGTTTTCTGCGTGCCATGAACTACTACTGGTTAGTGACAGAGTGGGGCGATGTACCGCTGATTACATCAGAAGATAACGGTGGTGACTATTATCCTTCCCGTGCTACCAGCACCGAAGTATATGCACAGATCATCACAGACCTGGTGTATGCAGATAGTACTTTAAATACTACTCCTTATAATGGCGAGTATGGCCGTGCAACCCAAGGTGCTGCCGATGCCATGCTGGCAAAGACTTATGCGCAGATGGGGGACTATACTAACAGTCTCGTCTATGCGAATAAAGTGATCAGCAGCGGTACCTATTCATTAGTAGGTAACTATGCCAACTTATGGGGCGCTGCGAATAAGAACAACAGTGAAGCGATCCTGGAGATTCAGTATTCAGGTAGTACGTACAGCTTTTGGGGGGTGGAGATGTTTGCATATGTAGCATCTGATCAGTGGGCAAAACGTAACATCGGTTCTTATGATCTGATTCAGGCATTCAAAGCAGCTGGCGATACGGCGGGAGCACGTTATACTGCCACGTTCAACTGGCAGATTGCCAATGCGAGTTTTAACAGTCCGGCAGCGGCCTGGGAATATACCGAAGCAATTCCGTTTATGAACAAATGGCCTGATCCAAGTGGGTGGAATAGTACTGATAATATTACCTTATTAAGATTGGGGGATATTATTTTGTTGGCAGCAGAAGCAAATAACGAGTTAGGCAATACAGCCACCGCTATCACCTTGCTGAATCAGATCCGTACCCGTGCAGGTCTGGACAATACTACTGCGACTACGAAGACTGACCTGGCCACCGCCATCCTGAATGAAAGAAGACTGGAACTGGTGAACGAAGGTACCCGCTGGAATGACCTGATGCGTGCAGAGAAAAACGGGTATGTGAATGTGGTGACCCTCATGAACAGTCAGAAAGATGAATCCGGTACCACCATCAATTATGGGGTGAATACTGACAAGCATCAGTATTTGTTCCCGATACCGGAGCAGGACAGGTTGCTGAATAAGAATTTGACCCAGAATACAGGATATTAATCATTGTTTAACCTTTAAAAGGGGGCTATCTTCTCAGCGGGAATATGCTCAATTCCCGCTGAGAAATATATTCTATAGCGACTCTAAACACACAACAACATGGATTTTGGAAAACGTCTGCTGACAGTTGCATTGGTGGGTGGCATGATATGCCCGCTCACAAAGGTGCACGCGCAGAAAAAAACAAAAGCAGCACCACCTGCCAAAGTGGTAGCTTATGATTCCGCGACGATAAATGCAAGGGTAGAAGCTTTGCTGGCAAAGATGTCACTCGAAGAGAAGGTAGGGCAGATGGCCCAGATTACGCTGGACGTAGTTGGGAAAGGCCCTAACCGTTTTGCGAGCTTTGACCCGCTGGTGATCGATACGGCAGAGATGCAGAAAGCACTGGTGAAGTACAAGATCGGCTCCGTACTGAACACTGCAAATAATAAAGCCCTGACCCCGCAAAGATGGTGGGAGGTTGTCAGCTATATTCAGCAGGTATCAATGAAAGGCAACGCCCTGCAGATACCCGTGATCTTTGGCATTGACGCGATTCATGGTGCGACCTATACAGCAGGCGCCACCTTGTTCCCGCAGCAGATTGCACAGGCAGCTACCCGCAACAGGGCGCTGGTACGCAAAGGTGCAGAGATCACTGCATACGAAACAAGGGCCAGTAATACCCCATGGGTATTTTCTCCGGTGCTGGATTTAGGTGGAGATCCCCGTTTTCCGCGTATATGGGAATCATTTGGTGAAGACCCTTACCTTGGTGCACAGATGGGACATGAAATCGTAAAAGGCTATGAAGGGGAGAAGAATGATGTGAATGATCCAACCCATGTAGCTGCGAGTATCAAGCACTTCTTAGGTTATCAGGCACCCGTATCCGGCAAGGACCGTACACCTGCGAACATCAGCAAACAACAGCTGTATGAATACCACCTGCCAGCTTTCAAAGCCGGGGTAGAAGCAGGAGCACATACCATTATGATCAACTCTGGTCAGATCAATGGTATACCTGTACATGCGAACTACGAAATTCTGACGAAATTACTGAAGGAAGAACTGGGCTTTAAAGGACTGGCGGTGACTGACTGGGCAGATATTGAAAACCTGTACCGTCGTGATCATATAGCAGGTAGCGATAAAGAGGCGATCATGCTGGCTATCAATGCTGGTATTGATATGTCCATGATTCCTTACAACTATGAACCATTCTGCGAAGGACTGGTTGAATTGGTGAAAGAAGGAAAGGTGCCACAGGCAAGAGTGGATGATGCAGTGCGTAGAATACTGCGTGTAAAGTTTGAACTGGGCCTCTTTGAGAAACCGGTTACTAACTACAAAGACTATCCTTTATTTGGTAGCAAAGAGTTTGAAAAAGCATCTTATGATGCAGCAGCAGAAGCGATTACGTTGCTGAAGAATGAAGGTAATGTATTGCCATTAACAAAGGGGGCTAAAATACTGGTCACTGGCCCGAACGCAAATGATATGCGTACACTGGATGGTGCGTGGAGCTATAGCTGGCAGGGAGAAAAGGTACCCCAGTTTACGGCTCAATACAATACCATCCTTGCCGCTTTGAAAAAGAAAGCAGGTGCAGAGAATGTAACTTACATTCCTGGTGTGAGCTACAAGGCTGATGGCAAGTGGTACGAAGAAGCGCCTGATCGGCTGGCAGATGCAGTAGCTGCTGCGCAACAGGCGGATGTGATAGTATTGTGTCTGGGTGAAAACTCATATGCAGAAAAACCGGGTGACCTGAATGACCTGTATATCGGCGATGACCAGACCAAACTGGCACAGCAACTGATTGCGACTGGTAAACCAGTAGTGTTGGTACTGACAGAAGGTCGTCCGCGTATCATCAGCAAGTTTGAGCAGGGAGTGAAAAGTGTGGTACTGGGTTATCTGCCCGGTAATTTTGGTGGCGATGCGATAGCAGATGTGTTGTATGGTGATGTGAATCCATCCGGTAAATTGCCGTATACGTATCCACGTTATCCAAATGCGCTGATAGGGTATATTCATAAGCCATCAGAAGAGCAGACAAAGGCAGAAGGGGTGTATAATTATGAAGCAGATTACAATCCGCAGTATACATTTGGTACAGGGTTGAGCTATACGACTTTTGAATACAGCAACCTTAAAGCTGAGGTGGCGAACCGTGTGGTGCGCGTAACAGTAGATGTGAAGAATACGGGTAGTAAAGCCGGTAAAGAAGCAGTAGAAGTGTATACATCTGATTTGGTAGCGACATTGATTTCGCCTGATGTGAAGAGACTGCGTGGGTTTGAGAAGATTTTGCTGCAGGCAGGGGAGAGTAAGACAGTGACATTTGATATTCCTGTAGAGCAGTTAGCATTTGCAGGTGTGGATGGCAAGCCGGTATTGGAGCCGGGTGATTTTGAAGTGCATGTGGCGAAGCTGACCGCGAAGTTTAAGTTATAAACTATGTGGTGGATTTGCCAGCAGGTTAGGTTATGATAAGTGTGGCTAAGCTGACCGCGAAGTTTAAGTTATAAACTATGTGGTGGATTGGCCAACAGGTTAGGTTATGATCAATGTGGTAAATTTGCCAACAGGCTAAGTTATAATTCATGTGGGGGCCGGTACGGCCCCCATTTCTCAACTTTCCTATCATGAAGTTATGGTTGTATGCCGGATGCTTAGCATCGGTACTGGGCGGCTGTACCCAGAAAAATGAGAATGCACGTGTTTTCCTTACTACAGGAGACGAAAAACAGTTATTTCAGGAGCAGGCTTTTCTAAAATCGGAGAAGGACACCGCATTGTTAAATTTAAAAATTGACACCAGTCAGCAGTACCAGGAGATAGAAGGATTTGGTGCGGCTATGACCGGGTCATCGGCATATGTGATGCAGCAATACATGACAGCACCTAAGCGCAAAGCACTGCTCGATGAATTGTTTGATGCAGAAAAAGGGATCGGGATAAATTATATCCGGCTGTCAATAGGCGCATCTGATTTCTCTCTTTCGCCTTATAGTTATGACGATATGCCTGCGGGTGAGCGGGATGATAGTCTGGCGCATTTTAGCATAGCAAAAGATACGGGTGCTTTGATCCCTGTACTAAAAGAGGTGGTGGCAATTAACCCTCGTATCCACATCATGGTAACTCCATGGAGTGCACCGGGATGGATGAAAACCAGTGACAAGCTGGAAGGTGGTTCATTAAGACCGGATGCTTATGCTGCATATGCCTCCTATTTTGCAAAATATATCCAGGCCTTAGGTGCTGAAGGCATCACCGCAACCAGTCTGAGTGTACAGAATGAGCCGCAATACGAAGCGGCCTATCCTACCATGAAGATGACGGCGCCTGAACAGTTAACCTTTATTAAGGATCATTTAGGACCTGTATTACAACAAAAAGGTATCCATACAGATATATTATTGTTCGATCATAACTGGAATAGCCCGGAATACCCGATTTCTATTTTAGACGATACGGTGGCTGGGAAGTACGTAACTGGTGCAGCTTTCCATTGCTATGAAGGTGCAGTAGGTGCTATGAGTCTGGTACATGCCGCGCACCCTGACAAGGGGTTATATTTCACAGAGTGTTCCGGTGGGAGCTGGGCGCCTGACTTTGGAGGCAACCTGAAATATATGGTGGGCAATCTACTGATAGGCACCGTCAATAACTGGTCAAAGAACGTATTACTCTGGAATATGGCGCTGGATGAAAATAACGGTCCTACGACCAATCAGCCTGCACAGGCAGGGGAGAAGGTGAACAAGGGGTGTATGAACTGCAGAGGGGTGGTAACGGTTCGGTCAGACAGCGGGACGGTGACAAAGAATGTAGAGTACTATGCGCTGGCGCATTTCAGCAAATTTGTACGGCCCGGGGCGAAAAGGATCTATTCATCACATCCTGAGGGGGTGGAAAATGTGGCGTTTTTAAATAAAGATGGTAGCCGGGTGCTGGTAGCGCTGAATAGCGGGGAGGAGGCAAAGGCTTTTTCTGTGCAGGATGGGGCGCGGGTGTATAAATATGAGCTAAAGGCAGGAGCAGTAGTGACTTTGGTGTGGAAGTAGTTGTATCGGGAAGCATTTCTGTACAGGAATGCTTCCCGATAAAATTACACGGTTCGTGGGATATTATATATATGCGGTCCAACATATATTTGTAATACTACTTAAATAATCTTCTATTACGTTGATTTGCACCCCCTTTAGCCTTCCGGTTGTCGGGAGGCTCTTTTTTGGGAGGGGAGAAGCCCTCGTTATATTAATAACCTTCGTGCCTTTTGCCGTTAGATTCTTTTTTGGGGATGAGAAGCCCACGTTACATTAAGGACTCTTCTGCCTTTTGCCGTTAGATTCTTTTTTGGGAGGGGAGAAGCCTCATTACATTAATAACCGTCCTGCCTTTTGCAGTGCGATATTTTTATTGAGGAGGAAGTTCAAGTCCCCATTCCTTCAATTTCTCAACTGTCTTTGTATAATTCTCATGCAAAAGCCCATTAATCCCCAGCCCTTCAGCAACATGAATAAACATTGCACGGTCCTCAAGGTATAATACCTCCTGTGGTTTTACAAGCGCAATATCCAGCGCCATTCGCCATATATCAGCATCAGGCTTGCGGAAATGCACAAAACAGGAAGAAATAAAGAAATCTACAAATTTATCAATGCCGAAAGTCCGTATGCGGTATTCATTCAGTTCTCGTCCTTCATTGTTGACAATCGCGATCTTCAGTTTATAATGATCCTTTAACTGACAGATAAGGTCTATCATTTCGGGATAAGGAGTCGTACGGCTGTACATGAACTCCTTAAAATCATTCCTTGTAAACTCCCTGTGTTCGTAAAAGACAATTCTTGTCAGGTATTCATCCAGCGTGAGCTTGCCTTCTTCGTAAGTATCGAAGGTAAGGTGGTGGCGTTCTTCCAGTTCTATAATATCCAGGTTAAAGATCCTGGCTGCCTCTTTACGGGCTGCACGGTCCCAACCGTTGCTTAATAATACCCCGCCGATGTCCAGGAATAGCGTCGTAATCTTTGCCGAGTGCTGCATGGTTTTGAAATTAAGGTATAAAAATGTGCGCAGATGTAATTTATGAAATTCCTCTATGTGAATGTGCGAGGATGTGATTTATAACTTTTCTCTATCTATTCCCTTTCCCCTCTTAATCCCTGCATTCACTTAACCGGCCGTTTCACAAAATTTGGTAGCTTCAAAGCAATAGGTACGGTCATCACTACCAATACAGCTGCTATAAAGAACGTATCCTGTATGCCGTAATGATGCGCCACAACTTCCGTATATCCTTTCCCATCAGTATAATATCGCATAATGTATTGCTGAAGCAACCCACTAAATGCAATACCAATAGTACCACTTAATTGTTGTAATAATGAAAACATAGATGATGCCTGCGTGACTTCTTCCGGAAGAACTGCACTCATAGCAGCGGAGGTAATAGTCGACACCAACAAACCAATACCAAGCCCTCTCACGACCATGGCAGCAATGATAGGAAATAAAGCAGGTGTATTTAATTGTGAAAGCTGTATCATAGATATAGCAACTAATATAAGCCCCGCTATGATCAATCTTCGTGGTCCAATTTTATCAGACAGCGATCCGGCAATAGGTGTGACCAGCGCCATCACCGCTGAGAAAGGTAAAATTAATAACCCTGATGCAATTTCAGTAAACCCAATTTGCCCCTGTAATAAGAAGGGCAGAAGAAACAAACCACCAAAGATAGCAACCGATCGCACACAGGTGATTAAGATACAATAAGTATAGATCCTGTGCCTGAAAATATGCAGGTTAAATAGCGCCTGCGGATTCGGTAAACTGCGCCGGATAAATACAACAATTGCGATAATACTGACAATAAAAGGTATCCATACCCCCAGCGATGTAAGCCCTTTAGCTGGCAATACAGCGATAGCATACTGGAACAACACAATAAAGACAGTAAAAAGTCCGAATCCACTGGCGTCAAACCGAGCAGGCTGGCGAACATTAGCCTTTAAGAACCGTAAACTATATGCTGCGATGCCGATGGTCAGAATACCAATCGGCAAGTTGATATAAAATATCGAAGGCCAGCCATAAAGGTTGGTCAGCGTACCTCCTAAAGTCGGTCCTATGGCCGGTCCGGCAATACTACCCAGCGACCACCACCCCATGACTTTACCTCTTTCTTCTGCTGGAAAGACCAACGTCAATATCGCCATGGCAGTAGGCGTAATTGCACCGCCGCCGAAGGACTGTATAGCCCTGGCCGCAATTAGTTCCGGCAGACTGTTGGAGATCGCACATAATAAGGAGCCGAAGGTAAAGATCGACAAACTGATCAGGTACAATGCATAAAAACCGATCTGTTCTTTGAGCCAGGTGGTGAGGGGCATAAACACACAGAAACCTAGCATGTAGGCTACAATCACCCATTCTATTGCATCCAGCCCAACCCCAAATTGAGTGCTCATTGTGGGGAGGGAAACATTCACGATACTACTGTCTATTCCCGCCATAAAGGTTCCCAGGATGAGGGGGAACAGGATTCCAAAACGTTGCTTCATGTACAACTAAATTATTAATTATTTTCTTTTTGCGAAATACCAACTTCTGCTTATTGCTTATTTTCGCATCATGAAAAAGACCTTCGCCGATCACGTCATCGATTTTAATACCCACCTACAATATACAGGTAAGCTACCCAAAGGCATCCGTATTATGAATCCATTTCGTGAACAGCCGCAGGTCATGGATATCATGAAACAATTCTACCGCCGGTTTTATGGAGACCAACACCCGAGGCAGATTATCATGGGCATTAACCCAGGTCGCTTAGGTTCCGGATCCACAGGCATTCCATTTACAGATACCAAACGGTTGCAGTCAGTTTGCGGTATATCCATTTCCGGTATACAAACACACGAGCCATCATCAGTGTTCATTTATGATGTAATTGCTGCATATGGCGGGCCGGAGCAATTTTATCATGATTTCTATTTTGCCTCCGTATCCCCATTGGGATTTACGGCCGTAAAAGAGGATGGGACAGAAATTAATTATAACTACTATGACAGTGCGGAGCTGACAAAGGCGGTGTATCCTTTTATGGTGGAGAATATAAAAAAACAATTGGAGTTTGGGGTGGATAGAAATGTGTGTTATTGTTTAGGAACGGGAAAGAATAGCCAGTTTTTAATCAAATTAAATGAGAAAGAGGGGTTCTTTAAGAAAATAGTTCCCTTGGAGCATCCAAGGTTTGTAATGCAGTATAGGGCGAAAAGGAAACAGGAATTTATTGATAAGTATCTGGAACGCTTTGAAGAAAATGCTCATTAACCTGTCATCACGAGACTATAAAATATATTGTGTAGACTCCTTACCCATTGTTTGAAACCCTGTCGGGATGGGGAAGGGGGAATGGCGCGGCAGCAGTGCCTTCCCCGGTTTTTGGGCCTATTGAGATCATTCACAACCATAGGCCATTAACACAGGAAATTTTACTGTCTCAAATCAAACCTGCCAATTATTACCTAAAAATTCTAATAACTGATTACCCAGAATGTAAACCTTTGTAACATTCAATTCTGGAAAATAATGCTCTTTATGTTTATCACAACGTTTTGCATTATTAATTTTGATTTCCACTCTTGGTGTTAATCTGTTAAAATAACTAGAATAATCATCTTCCCTCACCCCCTCTGCTACAATAATAAATTTGCGACAATCTCTATGTGGATTCCCTTTTTTATAACGAAGTTGTTTACACTTT
>NZ_MTKN01000182.1 GCF_001975825.1 [Flexibacter] sp. ATCC 35208
GCTGTGGAAAACTTACCAGACTATTGATAAATGGAACATTGAAAAATGACCCCTTAAAATCTCAGTCAATTCCACACCCCTTTTTCCATGCATTAAAGAAACTAATAAGCTGGTGTTCTGTATATGTTTTCTTGTGAATTTTATTAGCAGCATTTTTTACCACAACAAAGGGGTTTATCTCAAATTTCTTTTTCTTAATTATTGGTTGCCCATAATCAGCAGACCTGATATTTTTATCCAATCTCCACACGATAGAGCTATCTAATGCTATCATTAATTCTCCCATATAAATTCCGATATCATAACAAATTGAAATAGTCCTACGATCTAGTATAAAGTCTGGAACATTTGCTATTTTTTTTAATCGATCGGACATTCCACCATATGCTCTATCATATTCATCTTTAGGCATAGGCACTGTACCTACGGAATTAAACAAAAAGTTTTCAACCACTTTTAAATTATTCTCTGATAAAAAATCATAATCTCTATTAAAAAGATAAGTGCCAAGTTTCATTAACCTATCATGCTTAATATGCAGAAACCAATTGTAATAATCTTTTATTTCCTGCATGTCCAGATCCTGAAAAGACTTTTTATAATCTACGGGTATAGTTAATGTTTCATAGTTACTTGCCATTAGTCATTTTTTAACTTTAATACTTGGTTTATATTTTAATAATGCTTTATCAAGGATTGGTTTAGGTAAATCTCCATAAATTTCCACTTTAATTCCTACCTATTGTAATTCAGTGAGTAACCTGGCGGATGGACCAATTTTTCCAGTAACGGGACTGCGAAAGAATACCCAGGTAATTTCTTCTACCTTACCCAATGCTAGTAATTCTTCATCCTTTGCTATCTGGTTAGCAACATTTCCGCTAAATTCCTGGAGCCCAACTTTTACTTCAAAATTTATTTTAGCAGCTTGAATGTGAGTTCCAATTGGTATTACATCAACATATCTAGCACCTAAGGAAGTGCCAAGTGAACTACCTTTACCAGTTGGTTTATAACTCTGTTTTATCATTGCCAACGCTTCTTCGCCCATTTCCCGCAACGCAGGGTTACCGAAATTATATAATATTTTAGGAGCAAGGTATTTTGTAGCAGAATTTATAGCAACAGAAAATAGTTTATTAATATATACCTTCCTAAACTCCACTTCCTATCCCCCATCCCCATCCCAAAAGGATAATAATCCCCCGCACTCATCACCTCCGCAAC
>NZ_MTKN01000183.1 GCF_001975825.1 [Flexibacter] sp. ATCC 35208
ATTTTTAACAGCTCTAGGGAGGATTTAATTTCATGTTTCTGGGCCATACCTAAACATAAATTAGTGATCAAAAAAATGTTGTCCAAATAATTTTCATAAAAATAAATTTTAAAACTGATAATCTACATCCGGATGCATGAAATGTATCTTCAAATGTATCTCCAACATAATCGTCTCACTGACCGCTACTTGTAAATGTTTTGCAAGAATCTAATTTTGCTAAAGTCATTAAAACCGATTTAGAGAGATCTTGCCAACCGCTCGTATTTCCATTTTGCACACCTTTGACGAAATCATTAATACCATTACCGATATTTACTGCAAAATTCGAAATACTGTTTTCAATGGCACTATAATTAATCCGAGCACATAATTTATATCCATAGTGTCCAGCAGTAAAACCAGTTATACCACCACCAATAGTAGCTAACGAGAGATCATTTCCTGTTAGACCATTATTTTCTGCAGTTGATTTGCAACATCATTGGTTGGATATGTAATCATCACCAGAGAAGGATGGTGCGATAACGCATTGGTAATATTCTTTGTAGTATCTATTAGTGGCATATCTTCCTGAACGGAATAATTTTCAGGCACTCACTGATAGTGTAAACTGCTACAGCGAGATTAATAAAATAAAGTGTTTTTTTATTATCCAGGGTAGCCAACCTTAACCCGTTTACCCACCCTGAATCAGTTGGATTAGCTCCTATACCTGCTGCGGAAGAGGAACCTCTAATTACGATATTAGCGGATTTTGAGCCGGCAGACTCTCCTGGATTATTTACTGTTTCTATGCTTTTAGTACACGAAAACCAAAACACAACGAATAACCCAAGTATTTAATTTCTCATTATTATTAATATAGCGTTAACTAAAGAGCTCCCAGGCTGTTAACCAGTGTAAGGTATTTATCAAAATCGAACTTCTTTTTGCTTAAATGTTCATATAATTTATACCAGGGATGATACTTTTTCTCACTTGCATCTATTAAAATTGGCATAAAATAGGGTCTGTATCCATACTTCTTTTCTACCTGCCAATGGGCACTAGTTCCTCTTTTTATCTTCTCCCCAATAAAAATTCCTAATGGTATAAACAAATCTGTATTTCGATCGTCAGGATCAATTTTATTCACCCTTTTTGAAATTTCCTTATAATAGGAAGCGTCATCCTTATTTACATCAATTTCCAAATCTAA
>NZ_MTKN01000184.1 GCF_001975825.1 [Flexibacter] sp. ATCC 35208
CCGGATGATCCAATTGGGGAAATAAATCCACTAACTTGCCTGTTTGCAAATCAAGATTTAATACCCCAGCCAAGGAACTATCTTTTCGGCCAGGTGAGTAATAAATCCGAATGCCTATTGAGGGGTCATCGGCATCACCTGGTTCATTTATGTGTATTTTATAATCTGACAGGTGAGTCTTATCATCCGGATGATAATTACTTGTTTGAAACATCAAATTTAGCGCCTGATCACATTCCATAACGCTGTTTGATCCTGTTTGTTTTTCTGTGACAACAGGCTTTGTGATGACAGAATCATTCTGATTGGGCGCGATAGTTACACTATCACTTACCACATCAGCTTTTTTATCCTTAGGCGTTTCATTACATGCCCAAACACCAGCGCAAAAAAATAAGAACCAATATTTACTCATAATAATTTAAAATTAAGACCAGTAGATGTTTTATTAGTATTTGCCTTAATCAATGAATCGACAATTTTGGTACTCTTCTTCATCACATTAGCTCTTTAGCTCTCCTGTGGAGCTTTTTCTCGGGCTACCCAACGCGCCCAATTGCCATCGTAACGTTGAATATATTCAACTTTATATATCATAGCTGCTTCTACTGATGGGAAAATAATAAAGGGCTTAGTGTACCCACTCTTATCGCCGCTGCCAGATTTGCCTTCCACGTAGCACTCCTATCTATCACCACACCGACTGGCGGAATCGTCCTTGTCAGGTTCCCCGCCTGGTCATAATAATACAAAGTATACTGATACTCACTGGTGCCATACCCTATCCATCGAATACTGAACTGTCAATTCTTTTCTTGGAAACTGAGCTAGCAATACTATTATTTTCCTTTTCTCACCTTACTTATCATTTGTACGTCAATTACCAACAATCGGAACTCCCAATATCGCAAAGAATTTTGCTACAAAAGATTTCATTTAATTAATTATCAGGCATTTCTCTTTCCCAAAAAGCACTTAGGGATTCTATTTTTTTAAATTCTGTTTCCCCTTCCAAATAATAATATACAGGAGGATTATCCCCTGCATCAAGGGGGAAAAATGCATATTGATAACCTTGATGTGTCCAAAAAACAAATGAATTTTCAGGCAGTTCAAGAGTAAGTATTCGGACCTCG
>NZ_MTKN01000185.1 GCF_001975825.1 [Flexibacter] sp. ATCC 35208
GCAGAGCAGGTTAGTAATTTACATTTTGTGCCGAGTATGCTGAATGCGTTTATAGCCTCTGTGGGGAGTGATGTAGAGCAGTTGTGTCGTTTGGGTAGTTTACGTAAAGTGATAACAAGTGGCGAGGCCTTATCAGCGGAGACCGTTTCTCACTGGTATTCTTTACTTCCGGAGGTACCGTTATATAACCTGTATGGTCCTACGGAGGCATCGATAGATGTTACGGCGTACAGCACTCATGCAGGAGATGATCGTATACCGATAGGACGACCGATCTGGAATACCTCGATGTACGTTTTGGACAATCATTTATGCCTTGTGCCGGAGGGTATTGCAGGCGAGCTGTATATAGCGGGCGCTGGTCTGGCGCGTGGTTATCTGAATCGTCCGGAGCTGACAGCCAGCCGTTTTATCAGTCATCCCTATTTGAACGGAGTGCGGATGTATCGTACGGGAGATATTGGTCGCTGGTTACCAGACGGGAATATAGAGTACCTGGGAAGAGCCGATGACCAGGTAAAAATCAGAGGTTACCGTATAGAACTGGGAGAAATTGAAAACACATTAAAGAGTTTCCCTGGTATTCATGATGCAGTGGTAATAGCCCGTCATCTAAAAGATACTGACCAGGAATTACTGGCTTACTTCAGCTGTAAGGAATTGATACCCGAAGCAACGCTAAAGGATCATCTTGCGCAGTTCCTTCCTGCTTACATGATACCTGCCTACTTTATAGCGCTGGAGCAGTTTCCTCTGACAAGCAGCGGGAAAACAGACCGTAAGCGGTTGCCTTTACCAGACAACCGATCGGTAGAAAAGGAACATCATCATATGGGCCCCCGTACGGCTGTAGAACATCAGCTGGTAAAGATCTGGGAGGATTTGCTTGACGTACACCAGGCGAGTGTTTACGACGACTTTTTTGAATTGGGCGGACATAGCCTGAAGGCAACGCGGCTTGCCAGCAGGATCTTTAAAGAAATGGGAGTGAGAGTAGGGTTGAAAGATTTGTTGCTGCATACTGTATTGGAGCGACAAGCTTTGCTTATCAGCAATGCGTTGAAAGAAGAATATACATCTATCCCTGTGATAGGCCTAAAAGATAGCTATGCACTTTCTGCAGCGCA
>NZ_MTKN01000186.1 GCF_001975825.1 [Flexibacter] sp. ATCC 35208
AAATCCTGGTCTTTGAATATACAAACATGTTTTTCATTGACGCATAAAAAACCGGGGACCTGCAAAGATCCCCGGTCTTTTTACTCAATGGTTCGGTAATAATTAAGCGGCCATGGATCGAATATTTAGGTACTTTGAGTATAGTTTTCTTATTGAAGTTGTTTATACTTTTAATTTTCTACAAAAAAGGGTTATAAGAGCCAGCCATTGCAATGCCATCCATGTTTCAACAAGTTTTTCATATCTGACAAGCAATGCTTTAAAAGCATCCATCCAGGCATTGGCATGTTCAATTTTTGTTCGTCTTTTGTAAAGTTGATCATCAAAATATCGGTATTCATCACTTTGCTTCTTTTGATTTCGCAAGTTGGGTTTTACATTTAATTCAATCTCGTAGTCAATGCATACTTGTTTTAAATCTTCGCTGTCAAATCCAGGATCGGCATTTACAAATATTCCATTGCAATTGATATCGGATTGTTCCAGAACCCCGATCATTTCTTTAAAGAGCTTCACTATATCGTATAAGTCATTATGCTCTCCACTTTGCGCCGTTGATACGGTCAGCATCTGACCTCTGTTGTCACATAAGAACAAACTATTACTGGTCTTTGAAGCTTTTCTGCCTTGATAACCTACCGCCTGGCCACCACGTTTGACTGGTGTATGGCTACCATCTAACTGGGCGCTTGACAGATCCAGCAGTTTCTTATTACAAGATAAAAGATTGATCCAAGCCCTCTTGAATGAACCGTCTTTACTCCATTTTAAAAAATACCTGTGAATATTTTGCCACGAGGTCGCCCCTTTATCAAAATATTCGCAAATACACAACTCTCGCCACTGGCAGCCTGTTTTCATTCGCTTTAAAATCAACAGAACCACTTTTACTAAATCTATCCTGGCCTTAAAGCCTCTTTTGCCTTTGCTTAAATGTGGTAAAATCCAATCTCGTATCTTATCTTCGTCTATGAGTCCCAGAATTATTCGTTTTTATTTGCTAAAACAAAAATCCTTAATTCCTGGGACTTCCTTTTTTTCCTTCAAAAAGTGTAAACAACTTCAATAATAAAAAACTCAGACAGGCAAACAAACCTGTATTCATTGT
>NZ_MTKN01000187.1 GCF_001975825.1 [Flexibacter] sp. ATCC 35208
AAGTTTCTTACAGCTTTAAGAGAAAAGGAGAGTGCATGATGGACGAATTGGAAGGTTTGGAGTTTGTAAGGGCGTTTCGGGCTACAGATGGAGCGTCCTTTGAAGTGGGGAGGGATGAAGACAAACGGTATGTGGTTCATGCTAGATTCCCGTATATCACAGGCAGTCAAACAAAACTCAACAATTTTATCAATTATGCAAGAAATGAAATAAAAGATGAATCAACCGCGGTTGGCATGGCTTCATTCGCTTGTGATTGCTACGAACGATCTTTACGCCAGTACCGAAATTGAAAGGGGGATGAATATGGTTCAAAAGGTGAAACAGTGGTTTGCAAAAACATTTGAAAGTAAACAGGGGAAGGCAAGGAAAGCCACAAAGATTCCTTCCTATAAAGGCCGCTTAATTGGAAAATGGGCCTTTTGGCTCCTGTTTTGTTGGATGCTCATTGTATCCATCACAACCGTAATAAAAGGGAAGGGAGATATACAAGCAAAGGCCAGCACCACTCCAAAGGAAGTCACACAAAAACAAAACCTTGCCTCACGTCCAGAAGCGATTGAATTTGCTCGCGGGTTCGTAAAAGAATACTTTACGTGGCAAAGAGGGGATGAAGGCAAGAAGAAGCGTTCAGAGCGCTTACAGCTCTATGTACCGAAAACATTTGATCCACAAGTTGGTTTGGATTTTGCAAGTATACAATGGGATTCCCATTTTCTATACGCAACTGTATTAAAAGTAGATGAGGTCACAGATAAAGAAGCAAATATAATTTTTAAAGTGAGATACAAATTAAGCCGCATGAAAGCAGATAATAGTGGGCCAGAGGATAAGGAGGTGATCCAGCAAGTGTCGGTTCCTGTTCAATCAGATGGAAAGGCTTTTGTGATTAGTGGATTCCCTCAAATCGTCAAGGTGAATGAAAAAGCAGAAGAACCAGAAGGGAAAGAAGAGAAAGAACGAGAGGAAATTCATGAAATGACTGTAAAAGAAGACATTCGAGAATTTTTGCCAACCTTTTTTAAATCCTATACGACCGCAACACAAAAAGAACTCGCGTATGTTTTAGCCAATAC
>NZ_MTKN01000188.1 GCF_001975825.1 [Flexibacter] sp. ATCC 35208
GCGATCTTTTCCTCGAGGTTAGTGCTGTCATTCAGCCGCTTGACGAGTGAAATCAGGTGACCAGCTGCATCATAACCCATTTTGGTCAGTAAGGTTGTCTGAGGCGTAACAGTGCTGGAAGGGTTGGTATGCGTATGGTAGGTGCTTAACACCTTGCCATTGTAGTCATATAGAAGGCTGGTCACATCTTTTCCACCTGTATGGTTATCTGCAATTGTCTGGATAGTCAGGGCATCATCGTCGAAGTAGTTCGTGGTGGTGAGCCATTGGTCTGTGCCTAATATACGAACCTTTGTTCCTGTGGTGAGAGTGGCGACACGCGTACTGGAAGAAGTATTGGCCTGGCTATAAGGATTGTCGCCTGCTTCCGGTTTTGAAAGACCTGTGTTCACAAGGCTATGTACACCAGTATAGTTATAATTATCATAGTAAGTGTAAGACAATGGTGAAAGTGCAGATGAAGAGATAACCGGAACGGGATTGGATGATGCAACACTGGTAATGCCATCATCATTGACGATGGAGGCTTCAACTTCAGCATTATCAGAAGTAGTGAATTCTGGATCAAAGGTAATGGAGTTGGTCGCCTGGTATGCACTGTCTGCACTGTTATAAGTAGTCACTACCAGGTCAGCAGTCAATGAAGATAGATTGATGACGGAAGTGTCATCTAAATTAGTGGTGATACTACATTGTAAGTTTTCTCTGGTTGAAGCCGTTGTATAGATGGCTGTTTCGTAAGGGCGGTTCAGACCGTCATAAAATGTTGTGATCCATTCAGGAGTAGATTTTTGCCTTTGTATGGAATCTTGCGTGAAGACGACTCTGTTTCTGCTATCATAAGCCATTAAAACGGCTCCTGCTCCGGGGATTTTTTTCGAAATCATGCGGCCACGTGCATCATATTGATACTGGAAGCAAAGTTCATCGGCGACGGTTGAAGTGATCTTCCAGTCAGACATGATATTTTGTATTGCCAGTGGCGGTATTACAAAGCGAAGACTACCCAGATCGTC
>NZ_MTKN01000189.1 GCF_001975825.1 [Flexibacter] sp. ATCC 35208
TTAAAAGTATAAACAACTTCAAAATAAAAAAGTATACCAAAATTGCCTGGATATAGAGAATTTGGCCGCTTATTTATTAGCTGTTTTCAAGCAATTAATATACCCATTATATTTCAACACTTCCTAAAACAAACCTAACATACAATTCGAACGCCGATTGTTTATCAGAAAACTCTGTGAAATAAGAGAAGAAACTTCGATTATATAATTATCCCCTTAAAATAAAACTGTTCTAAGTTCTGCTTTAACAAAACTGAGTCAAACCAGTATTGGACAAGCTTTAAAAAACCGCGCAACTTATTATCGATATAAGAAGCCGTTTTGGAGCTGTCCTTCATATCATTGAACATGGTTTTCATATGTGCCATACCGATTGTACTCTTACCAGATTCAAGGTATTGGGTAAAAGCTCCTTTGGCAGAAGAGTTCATGCCACTTAAGCCTAATTTGCTGAAAGGAATACTATCAGGAGTAGGTGCACTTGCATGTATACTATCTGGTCCTGCCCGCTGATTTACAGCCGTAATAACGGCCTGTTTCAAAGCTGGCTGACTTAAGATCTCCCAGGTCGGAAGGAATGGTGTCAGGGCTAACGGGTAAAAGGGATAGGTACGGCTCACCGGCAAATGCACGGTGCCCAAGCATTACCAGTAATAGGCAACAGACTACCGGTAATGCCTTTTTCAGCATTTTACACATGATTTAAAGGTTCAAACAGTAATGGAAATCATTCACGTCCCCCAAGGCATTTGAATAATAATTAAATACTGCAGTTAAATAATGGTACAAACAAAATAGCATACGTCATTACAGAATATCAAAAGATCAGGGATATCGTACAGAATCTTTGATATTTTAATCGGGCTATCTTTTCGTAGGTATTACTCTTAATAATGAAGTTGTTTAG
>NZ_MTKN01000190.1 GCF_001975825.1 [Flexibacter] sp. ATCC 35208
AATTACCCATTTAGCTCTCGTAAAGTTAAAAATAAAGGAGCAGCAGCAACCATCCTGGATAAAAGTTTGTGCATTATACTGCCCAAATGATTTCTTCTGTTAAATCGGAAATGAAATTCATTTAAGTATGCCTGCATATGATTCTCAGAAACACGATGATGAATGCCTCTTAACCAACCTTTAAAATTCATGATATGAGTATGTAAATGAGGGAAATTTTTGCCATTACCGGATTCTACCTGCTCCAATCGTGGAAATATATTCTTTAGAGGAGCATAAGCTGCCCAGCCATCTGTCACTACCCGTGATTTTTTATCGATGTGTTTTTCCATAAATGGCTGAAACGATGTAGAGCTGTAATCCTCTATGCATTGGGCATACGCTCTGCCAGTCTTTCTATTTCGGCATACTTTTTCAACTGCTATCAGGATAATTTTTCGATCTCCTTTAGCCCGACCTTGATTCCCTTCTTCCTTGCCACCAATCACAAATTCATCTACCTCTACACGACCTTGTAATGGAAACTGTTCACTACTTTGCATGCCCTCCTGCACTTTGCGCTTAAAATACCAGGCACTTGTTTGACGGATGCCATATTCCCTGCTTATTTCGCAACTTGACATCCCCTTTTTACTTACACTCAAACGGAAACAAATCTGAAAAGCTGTCAGCAAACTGAATTTTACTTTATGAAACAATGTCCCTGCTGTCGGAGACTCATTATAATTGCAAGCCTGACAACGTCTATCAAGCCACCTTTTACCTTTCCACCACATTTCTCCACCACACTTCTTACAACGAAACCCTTGCTGCCACTTCAACTCTGCAAGGTATTGTAAACACGATTCTTCATCTGGAAAATGTCTTTGAAAACTTTCAATTGTGACGCCCTTAAACATAGTTTTTTTTATAAAGCTATGATAGCACTACGCCGTATATTTGCGTAACGACCCGTAAATGGGTAATTCTA
>NZ_MTKN01000020.1 GCF_001975825.1 [Flexibacter] sp. ATCC 35208
AACTTCTTCAGTGCCCTCATTCTTCAGTGCCCTCATTATAAGTTGCGGCCTTTTTTTATAATTCCTTTCCCCAGTTGTCCATTTCTTCTTCTGTCAATAATTCCGGGAAGAAAACAATACGTTTATTGCGGGGAGGCAGGTATTTCTGCCAGTTGGTTCCACCAGTAGCAGCTATATCTTCCGGCTTGCGGTTCAGGTAGCGCACAGCTGATTTATAGTGCATGAGTGGCCAGCGAACATTGATATTCGTATCATACTCCTTCAACAGCGGTATGAGCTCCTGCTGGTCTTCCGGAGACAACCGGCGATACTGTGCCTGTATGTTATTATCCTTGTAACGAGTGGCCAGTTGCAGGAACTCGTTCATGTATTTCAACTCAAACTGCCTGAGGGTAAGGGTTTTCTTACCTGTAGACAATTCAGTAGCCCCACTTCGCCAGTAGATCTTTTCCAGTACCTGATCCAACTCAGTTTCTTTTAGGTCCGCGCGCTGTGGTTGATAGACCAGGTTGACCAGGTTTGTGGAGCAGATCTCAATTTTCCTGAATTGGCCACTCTGGAAGCCGGAAGCCGGTAACAGGGCCATTCGGAACTGCAGGAACTGATCTTTGTCCATACCATCTACCATGATCTCAAAAGAGTTGATCAGGTTACGGAAGTAATTGTTGATCCTTTTGAGTTGTGTTTGAAAGCCTGCTACAGTCAGCGTTGGTGCAAAGCTGATTTGCTCAATAGCCTGGAGCGCGAGTTTAAAATACAGTTCAGTGATCTGGTGATAAATGATAAAGATGTTCTCATCCGGGATGGGGGTACGGGGATGCTGAAGGTTAAGTAGAACGTCGAGCTGGATATAATCCCAATAGGTGAGGTAATCTGCATAGAGCAGCCCATCCAGATAGGAAGACAGGTCCTGGCCCATAGCAGCATACTTCTCTTCAAGACGCTTGATCTTGTCAGTAATTTCTGTTGTAACCATAAATATGTATATGAATTTAGAAGTCCCCTCCCCTGCCTTTTACAGCTGACGGGAAGGGGAAAATATCATGGGGCTGCCTATTCCACAACGTTGATCGTTCTATAAAAGCTTTCTTCCAGAGAAATTAATGTCTCGGTGCGTTCAATGCCTTTGATCTTCTGTAATTCATCATGGAGTATGCGGCGAAGTTGTGTAATGTCTTTACAGATTATCTCTGCAAACATGCTATAGCTACCAGTTGTATAGTTCAAGCGTACCATTTCAGGTATCTTACGCAATTCCTTGGCCACAGTGTCGTACATGGAGCTTTTTTCAAGGTAAATACCGATAAAAGCAATTACGTCGTAGCCGATCATTTTTAAATCTACGTGTAATTTTGTACCTTTAACGATACCCAGTTCTTGTAGCTTCTTCATTCTAACGTGGATCGTGCCACCGGAAACGAAAAGCTTCTTTCCGAGGTCAGCGTAGGAGATTTCTGCATTATGCATCATTTCACTGATGATCTGCAAATCGAGTTTGTCAATATTCAAATTGTGGCTCATTTTTACAATTTGTTTTTGAATGCATTAAAATTACATGCAAATATTTGAAAAATATCGAATTTTCAAAATTTTTTCTTAAAAAATTTGCAAGAAAACCGTTATGTCTTTAGATTTGCATCATAATAATCATTCAAAACAACACCGACGTCAAATAAACGGGGCCGGAATTGAAAAAAAGAGAGTGAGAAGTTCTTAAATATTGTGGGGTGATGAAATTTGGCAGACATGCCCTCTTGTCTCGGGGGTTGGGAGTCCAGGATAAACACAGCATAATGGGTTGACCACTAATCTTATTTGTGCTGCGGCTAACTGCCCAGTGGAGGTTCGAGCCCTCCCCCTACAGCCTTGGTTTAAAGCTGTTCCGTTCACGCGGGACAGCTTTTTTGTTTTTAGGCCCTTTAGAGCCAGCCGCTGGCCTTTCTACTCCTTTTTATATCTTCTGCCGAAGGCAGATACAGTTAATCTATTATTTTTGCACCCAAATGGGACAAAAAAAATTACAACGTTTCGCCGAAATTGAGACATTCCCGAATGTACTGATCTATCCGGAAGGCATGCCGGGCCAGTGGCAGTCATTCTATAAGAATACCAATCCCCTGACACTGGAACTTGCCTGTGGCAAGGGAGATTATACTATTGGGCTCGCCAGACGCTTCCCGGAAAGAAACTTCCTGGGCGTAGACCTGAAAGGTAACCGCATATGGAGAGGTGCCAAGACTGCTATTGATGAGAATATCAATAACACCGCCTTCCTCCGTACCCAGATCGATAAGCTCAACAATTATTTCGTGCCGGGAGAAATCAGTGAAATCTGGATCACCTTCCCTGATCCATTTCTTCGTCAGTCCAAATCAAAGAAAAGACTGACCCATCCGAAGTTTTTACAATTATATCAACCACTCCTGGCGCCAGGTGGCACCATCAATCTGAAAACAGACTCCCCGGAGCTGTACGCCTTTACCCAGGAAGTGATCGAACATAGTGGCTGTACTTTAATAGAAGACATTCCCGATATTTATTCTTTAGGTGAAGTACCTGCCCTTTTACAAATTCAGACGTATTACGAAAAAATGCACCTGGAGAACGGCAGAACCATCCGCTATCTCAAATTCAGACTACCGGAACAACCGATGGACTGGAAGTCTATAAAATTACCATCTGATGCAACCCCAGCTGAAGGAGGGAATTGATTTTTACTATAATGAAGATGGGTATGTAGTACTTACAGCCGCTTTCCTCCTAAAAAGAGGATATTGCTGCGGCAATGGATGCAGACACTGCCCATACGATTACGAAAAAGTACCGGAACCCCGCAGAAATGATCTGCTCGCTGCCCGGAAGTTAAATAATGAAGAAAAAGGCTGACCTCGACAGTCTTTTTCTTTTATTGGCACGGAAAGTGCCCGATAAGTGTGACAAATCCGTAACCTTAAAAGGTGTACATTGGCGTCCGCCGGGAAAAATGGTTTATAACAATGAGAGACGCTGTTGAACATCAACCTTCTACTAGTCAACCTACTAGCATGTCAGTACTCAAATTAAAACTGGATCAGGACCAATTAGTGGAAGATTTCTTCGAGTCGACCCATCTGATTGGCATCGTGTCTTCTGCGCGGGATTATCAGGTGTGCTGGCAGGTAAATCGGGATCTGCACTACGACTTCAGAGTTAACAATTCTCTGGAGATCAACCTGACTAAAAATCAGCGGTCGTTTTACTTCAGTGTGTTTGAATTTGAAGAACCGACCAAATCGGCGGCACATTATTTTTATAATAATCACTGCCAGGCTGAATTCCTGCTCCCTGAGCTAAAAAATGTAGATTATCTCTGGTTGATTAAAGGAGATTACTACCAGCTGCAGGATGTCAAAAAATTAATCGGACAATTACGTCATGTAGAGCCAGTACAATTAGTATCTTTATTGGATATTAGAAAGCTCGAAAATAAGATGAACCTCATCTTTTAACCGGAAATTGCCGGGTTTCCTCACCGAATCACACTATTGCATGAACACTTTAATTGTTTCATGATTAAAATCTTTTTGTTATGTGGCAAGAGAAAAACAATCAATTATATCGTGCCTTTACATTCAAAGACTTTACAGAAGCATTCTCATTTATGACAAAAGTGGCACTGATAGCTGAAAAAATGGATCATCACCCCAATTGGAACAATGTCTATAATAAGGTGGAGATTTATCTGAGCACGCATGATGCCGGAGACACCGTCACCGACAAAGACCATGCGCTGGCAAAAGCTATTGATGGTTGCCTATAAATTTTATACTTAAACAGTGATTCGGATCTTTTTCTTATTACTGTTGTTTTGTTACTCCAATAAAGCCCTGGGCAGTTTAACAGCAAAAGACACACTGGCAGCAGATTTTGATAATCTTCCGCCAGCTCTGGATCTGCGGCCCTGGTTGCTGAGCATGGAAGATGTGGGGGAGCAGGTAACACCACAACAGATACCTAATTTGCATTTCAACCACAACGTTTCTCTTTTCCACGACTCAAAAAAGAACAATGGAAAAGGTCACGATTGCTGGCTTCGGCTATCCGTAAAAAATACCGGTAGTGAAGATTCTGTATTGGCCCTCTTTGCAGGGTGGCATGATCATATGTACTGGTACGTACAGGAAGGCCAGCAACTAAAATTGCTGGTTCAGACCGGTATGATGCTGGACAAAGACAACATTCGCCGCTGGGAACATTATGCTTTTCCTGTGAATGTGCCCCCCGGGCAAACACGTACTTTCTATTTACATATCAACAACCAGTTCTTTAACGAGAACCCACTCATGCCTGTATTGTACGACGCTATGCAATACAATAACTTCCGGAACGCTACTGTGGCACACTTCCATAAAGAAGCAGCCATGATCTTTATGCTGCTGGGCATGTTGCTGGTATGTCTTACCATTGCGATCATCAATTATATTCAATTACCGGATCGCTCGTATCTGTATTTTGCTGCATACATGCTGGGGTTAATTTTATTTTTTGCCCTGCGGCTGGATAGTAAACCCTATCAGCTATCCGTGTTTTACAGCTGGCCCATGTTGAAATATTACTGGGATGTGCCGGCGCTATTATTCTGTTTTTATCTCATGTACCTGGCCTTTGGAAAATCCTTCCTCAACCTGCAGGAGCGGTATCCCTTTATGGAAAGGTTGTTCAATATATTTGCCTCCTGTATTGGAGGTATTATTATCATTTGTTTTTACTGTATCGCCAGGAGATTGTACCAGGTGCCTGGCATGATCTACAGCTATATATATCTAGCCACTCTCCTCCCCTTGCTGGCGGTATTCGCAGCACTGGCCAAGCGCTCCCGCCATCATCCATTGGTACGGTTTTTCCTCTTTGGATCCCTCTGTTTTTATATGGCCAGCTTTGGCTCCTTCCTCATGCTGATACGTCCTCTGGGACTGCTCAGTGCACTGGGGGAACTGTCTGCCCCTTCGCTGCTCATCATTGTAGGGGTATTGCTGCAATCTATGTTCTTCCTGGCAGGCCTCAGTTATCGCAATAAACTGGTGCACCATGAAAGAACCCGTACACAGGAGCTGCTGATCAAACAGCTGAATAAAAACAAAGAACTTCAGCATAAGCTGAATGAGCAACTGGAAGAACTGGTAAAAGAACAGACGACAGAAATTCTCCGTAAGAAACAGGAGCTGGAAGAACAACGGAAAATACACCTGGAAACAGAGTACGATAAAAAACTGACGGAGATAGAACTGAAGGCCATCCGCGCGCAGATCAATCCACACTTTATTTTCAATTGTCTCAATTCCATACAGCTGTTTGTCATGCAGCGGGATTATGAATATGCACAGAAGTATTTGTCTGATTTTTCTTACCTGATCAGGAAAACATTAGATTTTTCAAGACGCAATTTCATATCATTAGCAGATGAAATTGCGTATCTGAATACCTACCTGGGTCTTGAAAAGATGCGGTTTGAAAATAAGATGGAATATGAGCTGCAGGTAGATCCGCTCATCGCCACAGCAGAACTGGAAATACCGGCTATGCTGCTACAGCCGTATGTAGAAAATGCGGTAAAATATGGGATGACAAATTCCCGTGACCATATCGGCCACTTATTGATACAGTTTAATCAGGTAGCGCCGGACATGCTGGAATGCCTGATTGATGACAACGGTATTGGTATAAACAGGTCTAAGTCCATGCGTACATTGCCGAAGCATCATCAGTCCTCCGGCATGGAGATCAGCTCTAACCGTGCAGAGTTGCTCAACAAGATGTACAACACGGGAATTCACATAGACATCATTGATAAATCGGATAAAAATTCTTTGGAAAGTGGTACTATTGTGCGGATACTTATTCCCCAATTGTAGGCCAACTACTACGCTTTAGACTTTATGATAAAGGCCGTAATTATAGATGACGAGCGCAATAGCCGGGACATCATTTCCCTGATGCTGGAAAAGTATTGTCCTCATGTAGAAATTGTTGCTACTGCTTCTGACTGTGCTGATGGTATAGCTACCATCCGGGAATTCCAGCCCGAGCTGGTTTTTCTCGACCTTGAAATGCCTGATGGAACCGGGTTTGATGTATTACTGGGCACACAGAACGTACCACTGTTTGAAGCGGTGTTTGTCACTGCATTTGAAAAAAAATTCCTGCATACGATCCGTTTCAGCGAAGTGGAAATTATTTTAAAACCAATAGATCGGGAAAGTCTCACTACAGCCATCGCTATTATCGGTGCACGACTGGCAGCTGGCAAAAGTAAAGACAGATACAAAGTACTGCTGGCTAATTTTAACAAGGGCCGGAATACAAGTCTGGAACTGGTATTGCCACAGTCGGAAGGAGATGATACCACCATCGCTTTATCTGCCATTACTTACCTGGAAGCACTAGGCGATAAGACATTGTTTTACCTGGATGATCATCACCAGGTGCAGGCCAACAGGCCATTCCGATACTATGCAGATCTATTCAGCACCTTACGATTTTACCAGGTCAATAATCTACAGATAGCGCAGATGAGTCAGATCAGCCATGTAAGTACAGAAGGTGGAAATGTAATGATGAGAAATGGTGTGACACTGGAAGTAGCAGAACGACGAAAAAAAGATCTACTCTTACACTTAAAACAGTATAAATAAAAAAGCATCCCGGTTGGGATGCTTTTTTATTTATGGTTGGGAGTTACTTATCCGTTCATAGAGATCAGGAACTCATCATTATTTTTAGTCCCCCTCATGTGCTGTAACATGAAGTGCATGGATTCTTCTGTATTCATATCCGCGAGATGATTGCGGAGAATGTGAAGGCGTTTCAGATGATCCTTATCAAGGAGCAGATCATCACGGCGGGTAGAGGAAGCTGATACATCGATAGCAGGGAAGATACGTCTGTTCGCCAGTTTACGATCCAGTTGTAATTCCATGTTACCGGTACCTTTGAATTCTTCGAAGATCACTTCGTCCATTTTAGAACCCGTATCGATCAGTGCAGTTGCGAGGATGGTCAATGAACCACCATTTTCGATCTTACGGGCTGCACCGAAAAATTGTTTTGGTTTCTGCATAGCGTTTGCTTCCACACCACCACTCAGTACTTTACCTGAAGCAGGAGCTACGGTGTTGTGCGCACGGGCGAGACGGGTGATGGAATCCAGCAGGATCACTACATCATGTCCGCATTCTACCAGGCGTTTTGCTTTTTGCAGTGCGATGGCAGAAACTTTCACGTGCTTTTCAGCTGGTTCATCGAAAGTAGAAGCGATGACTTCTGCTTTTACGCTACGTTCCATATCGGTTACCTCTTCCGGACGCTCATCGATGAGCACTACCATCAGGTAAACTTCAGGGTGATTAGTTGCGATAGCATTTGCTACTTCTTTCAGCAACATGGTTTTACCCACCTTAGGCTGTGCTACGATCAGACCACGCTGACCTTTACCTATAGGGGTAAACATGTCCATGATGCGGGTAGAGTAGTTATTAGAAGTAGTAGTCAATCTTAATTTCTCGAAAGGAAACAGAGGTGTCAGGTAATCGAATGGTACGCGGTCACGTACTTCTTCAGGTGATTTACCATTGATTGTTTCTACTTTCAGGAGAGCGAAGTATTTCTCACCTTCTTTCGGAGGTCTAACGGAACCTTTAACGGTATCGCCTGTTTTGAGACCGAATAATTTGATCTGGGAAGGAGACACGTAAATATCATCAGGAGAGCTGAGATAGTTATAATCAGAGGAGCGGAGGAAACCATAGCCATCAGGCATCATTTCCAGTACACCTTCGCTGAGGATAATACCATCAAATTCTATATTGAAAACAGGTTCTTTCTGCTTGTTGTTGAAACGTTGTTTCTGCGGCACGATAGGCTCTTCCGGCATTACGAAGTCGTCGTCGTCATCCTCTTCTTCCTCGTCGTCTTCTTCATCCTCTTCTACTACTACCTTTTTTGCAGGAGCAGCAACAGGCGCCTTGGTATTAGTAATTACTTCTTCCTCTTCATCCTCTTCGTCTTCAGTAAACTGAGGGATGATTTCATCGTCGTCGTCGTCAAATGTAAGGGAAGGAATACTATCCAGGTCTATATCGAAGTCTTTCTTTTTGGGTTTGGTTTCGGATGCCTTAGGTTCTTCAACTTCTTTAGCTTTATTGAGTGCTCCAGGTTTTCTACCGCGTTTTGGTTTTTCATCTGATGCGGCTTCTGCTACTGGTTCTTCGTGTTCGTCTTCCTTTTTTGTTGATTTCCGTTTACGTGTCTTCTTTTCTTCTCCATTGGCCGGGTTACTTTCTGAGGCCATTACTGCCTGCTTGTCGAGAATTTTGTAGATAAGATCCTGTTTGCTCAGTTTTTTGGCGTTTGGCACATCCAGTTTCTCTGCAATGTCAAGCAGCTCAGGAACGAGCATGTCGTTCAGTTGTAAGATGTCGTACATCATCGTGTGTTGTCAAATTTTAGAAGTGTTGCAAGGTGGGTACCACTACATACCAACATACACCAATTACAAAATAATTGTTTTTTGAGTCCAATAAATTTAATCTGGTTATTAAATCTGATAGGGAATGTTGAGTTTAGGACTGCTGATGAAGATGTGAATTTGAACTTAATCAGACAGATTGTAACGCAAGATTAAAACAACTTTCGCTATTATCCAAAAAAAAAGCAGGTTCCAAAATGCCTGTAATCCGGCCCTGAGGCCCCTTGGAGAGCAGTTTCAGGGAGGAAAACACCGGCCCACAGCCTGTCTTCGGATATGGTCCCACTTATTGCCCGCAACTTTCCTGCCAAATCGGGGATAACAGTATTTTTCCACATTTAACATTTTATTTGGAAAAGGGCGCAGAATCACCCTTATCACTTAAATTTGCAATCCTAAAATTTACATTAATATGAGCCAAAGAACGAAGGTTAAGCAAATCCTGCTTGACGACAAAACAGACTACAACGTAGTGGTAAAAGGCTGGATACGGTCTTTCCGTAACAATCAGTTTATAGCTTTGAACGATGGCTCTACCAATAATAATATCCAGATTGTATTGGATCAGAATTCTGTTTCTGCTGAACTAATCAAGCGCCTGACCACAGGTGCTGCCATCAGCGTATCAGGTACTGTAATTCCATCTCTGGGTAAAGGCCAGCGCGTAGAGATCAAAGCTGTAGAACTGGAAATTCTGGGTGACTGTGATGGTGAGAAATATCCCCTGCAGCTGAAAAACCGCCCGAGCCTGGAATACCTGCGTGAAATTGCACACCTGCGTTTCCGCACCAACACTTTCGGGTCTGTATTCCGCCTGCGTCATGCACTGGCTTTTGCTGTCCACAAATTCTTTAACGAAAAAGGCTTTGTATACCTGCACACGCCTATCATCACTGCATCTGACGCTGAAGGTGCCGGCGAAATGTTTCACGTAAGTACCCTGGATCCTAAAAATCCACCACTGACTGAAGATGGTAACATTGATTATAAAGAAGACTTCTTTGGCAGAGCGACCAATCTGACCGTATCTGGTCAGCTGGAAGGCGAACTGGGAGCAATGGCATTCGGTGATATCTACACCTTTGGCCCTACCTTCCGTGCAGAGAATTCCAATACAGCCCGCCACCTTGCTGAGTTCTGGATGATCGAACCAGAAATGGCTTTCTATGACCTGGAAGACAACATGAACCTGGCAGAGGCTTTCATCAAATCCGTAATTGGCTATGTGCTGGAAAATAACAGGGAAGACCTGGAATTCCTGGCTGCACGCCTTGCTGAGGAAGAAAAACAGAAACCACAGCAGGAAAGAAGTGAAATGGGACTGATCGAAAAACTGGAGTTTGTACTGAACAATGAATTCCAGCGTCTCACTTACACAGGAGCAATTGACATTCTGAAAAACAGTAAGCCAAATAAATCAAAGAAGTTCAACTACCTGATCGAAGAATGGGGTGCAGATCTGCAGAGTGAGCACGAACGTTACCTGGTAGAAAAACACTTTAAGAAACCTGTGATACTCACAGATTATCCTGCGGCTATCAAGGCTTTCTACATGAAGCAGAACGATGACGGCAAAACCGTTAGAGCAATGGATATTCTCTTCCCGGGTATCGGCGAAATCGTAGGTGGCTCTCAGCGTGAAGAAAACTACGACAAGCTGGTAAGACGTATGGAAGAAATGAAACTGCCAGTAGAAGAAATGAGCTGGTACCTGGATACAAGACGCTATGGTAGTGCTCCGCATGCAGGTTTCGGCTTAGGTTTTGAAAGACTGGTACTGTTTGTAACAGGTATGGGAAATATCAGGGACGTGATTCCTTTCCCAAGAACACCAAAGAGTGCAGAGTTTTAATTTTTAATATACACAATATTTAAAATGGCTCCGGGTGAAAATCCGGAGCCATTTTTTTATGGAATATTGTTACGCCCGCGTCTATATTATAAATCTTTTGTTATGGCTGAAATGAACACCCAATCCCACCCTGGCAAACAAAGAGGTGGCCAGCGCGCTAAGAAACTGAGTACCCGGGTAGATATGACCCCTATGGTAGACCTGGGATTCCTGTTGATCACTTTTTTTATGTTGACCACTACCCTCCTGCAACCAAAAACCATGGACCTGATCATGCCCCGTGACGACGGTAAACCACAGCCACTGGCCGAAAGTAATGCTATGACCGTATTGCTTGGCGCCAACAATACTGTAAAATATTATGAAGGCATGTATCATCCCGAAGACGTAAAAACCATTACCTATGCGGATATCAGGGATGCAATCATCAAAAAGAAAGAAGAGATCATGAAGAGAACCGGGGACAATAAACTGATGGTACTGATCAAAGCCAACAACGACGCCAACTATAAAAATGTAGTAGATATCATGGACGAAATGCTCATCAACCGCGTAGACCGTTATGCCATGGTAGACATTACGGACGAAGAAAAAGCATTACTGAAATAGTCATTTTCTATACCTTAGTGATGTAAATCGCATTAACTATGGCAACGACACATTCCATCCCTGTTGTAGACCTCGCCGCCTTTACAAAGGGCGACGACACCAGCAAAGCAGCCTTTGTGCAGCAGCTGGGTAAAGCTTATGAGGAAGTAGGATTTGTAGCAGTAAAAAATCACGGTATTCCCGACAAGCTGATTGAAGACCTGTATAAGTATGTACAACAGTTCTTCGCACTACCAGCTGATGTAAAGCGCAGTTACGAAATTCCCGAACTGGCAGGCCAGCGTGGTTATACTTCATTTGGTAAAGAACATGCAAAAGGATTTGACGCGCCTGATCTGAAAGAGTTTTTCCAGTTTGGACAAACTGTAACAGATGGTGATCCGATTGGCAAAGAATATCCGGATAACGTAGCAGTTAAGGAATTGCCTGCTTTCACCCCTACCTGCACAGCTGCTTATAAAGCTTTTGAAACTTCAGGTATATCTCTATTACAGGCTATTGCACTGTACCTGGGTCTGGATGAGCATTACTTCGATCAGTTTGTTCATAATGGTAATTCTATCCTGAGAGCGATCCATTACCCTCCTATTAAAGATGAACCTAAGTCTGCCATCCGCGCAGAACAGCATGAGGATATCAACCTGATCACCCTGCTGGTAGGAGCTTCTGCGGATGGTCTGCAGATCCTGGATAAACAGAATAACTGGGTGCCGGTGACTTCACTGCCTGAGCAAATCGTAGTAAATGTGGGCGATATGCTGCAAAGATTGACGAACAATAAATTAAAGTCTACTACACACCGCGTAGTAAATCCACCTCGTGAACTGTGGGGTACCAGCAGGTTCTCTATTCCATTCTTCCTGCATCCTAAGTCAGAGATGCCGCTGAATTGTCTTGAAAGCACAATAGATGCAGCGCATCCCAGGGAGTATGAACCAATTACCGCCGGTGAGTACCTGGATGAACGATTGAGAGAAATAGGATTGAAGAAATAATTCCCTTTTAAAATAAGCCGACCACCTCTGGCCGGCTTATTTTATGATAATTATCATAGTTAACCCACAAAATCAACCTTTTGTCGCATAAATGTTTGATATCTTCAATATTTTAATGAAATTCGGGCAGCCGTAATTTCCCGCATAGTGTTTCTTCGTCATATTCCGTTCCTGCGGGCTGTTTTTTTACACAGTTTAACAGCCTATGGTGGCCCGCAAGGTCACCTGGCTATGATGTTGAAGACATTCGTGCAGCAAAGAAAAGATGTGACAGAGCAGGAGTTGATGGAATATAATGCGTTCTGTCAGCTGCTCCCCGGAGCTTCTTCTTCCCAGACCCTCACCCTCATCGGCTACAAACGTGGAGGGGTATCACTGGCAGTCGTCACCCTGCTCATATGGATTGCACCAGCCTGTTTCCTGATGGGATCTCTTAGTTTCCTTTTACAATACTTTGATCAGAAAGCCCTGCATACAGACATTTTTAAGTATGTACAACCCATGGCGGTAGGCTTCCTCATTTATGGCAGTTTCCGGGCTTTCAGTATCAGTATCCGTAACCTGGCTACTTTCATCATCATGGTGGTAGCCTTACTCACGGCCATCTACCTGAAGTCTCCATGGACATTCCCCGCACTGATCATCCTTGGTGGTATTGTCTCTAACTTCAGTAACAAGCGTATTCCTGATATTCCTGACCAGCCTAAAAAAATCCAATGGACCAATATCTGGTTGTTTGCCACTCTCTTTATACTCGCAGGTCTATTCTCTGAAGTGGCCCGTACGCACAACTGGATTACCCGTCGTCCGTTCAACCTGTTTGAAAACTTTTATCGTTTCGGCAGCCTTGTATTTGGTGGTGGCGATATATTGATTGCAATGATGCTGGAACAATATGTAACCCGTGCAAAATCGGCATTTATGAGTGCTGAGGAGTTACTGACAGGTGCAGGTATTATGCGGGCCTTGCCAGGACCTACATTCTCTATCACTGCTTATGTGGGGGGAATGGTAATGCGCAACCTGGGACCGGGGTATCAGTTGCTGGGATGTATGCTGGCGCCAATCGCTATCTTTTTACCCAGCTTGCTGCTGGTTTTATTCTTCTTTCCAATCTGGACCAATCTGAAGAAATATGTAGTCATCTATCGTGCATTGGAAGGTATCAATGCCGCTGTGGTAGGTATCATGTGGGCTGCGACCTTCATGTTATTTATGGCCATACCGCACACATGGTACAATATTGCGATCGCCCTGAGCACACTGGCAATATTGGCATTCTCACGTCTCCCCTCTCCATTTATCGTACTTGCCTGTCTGGTACTGGGTTGGTTACTGTAATCAATCATCATGATGCCCGCTTACCTCCACTACCCAGACTGGCTTTCAGCTGACTAAACAGGTCTGTACTCTTTGTATGCACCACTTTCATTTTCTTCACCGCACGCTTCTTACCACTCGCTTTTTGTTTGATAATTTTCAGCAGCTCTGCATGGTATTCGTCTTTGAACTGACTGATGTCAAATTCTGTCGTATAACTTTCAACCAGCTTTACAGCCATATCCAGCTCTTTCTTCTGAATCCTGGTAGCAGGTAATGTCAGCTCCTCAGGTGTGCGAATTTCTTCCTGGAAACGGAGTTGATGCAATAGTAAATAATTATCCCGTGGGCGGATCACTACAATATGCTCACTGGTGCGCAACACAAATCTGCCGATACCGGCTTTTCCTGTTTGTTCCAGCGTTTTCAGCAATAATGCATATGCTTTCGTACCTGATTTTTCCGGTTCTATAAAGTAGGGTGTCTCGAAATAAATATCATCAATCTCAGTTTCCTCTACAAAAGATTCAATGGTGATCATCTTTGTTTTTTCAGGACTTGCCGCCTCGAAATCTTCATCTTCCAGTATAATGTATTCATCATTGTACAGGTATCCTTTTACTATTTTGTCCCATGGTACTTCTTTACCTGTGTCTTCATTTACCCGGTGAAATTTTATGTGTGCCTGATCACGCTTGTCAAGCATATCAAGGTCGAGCCTGCTGTCTTTGACTGCGCTGTACAGTTTCACCGGAATATTGACCAGCCCGAAGCCAATAGTTCCTGACCATATTGCTCTCATAATAATTGATTTATACTTGTATTGGCATCCAAAGGATATGCCATGGCACGGCTTTTGGATTTTTAATCTATAAAAACCTTTGTTTATGGAAAAGCCAGGTGAAATGACAACACTTACCAGAGTGTTAGAAAAATTGCACACTAAGGGTCTGGATCATGAGTTGGTAATGAGTGACCATGGCCGCTTGCAGAATAAAGAAAAACAAAAGATCTACAACCCTGATGAGTTGAAGATCATAAAAACCTACCGATTTGAAGGGGAGTCAGATCCCGGTGATATGTCGGTATTGTATCTCATAGAAGACAAGGAAGGAGAAATTGGGTATGTTCTGGACGCTTATGGGGCTTATAGTACGCACGAAGAATCAGGGTTTGATGAATTTATCCAGAAAATACCGGTAGAGGACAGAGAAGATCAAATGATCTTTGCTTAAATTAATAACTACTAAAACTTATTGACTGGCGGACGATTGTTATTTACGATCGTCCGTCTTTCATAAATTTCAACAGCACTCTCTCATCATTGTGTAACCCACCTTTAGGAACCTTTTCCCGGCCGGCTTTCAAGGCATCCAGATACGGACGAAGCTTACATTGTTCATAAGCTTCTGCAAGACGTGGATGGATGTAATATTTCTTACACACGGCCCTGGTATTCCCCAGTTTTCCCGCTACACTATCGATAATACTCACCAGGTTTTGTTTGCACTCATGTTGCGACTCAAAAGGCGTCAGATCTGCCAGGAGGTTTAATGCATGCAGGGTACCTGACCAGGTACGAAAATCCTTGCAGGTAAAGTCTTGTCCTGTCCAGAGCTTCAGGTATTCGTTAATATCGCCGGAGTCGAGGGATTTATGTTCTCCTGCTTCATAGTATTGAAACAATTCCTGGCCGGGAATATCTCTTACTTTCTGCAGCAATCTGGCAAGTTGGCGATGCTTAAGTGTGATCTGATGCATTACACCTTTTTTGCCTTTAAACTTGAAGAAAGCCATTCCGCCACTTATTTTCACATGTTGATCACGCAATGTGGTCAGGCCATAGGAGCCATACAATTTTTCGTAAGCTACATTGCCTACACGGATCAGTGTTTCCTGCATAACACTGAGGGCAATGGCGATCACTTTTTCCTTGTCGAGTGTTTTCTTTTTCAGTGCCTCATCCATATGGTGGCGCAATTGCGGTAGTTTCTCCCCAAAATGTAGCAGGCGGTCGTACTTGGTTTCGTTGCGCACCTTAGCCCAGGTAGAATGATAGCGGTATTGTCTTCTGCCCATGGCATCGATGCCAGTAGCCTGCAAGTGACCATTCGGATAAGGAGAGATCCATACTTCCTGCCAGGCGGGTGGAATTACTAATCCCCTGATGCGATGCAATATATCAT
The DNA here is from genome assembly GCF_001975825.1 of [Flexibacter] sp. ATCC 35208. Lineage (GTDB taxonomy): Bacteria > Bacteroidota > Bacteroidia > Chitinophagales > Chitinophagaceae > Chitinophaga. Next base: position 15,466 of record NZ_MTKN01000020.1, read on the forward strand.
CATCAGTAATTTTCGCACCATACTGATCCTGGTAGTAAAAACCACTTCTTGTTTTTACACGGGAATAACCGGCGGTACCAGATCTTACATATCTCAATTTCACTGCTTTTGCGGTAGCCATTGCTTCTGCTACTACATCCATAATTTAACCTTTTAAAAAGGCTCCATACATTTTACAATGCAGGAGCCTGAGGGTTTTCAATGATTAGTAAGAAAAACTATTCTGCTGCAGCTTCTTCATTGATAGAAGATTCTGCTATTTGTGTGAGCAGACTGTCTGCTTCTTTTTCTTCGCCCAGTGTCTGCTCCAGCACAGATGCTACATCATCATGTCCCATGATATGTGCGAGTGTACGCAGGCTACCATAAGCTGAGATTTCGTAGTGTTCAATTTTCTGGGAACAGATGATGATACCTGCATCTCTTACTGCTGTATCTTCTTCTGTATCTTCTACTACTTCCTGACCTTCTGCGATCAGGCCTTCCATGGCTTCGCATTTCTTGGCTCTTGGTGCTTGTCCGAGCATTTCGAATACCTGTTCCAGTCTTTCGACATGTCCTTTAGTTTGCTCCTGGTGATCAATAATAGCATTGATCAGTTCCTGGGAAGTGGCTGCTTTAGCCATTTTGCCCAGTGCCTTTACAAGATTTTTTTCAGCCCAATAAATATCTTTCAGCTCATCCATGAAGAGCTTATGGAATTTTGATTCAGGCATGGCGCTTTTTGATGCTGCCTTTTTTTTGGTAGTCGTTGCCATAACTTTTTAGAGTTTTATGCTTTAGGATTAGGTGGAGTACGATGTGTGTCATGATCAGGCACCTCGTTCGGAACCGGATTTCTTTCTGGCCCCTGGGGTGATGGCGGAGGTGTGATCTCCGGACCGGGAGCGGGGTTTGGGTTCGTTGGAGGTGTTTGTATGGGTTGTTTTTCAGGTACGCCTCCAGGAGGCGGATCACCTGCGAATATTGTATCGTGTATCATGATGATCAGTTTTTACAGAAATAAAAACAAAGTTCATTCCCGGTGCCAGATTTTGATGCATAAAACTCAATACTGATTTACCCATAATCCTTCACCACAAATAGTTTCATAGGCATATCACCAACGTTCACAGCTATATTTTTTCATACAGCAGCCACGGCTGCACATGGTGTAGACAAGTGATTTCATATTGTAGAATTTGTTTCCGCTTCGTAACCCGGAACTTTTTAGTACATTCGAATGCTGTCGAATAAACTACTATGCATATCCCGGTTCAGAAAAAGCTACGAGCAGGATTTTTTATAGCTGCTACTGTAATGATCATTGCTTCTGTTTGCTCTTATATTGTTACTAAGAACCTGCTTGATAATGCTAGATGGATGAACCACACCATTGAAGTATCCAAAAGGCTGGAAGTAATCACCAAGCAGGTAAAAGATGCGGAAGCTGCAATCCGCGGTTTTAGCATCACCAGGGACACTGCCTTCCTGCGTCCCAGTATGCAGGAACGTAGCATCAAGATTGAAGAAGAATACCTGCATCTGCGCCAGGTGACAAAAGGTTCGCCGCAACAACAGCTACACCTTGATACCCTGAAACAACTCCTGGATAATAAATACAAACAACTCGCCGCCGGCGAAACCAAATTGCGTTCTTTCCGGAAAGACACTTCCTCTGTACAGGAAGGTGAAAAATCAATGGATAAGATAGACCGGAAAGTACAGGATATGATGAAGATCGAAGAACAACACCTGCCCGAAAAATCAGAGATGCAGCGATTCTATTCTATGATATGGGTACCTGCTATATTTATTTCTTCACTCATTGCCATCTTCATAGGTATCTATTCCTATTTGACCCTTACACGGGAATATCGCTTGCAATTACACATTGAATCAAGATTAAAATCTTACCAGCGGGACCTGCAACAAAACATCAGTCTGTTAAATAAATCCAACGAAGAACTGGAACAATTCGCCTATGTAGCCAGTCATGACCTGCAGGAACCTTTGCGCAAGATCTCTACCTTCAGCGACCGGTTGCAAATGAAATACGGCTCTCAACTCCCCACTGAAGCCAATGAGCTATTGGAACGAATGGGAGGCGCTGTGGCCCGGATGCGGGTATTGATCAATGACCTGCTGCTTTTTTCAAGAGCTGGCCGCATTACCCCTGAGAATATTGTAAAAACAGACCTGAATACCCTGCTTCAACAAGTAAGCAGTGACCTGGAAGAAAGCCTCCAGGAAAAGAAAGGGACTATTCATTCAGAAGTGCTGCCTGCAATAGAAGGCAACCCCACCTCTTTGCAACAGCTTATTCAGAACATTCTGACAAATGCAATTAAGTTCGCCAGCCCAGAGCGGCAACTGGCAATCAATATCAGTTGTCAGCTCCTAAAAGGTGCTGCACTGGACGTCCCCATAAGAGAAAATCAACTGGAAGATACCTTCTGCCGACTTTCATTTGAAGATAATGGTATAGGATTTGAACCGGCCTATGCCGAGCGCATCTTTTTGCTTTTTCAGCGGTTACATGGCATGAGCGAATACTCAGGGACTGGTATTGGCCTGGCTATCTGTAAAAAAATCACAGACAGTCATCATGGTTACATCAAAGCTTATGGAGAAGCAGGCAAGGGCGCCAGGTTTATAGTTATATTACCACTTACCCAAACCCATCAGGATGAGCAGTATTAAGCCTGCCGGAAAAATTAGCATCCTTATTGCTGATGATGATGCAGACGACCGGGAACTGATCAAGGCCGCTTTTGAAGAAAACAGTACAGATCATCAGATTAGCTTCGTGGAAAACGGGGAAGAGCTGTTGCTCTACCTGAAGCGGAGTGGGCGGTATGCGGATGAAACGCTACACCCACTTCCACACATCATACTGCTGGACCTCAATATGCCCAAGAAGGATGGTCGTGAGGCATTAAAAGAGGTAAAGGCTGATCCCTTATTAAAATGTATACCTGTTATCATTCTTACTACCTCCATGGAAGAAAAGGATATTGCTAAGAGCTACGAGCTGGGTGTAAATAGTTATATCATCAAACCGGTAACTTTTTCAGGTCTCGTAGAATTTACCAGTATATTAAGTAAATATTGGTTCGAAATTGCAGAACTGCCAAACATTTAAGAATGACTGATCAACCTGTTCACATATTGATGATCGATGATGACGAAGATGACTTTTATCTGGTAAGCCAGTTATTGCAGGACATCTCTCCGGGTCAGTACGATCTGGCCTGGGCACCTACTTACTCAAAAGCAGTAGAGGAAGTAGAGCGGAAAAAGCATGATATCTACCTCGTAGATTATCGCCTGGGACCATATACAGGTATCGACATCCTCCATCACTTCCAACAGCTGCAATACAAGGCACCTGTGATTATGCTCACGGGTAAAGGGGATTACAGTATAGATAAGGAGGCGATGCAGGCAGGTGCCTCTGACTACCTCGTAAAAGGAGAAATCAGTGCTGACCTGCTGGAACGCTCCATCCGCTATGCCCTGGATGAGGCCCGCCACCTGCGCACCATTGAGGAAAAAGAAAAAAAATACTTTAGTGTGTTTGAAAAAGCACACGACCTCATCATACTCGCAGATTGTGACAAGAACGTTATCGATGCAAACCCCGCAGCCATCAGGACCCTGCTGTATAGCAAGGAAGAATTCCTGCAGATGAATTTGAAAAAACTATTTTTCCAGGAAGAACAAAGCCGCCACTTCTTCGACCAAATCTGTGGAGAAGACAGTAGTCTGCAAACAGAGTATAACTTCGTGACCAAGGAAGGTAAAAAACTGGATGTAATGGTCAGCGCAGTGATGCTGGACGAAGCAGAACAGATCTTCCTCTGTATTGCACAGGATATCACCGAGCGAAAAAGAGAAGAACTTGAAAAGCAGCAGCAACAGAAGTTCATCGTCACCGGCCGTATTGCCCGCGTGATTGCTCATGAGGTAAGAAATCCGCTCACCAATATCCTGCTTGCCGTAAGCCAGTTCAAAGGTGAACCGGTGAGTGTGGAAGAAAGCCAGGTATATGTAGATATCATTGAGCGCAACTGTACCCGCATCAATCAGCTTATTACCGAACTGCTCAGTTCTACCCGTATGATAGAGCTGAACATCCATGCACATGGTGCAAATGAACTAACAGAAAAAGCATTGCTGCTGGCGAAAGACAGGTTGCAACTGAATGAAATAAAAGTCAATAAGGAATACATTTACCCCGACATCATGGTTCCTGCTGATGAAGAAAAAGTAATCATTGCATTACTCAACATCATCATTAATGCTATTGAGGCGATGACACCAGGTAAGGGCGTGCTCACAATTAATACAGAGCGCCTGAAAGACAAGGCGATTATCATGATCAGTGATAATGGTCCAGGCATACCTGAAGAGACGAAAATGAGGCTGTTTGACCCCTTCTTTACTAACAAACCGAAAGGTACCGGCCTGGGGTTAACAAGTACACAAAATATTATAATGAACCACAAAGGAACCGTACATGTAGAAAGTGAGATTGATAAAGGCAGCGTATTTACGGTCGTTTTGCCCGCTAACTAATCACATAAAAAGGCCGGAGACTTTATAGTGATCCGGCCTTATTTTTTTTCTTCCACGTCTATCTTTTCATCTGCATTTTCGATTGCCTCTTCTACAGAGTGTGACTCTTTCATCGACATCTTCTTCTTCGTTTCCTCCGCCAGCTTACAATAATATTTATGCAGGGTATCCAGTTCTTCTTCTGATAAATCTTCGACCACAATAAGGCGATTACTAGCCATTTTATTGGCTGCGATTAATTCATTCAGTTTTAACTGTAATGATTTGGAATCTTTATTCTGTGACTTTTGTATTACGAACACCATTAGAAATGTGATGATAGTAGTACCCGTATTGATGACCAGCTGCCATGTATCGGAATAATGAAATACCGGTCCCGTAATTCCCCAGATAACTATTGCTAACAGGGCCAGGAAGAACGCTCCCGGCGAACCTGTGATATGACTGACTTTGCTTGAAAATTTCTCGAAAAAATCTCCATTCCCTTGTTGCGCTTTCATGATGTTGTATTTGTACTTTAGTAAGGCAAATAATATACCTGTTGAAAAAACAAAAAAGGGGCGCTATAAAGCGCCCCACAATAAACTATAAACAAACACTATATTGATCAATAATTTATATTCAGTAACCGGAGCTTGTTGTACAGGGTTTTCCTGTCAATATTCAACAGCTGTGCGGCCTTCGTTTTATTGTATTTTACCTCTTTGAGTACATTGATGATCTTATTGTATTCAGCCTGCAATGCGACTGTTTTCAGATCATTTTCGTTGGTAATAGAAATCAGTTCACCTGACATATTCACCTGATGATCTTCTTCATAAGATGGTTGTTGGGAGAATGATTCTTTCATTTCCAGCGGCAATGTAGACAGCGTGATATCTTCATGTTCCGGTGTTAACAGGCAGGCGCGGCGAATCACGTTTTTCAGTTCGCGGATATTACCTGGCCAGTTGTAACGGTTGAAGCAATCCCATACTTCATGAGTAATCTTACCACAGTTCTTTTGCAGTTCTCTTTCTACCTGACGCATGAAAGCATCTACAAATAAAGACAGATCTTCTACTCTCTCACGCAATGGCGGAATATAAATGGTGAACTCATTGAAGCGATGGAAAAGGTCTTCACGGAAACGGCCTTTCTGTACAGATTCAGACAGCTTCTCGTTGCTCGCTACGATGATGCGCACATCAATCGGAATTTCCTTGAGGTTACCTACACGACGGATCACTTTTTCCTGGATCACACGCAGCAGGGCTACCTGTATATCGTAAGAAAGATTTGCCACTTCATCAAGGAAGAGCGTACCGCCATGTGCCTGTTCAAAGGCGCCGATCTTGGTATTGATCGCACCGGTGAAAGCTCCTTTTTCGTGGCCGAACAATTCACTTGCAGCCAGTTCTTTCGAAAGGCTTCCGCAGTCCAGTGCTACAAAAGGTTGGGAATGACGTTTACTATGGTGGTGAATGAGGTGGGCAACAGATTCTTTACCCGTACCTGTTTCACCAAATATGATAGTACTATAATCGGTAGGTGCTACGAGCTTAATCTGACGGATTAGTTCGCGTGCACCAGCACTTTCTCCATATACATATTTATTACTCTTATCGAGCATCTCGCCATTTTGTACATCTGCAAGCGCAGCAGCGGCAGGTCTTTCTCCTACACTGCCATTGTAAGTTCTGGCAGGCATAGAATTTTCCCTTTCGCGTTCGGAATCCATGTGCGCGAAGGCTTTATGTACAAGGTTGAGGATTTCGTCCGGATACAATGGTTTTGATAAGTAATCATAAGCACCATTCTTCACCATATCTACTGCGACCCTTACATCGGTATAACCGGTGATGATGATCACGATTGTACGGGGATTGATTTGCAATATGTCCTGTAATAACTGAGCACCATCTGTATCCTTTAAACGATAGTCACACAACACCAGATCAAATGCTTTCTCCTTCATCATTTTCAGCGCAGTGGCACCGCTCATAGTAGTATCTACTTTGAAACCGTGTTTGCCCAGAAACTTACTAAGCAGTGTACAAATATTGATCTCATCGTCTATAATCAGAATATTTCTCATAAAAGTTATATGTGGTGTTAGAACAACAGCTTTTTTAAATTTACTAATTAATACCTTTCATTGCTACGCATTATCTGCTTAACACGTTAAGCATCAGCTCATCCAGGCTTTTTACATTGAATGGCTTGGCGAGGAAGTAACTGGCGCCGGCCTTGAGTGCTTTCTGTTTTTCCATACCATTATCATAAGCGCTAATGGTAACGACTGGCAGGGCTGGACATTTTTTCTTAATACCAGGTAATGCTTCCAATCCCGACCCATCTGGCAGATGGATATCCAGGAAGAGCAAATCCGGTTGTTGCTGCTGCAAATACTGCGTTCCCTCCGTGAGTGAATGCACATATTTTACATTATATCCATGTTTAACAAGACTCAACTGTAATAGTTTACAGATATCCGGTTCATCGTCAATAATCAGAATAAATGACTTGTTCATCCCCTCGTGCGTATATACTGTGTCGGATGTGGGTCCCACATCCGGTTTAATATGCTGTACCATGCTTACACTTGTTCCATTAATAAATTGATTATCAAAAAAATAGGAGGATCCTTTGGCTTCAACTCGCACTTCACCTATTTCCCGCTCCTTTTTCAGTATAGTAGTTCCAAATATCAATCCATTATGCCTGTGGCAGCTTCTGCAAGATATTCCATACAAATGTGTGGAATTATTTCCACAATTCATGATCCCTGTTACCCCAATTCCCGGGGCAGAAGTGTGGAATCAAGGGTTGGACCCCGTGGTATGGTAATTGAAAACGTTATCTATGAAGCATAACATTTTTTTCATTCATAGCTGTTGTTTTAGTTTATTGTCCTGGGTGCGAACCCGGGACAATCTTTTTTATGCCCATTCCTATAGCATATCCTTAGTACGATAAGGGTACTAACAGGGCACCAAAAGGGCACCTCATTATCCCGAAGATAATGAGGTGCCCTTTTGGTGTCCTTATAATGACCTGTTTATGATATAGCTTGGTTATAGTCAACCAGACTTTTTAGGCGATCAACTATTTTTTTTCATTAACATGGCGTTCACAATATTCTGAGATCAAGACGCTACATTTGACTCAGACGACGAAAAGCTAATTCAGACGCCTTGCCTGTGAGCAGGCTCATCATCATTTAATTATACATTTTATTAACAGGTTCTTGAGGCGACTGCCTGGCTAAAATAATAGCCAGGCTAGCGCTATCAGTTATTCTGTGAAAACCGCTATTCTTTATTCATCTAAAACCTCAATCTTCACATGCGCACGCTTGCTTGTAGTATTACAGTCAACGGGGTCAGCAGGAAAATATCCCTGCGTAAAAAAGCCAAAGAGAAAAAATATCTTGTAGTTATGAAAGGAGAAGTGCTGGAATACACCTTTGACAAAGACAATATACTTTCTCAGTCGGCGGGTCCGGCTATTACTGAGGCCGGTCTTTCTGAACATATTGAATGGATGATCCGGAACTATTTCGGCCCCGAGCCTTCCGCTCAATAGCGTTTGAATAACTTACCGTACTTTTGCCCCGCAATGCAAAATGTATACGAAAATATCCTCTCTGCGCTCCAGATCGATGCGCTAAATGAGATGCAAGAGGCATCTATCAAGGCAAATCAGGAAGCAGACAATGTCATCCTGCTCTCAGACACCGGCTCTGGTAAGACCCTGGGCTTCTTAATACCTATACTGGAATCACTGGACAAAACAGTATCCGGTACCCAGGCCCTGATCGTCGTGCCTTCCAGAGAACTAGCCCTTCAGATCGAAAATGTGTGGAAAAACATGCGTACAGGTGTAAAAATCACCTGCTGCTATGGTGGCCATAAGAGAGAGACGGAAGAAAATAACCTCCAGGAAGCACCTGCCCTCATAGTTGGTACCCCTGGCAGACTGGGAGACCATATCCGTAGGGAGAATATCAAACCTGAGACTATCAAAATGCTGGTACTGGACGAGTTTGACAAGTCGCTGGAACTGGGTTTTGTAGATGAACTGGAATTCATACTCACCGGACTCACCGGACTGAAAAAGCGCCTGCTCACCTCTGCTACCGACACTGTAGAAATACCTGAATTTGTAAACATGGAAAATCCGGTAACGCTGGATTTCCTGAGTGGAGAACCCGCTCCTGCCCTGGCTATTCAGTACCTGGAGAGCCCTGAAAAAGATAAACTCGACACCCTCTTCGAGCTTGTCTGCAAACTGGGTAACCGCTCTACCATCATCTTCTGTAACCACCGTGATGCTGTAGAACGTACCAACTCCCTGCTCAAGGATAAAGGTCTGGTAAGCGTATTCTACCATGGCGCCATGGAGCAGCACGAAAGAGAAGCGGCGCTCGCCAAATTCAGAAATGGCTCCTCCAACCTCCTCGTCACTACCGACCTGGCAGCAAGAGGATTGGATATTCCTAACATCCGTTACATCATTCATTATCACCTGCCTACCACAGAAGCGATCTTTACCCACAGAAACGGTCGTACAGCCAGAATGGATGCCAGTGGCACCGCCATCCTGATCATCGGCCCTGATGAGCACCTGCCGGATTATATCTCCGAAGAGGTGACCCTGATCTCTGTAGAAGGTGATTATGAAATTCCTGAAAAGCCAAAATGGACGACCTTTTTTATAGGCGCCGGCAAGAAGGACAAGGTGAATAAGATAGATATCGTAGGCTTCCTGAGCAACAGGGGTGAACTGAAGAAAGAAGATATCGGCTTAATTGAAGTGAAAGATTACTATTCTTTTGTAGCAGTGCGAAAGAGCAAGGCCAGTCATGTGCTGAACCTCATACAAAACCAAAAGATCAAGAATAAGAAAGTGAAAATAGCTATCGCTAAATAAAACCTTTTTCCAGCGCCAGAAATGCTTCCGCAGCATTCTGGTGCTGCCATAATATGGAAAATACCGCCTGTGCCACAGGCATATATGCCCCCACCTGCTCATTCATTTCTTTCAGACACTTACTGGCATAGTACCCTTCGGCAATCATGTTCTGCTCCAGCTGTGCAGACTTCACGCTATATCCTTTACCAATCATATTGCCAAAGGTACGATTACGGCTATGGAGGCTATAGCAGGTCACCAACAGATCGCCCAGGTAGGCGCTGGCATTGTAGTTATGCTCTGTTACAGGTTCTGTATGGTCCTGACTATAAGTTTCCAGGAACTGCTGCATCTCTCTGAAGCAGTTGGTGATATATACACTGAGGAAGTTGTCTCCATAGTCCAGGCCATGGGCAATACCGGCACCCAATGCATAGATATTCTTTAATACAGCAGCCAATTGAACCCCAATCACGTCTTTGTTGACAATGGTCTGTAAATAACTATTTGTAAAAAGATCCGCCATTTGCTGAGCAGCATCTTCTTCCAGACCAGAGAAGGTAAGATAAGAAAGCTTTTCATTGGCAACCTCTTCTGCATGGCAGGGACCCGTGATGGTAAAGTATTGATCTAAAGGAAGATTGAAGATATCTTCCAGGTATTCGTTGATAAGTTGGTTAGCGCCAGGCACCAGACCTTTGATAGCGTTGATCACCTTTTTCCCTTGCAGGGCATCCGTCGGTAATTGCAAAAGCACTTCTTCCAGGAAGGCGGAAGGTACTGCCAGTACAAGTACATCGCTGGCCGCCACTACGGCTTCAAGGTCATTGCTCAACTGTATCAGATTGGTATCAAAGTATACAGATGTGAGATAATGTTTATTGTGGTGGCGTTGCTGCATATAACGGATCGTCTCTTCACTTCTGATCCACCAGTTGATCTGTCTGCCATTGTCAGTTAATATTTTGGCCATGGCTGTAGCCCAGCTGCCGCTACCAATAATTCCTGCTTTCATCTCTGTATCTTTTTGGTCTGTACTCCAATATCCTGCAAAGTAAAGGAACTTCAATAAAAAAACGCTTTTGCAGGTGGCAAAAGCGTTTTTTATTCATTATTTCGTGAGGTAAATATTGGCGATTCCCTGTTTCTCATTGGGTTTATCACCGGCTACAATGGTGAGCTCCCCTCCTTTTGTGATCTCCTCCTGCGTAATCCAGTTTCGATCTATCTGCTTTCCGTTTAGCAACACCTGTTGGATGTACACGTTCTTCTCTCCAAAATTCTTTACCTGTACATGAAATTTCTTTCCACCATTCCATTCCCACTCTACTGATTCGAACAAAGGCACATTCAGGTAATACACTGGTTCACCAATACAAGCCGGGAAAATACCTGCAGATACCAGTACAAACCAGCTGGACATTGTTCCTGCATCATCGTCCATCGTTCTTGCATAAGCCGCAGGCTGGTTCTTGTAAATCACATCGATTTCAGATCCGATGCCTCTGCTATTATCATTGAAGTAATGCTGGATCATAGTATCCACGGCAATCTTATGTACAAGTGCCTGTGACTTCCATGGCTGTGTAGTCATATTGTACTGGAAAGGGGCCTGCAGATCCGGCTGATTGGTATGGTTGTAATAATCATGACCAAAGAATTCATCCAGCTGTGCAATGTAATTTGCTTCGCCACCACATAACTCAATCAATCCCTTGATATCAAAAGGTACAAACCAGCGATACTGCCAGATAGTGCCCTGGTACAAACCTCTCGCCTGCATCTGATCTACATCGCGACGGGTCAGGTCCTGAAAATCTTTCGTCCAGTATTGTTTGTAATTAGCAGCCTGCTCACGATAGGAAGTTGCTTTCAGGGAGTTCTTCAACACATTGAAGATGCCTGACATCGCCCAGAGATCATAAGAAGATTCCAGCGCTTTATCCGGATGTGCAAAATCCAAATTCGCCGCTTCTTTTTCCAGTGAATCAGCGATGGTTTTAAAGTCTACTTTATAGCCTTTGCGATATGCATCCAGCAGCACCACTTCTGCATGTTCGGTACGAACCGTGATGCTTGGTTCATGCAGGGTCGCCATATCTTTTTTACCATGTGCATACAAGCCTGCAATAGAAGTCATCATATCCTGGTACTCACCTGGAAATGCGATAGACAACAAAGGTAATTGTGCACGATAGTTATCCCAGATTGCCCAGCCATTGTAAATCTTGCTGGTTGTCTTCTGCAAAGTACCATCAGTAGCTACATAACTACCATCTGGTTCTGATACTACATAAGGAGATTGAATAGAACGATAGAATAAAGAATAGAAGAGTTTCTCACGGGCAGCATCACCTTTCACTTTGATATGTCCCAGCATGGCATTCCAGTCTTTGTCACTGGCTGATTTCAGGGTTTCAAAGTCTCCATTGTTGATCGATGCCTTTGCATAAGATTCGCCTACGGCCGAAAGCGCCACACGTACATTGAGCAACTTTGTGTCGTTACCCACGCGTGCGATTAGCTGGTGATTGCCGGTAGAGTCCCAGGTTACTCGCTGTTCTGTTTCCAGGTAGTAGTAAATGCGATAGACGCCTGCGCTACAGGTAGTACGGGATTCAATCCATCCACTTACAGCATTGCCATTGATGGTATGCTGCTCAGCCACAAAGCGGCCTACGTGTGCAAAACCGAGATCAATGAACAACCCTTTTTTACCTGTCGGAAACTGGTACTGATGCAAGCCGGCATTTTTATAAACGGTAAATGAGGCACCGATACCATTTTTGAATGCCACAGAATAATACCCAGGCGACGCTTTTTCCGCAGCCTTAATCAGGTCTGCTTTTGCAGGAGCATCACCCAGGAAAGGGCGCACCAGCAGGTTACCACCACAACCCTGACAGCCTACGCCCTCCATACGGTTGTGGGTAAACCCCAGAAATTCTTTTGCGAGATACTCATACCCGGTGTGGGTAGATGGATAGGTTTCCGGACCTATGCTAAGCATACTAAAAGGATAGGATGCTGCGGGGGACATTTGCCCATGGTCTCCGGATGAGCCAAGGAATACATTCACCTGACTGCTTTGCTGACCTGCTGCCGCCAACGGCAGGAGGCTTAAGAAATATATGACAAGCCTTTTCATACTTAAAAGGCCTAAATATATACTAGAACGCCCACATATACCAGTCCGTACTGTATAAGTGGGCGTCGTAACAAATGAATGTTACTTATTCAGCTGTTGCAGGGGCAGCTGTCGCTTTTTTGGCCTTAACAGCTTTTGCTGGCTTGGTTTTCTTTTTAGCGGTGATAGCCTTTTTCTTTGCTTTCTCAACACCTTTACTCAACAACTTTGCAGCCTTCTTGATTCTACTTTTGAACTTTGTGTCTCCCAGGTCTTTTTTTAAATCAATGAGCAGTAGATCTAACTTCTTCTCAATATCATGACGGGCATCTTTGCTGGTAGATTTACCAGCTTTGGGTGTTTTGGTACTTGACATAACCTCTTAAATATTTGCTTAATGTGATAACATAAAATTAATATTAAATTAACATTGGGCAATGTTAAGTTTTTCATGATATCATCACTTAATAATGTAAATGGGCATATCCAACAAGTGAATATGCCCAATGTTGTAGTTTCCGTCTAAAATATAATTAGATAACCTATGAGCCACCATCAATGATATTGACAGTTCCGCTGATAAGCTCAGATAATTTATATGTTATAACAAATATGCAAAGATCTGACCAGTATTTGTTAATAAAACAAAAACGCTTCTGCTCAAAGGGCAGAAGCGTTTTACGTAAAAAGAGTTATCGGTAGTTATTTATTTGTCGTTTCAAACAGGTCTTTCTTCTGTACCACCTTCACTTTCTTATCGTTTGCCAGATCTTTCGAAATAGCTGAATAAGGGGCAGTCACAACCGTATCTCCCAGTTTAATACCTGTCAGCACTTCAATATAACTATCATCCTGTACACCGGTTGTTACAGATACCTGCTTTACTGTCTTATCAGGTTTCAGCATGAAGACAATTTCGCTATTATCATTCCTGCTGGTACTATCCTTTTCTCTTGTCGTCACAGCATTGATAGGTACAGACAATACATGATTTTTACGCTGGGTCTGAATATCTACAGAAGCACTCATACCCGGGCGGAAAGGATAAGGCTTTTTACCAGAAATCAGATCCTGGTAACTTTCCTGCAGGATGCGAATATGTACTACATAATTCGTCACCTGGTCAGCAGAGGATGTGGTGGTAGCAGTACTGGTCGCAGCATTTTTGCTGGAACTGGCAATCTGGGTTACGATACCTTTGAACTTACGGTTATTATAGGCATCAACTTCTATGATAGCTGTATCATTATATTTTACACGGGGAATATCGTTCTCTCCCACATCTACCTGTACTTCCATGGTATTCAGATCTGCAATACGCATGATTTCAGTACCCGTCATCTGTGCGGTACCTACCACACGCTCGCCTTTCTTCATTGGCAGCAGGGATACGATACCATTCATGGGAGCAACGATCGTAGTTCTGTTCAGGTTGGTATTTGCTTCTGTTAAACTAGCGCGGGCACTGGCTACCGCAAAGCGGTTACTATTTACAGCCTCCACAGCAGCATTGTAATCTGCGAGGGCGGAGCGATAAGTACCTTCAGCAGTTTCAAACTCGCTGCGGGATACTACTTTCTGTGTCAACAGTTCTTTATTACGATCATAAGCCAGTTTGTTCTGATCCAGTTTGGCTTTGTATGCAGCCAGTGATGCAGCACTATTGGCTTGTTGCGCCTGCGCCTGACTCAGGGCAGCATTCGCTTTGTCCCTCATAGAGCCGTATACATCTGCATAGATCTTCACCAGCACCTGGCCTTTTCTAACGGAGTCTCCTTCTATGACCGGCAGGTCAACAATTTCACCGGATACATCGGAGCTTACCTTTACTTCAGTTTCTGGATAAATCTTGCCACTGGCCGACACTACTTCTATAATGTCTTTATAACCAGCTTGTTCTGTTGCAACTTTGATACCTTCAGATCTTCTGCTTGCCAGCAGGACCCAAATAATAATGACAAGTACAATAAGAGGTATGATCACTCTATAAAGTGTCTTTCTTTTTTTCTTCATATGCCGGTGTATTTCAAAAAGGAGTTGGACTTGCTACAGCGCTATTTTTTGGTCCCTGTAAAACTCCAGAAGCTTCATTTTAAATATATAGTCGTACTGCGCGGATACCTTGTTGATCTGCGCATTGAACAATTTGCTTTGTGTAGTAATATAATCAATCGTATTCATTAAACCCAGATCAAATCGTTTAGTGGCAAAATCAAATGCCTTCTGGGATGCGTCTACTCCTCTGGATGCTGCATAGAACTTCTGCAAAGAGGTAACAGCATTTGCATGAGCAGTGTAGATATCCTGACGAAGTTTCTGGTTATCCTTTTCCATGGTCAGTTTCTGCGTTTCAATATTGAGTCTTGCCTTCTGCGCATTAGTGCGGTAGGTCCATCCATTTAAAATAGGAATGTTGAGAGACAAGCCAATCGTTTGCTTAAAGTTATTGCTAACCTGGGTACCCAATGGGATTGTAGTGTATTTCGTATTATAGGTGTATGACTTAGTCGTTACGTCATAAGTTGTTCCATTTACCGCTACCGTACCGACATTCACATCCTCAACAGATTTAATTGAGACAATTTCTCCATCCTTTGCACTGTTAGCATAGCTGCTATAAGCTTGTCCTGAAGCAGATAACGTCGGATACATCTGTGCTCTGTAAGCAGCATAGGATCTTTCATAAGATTTAACCAGCAGCTGATCGGCCTTTATCTGTGGGTTATTGGAAGTGGCGGCACTATACACCATCTCCGGATCTACTTCATCCAGTCTTGGTAGCGGAATTTCAGTAATATTATCCGGTATCTGTGGTACGTATGGCTGATCAAAACTCAGATTCAACAGGGCCTTCATCTGTAAGGTAGATTGAATCACCTGGTTCTGGGCATTCACCAGGGTCACACTATCCGAAGCCAGCTGCGATTCAAGGTCTGCCTGATTACTTTCAGGTACGGACCCCGCTATTACCAGTTTCTTGGTATTCTCCAACTGATCCACGGTGAGTTTTACCTGTACTTCACTTATATGTACCTGCTCTGTATTCAGCAGGATCTGTAAAAATGAGGTGGCAATATTAAAGGCGACATCGTTCCTTGCTTTCTCCAGCAACTTATCCTGTGCCTGATATTGATATTTATTAGCGGCAATTGTATTCTGCTGGTAGAAGAAATTAAAGAGGTTAGCCCCTGCAGATAAAACCCCGCTATAAGAAGTAACAGCTGAAGTGATGAATGTGTTGGTATTTGGGTCAATATTACGACCGTTGGCATAGCTGCCATTCAACGATCCATTCAGCGTAGGAATCTGTGCCATCTTGCTTTGATGAAGCGTCAGTTCCGCCAGTCTTTTCTGCACGACCTGCTGCCTGATATCTATGTTATTAGCCAGGGCATAATCTACGGAACGCTGAAGGCTCCAGGTATCCTGTGCTTTAGTTGCTACAGTGTTAGCAAAGAATAAACAAATTGCCAGGATACATCCCGGGTACTTGGATAATTTCATGACATTCCAAAAATATACTAATTGTAATGATAACATAAACATTTTCTTTATAAAAGCCTGAAAAACGATCCCGTTACGGTACAAAAAACCGGCGTTCAAAGTCTGCAGCTGGCAAAACGGCTATTCTGCTGAATCAAAGAGACTTTCAACACCGGATTATTAAATTATTAACTCCCAATTATGCGATTTTCCCGTCGCGGATTTGTATAATTCGCTGACCGTAGGTTGCGTTTAACTCGGAGTGTGTAACCTGTATAATGGTGATCTTGTCTCTTTGGTTTAATTGTTTGAAGAGTTCCATGATTTCTTTGGCCTGATCAGAATGCAAATTACCGGTTGGTTCGTCCGCCAGTATTACCCTGGGTTCAGCTACAATGGCGCGGGCAATACCTACCAGTTGCTGCTGTCCTCCAGATAACTGGTTTGGGAAAAGATCCTTCTTCGCTACAATATTAAACCTGTCAAGTACGTCTGCTACACGGCTCTTCCTTTCTGCCGATGGAATATTTTTATATAAAAGAGGTGTTTCTATGTTTTCATAAACGGTCAATTCGTCTATCAGGTGATATGCCTGGAACACAAACCCGATGGATCCCCGGTGCAATTGGGTACGCTTCTTTTCATTCATCTTATGTACCGGTTCACCTTCGAATAGGTATTCTCCCTGTGAAGGCTCTTCCAACAGTCCCAAGATATGCAGTAATGTAGACTTCCCAGAACCAGAAGGCCCCATAATGGATACAAACTCTCCTTCAAATATTGTGAGGTCAATATCTTTCAATATTTCATTTTTGCCAAATCCTACGGAATAATATTTTGAAATGTGCTTTAGCTGTATCATTATTTTAAACTGTTTTGATCGATTTTACGGGATTCATGAATGCTGTTCTGATCGTTTGTATACTGATAGTAAAAAATGCAATAATGAGTGCCGCCATTCCAACGAGGGCAAATAACCACCATTGAATCTGAATGCGGTAAGCAAAATGCTGTAACCAGGTACTCATTATATACCAGGCCATGGGTGTGGCAATCATGATGGCTATAGCCACCAGTTTTAAAAATCCTCCTGACAGCAGGGCAACGATGCTGCCTACGGAAGCCCCCATTACTTTGCGGATACCAATCTCCTTGTTCCGCTGCCCTATTACCAGTACGGCTACTGCAAACAGGCCCATACATGAGATGAGAATAGCCAATATGGCGCTACAAACAATGATGGTAGCCAACCTGGCTTCTGCCTCGTACATACGGTTTACATTGTCATTCAGGAAGGAGCCTTTAAAGTCCCCTTGCGGCACTACCTCCTTCCAGCCCCTTTCCACGGCAGCCATAGCGCCAGGCAGGTCTGTGGGTTTCACCTTCACAAATATAGCAGCTGCCTGTAATGATGGCGTTAGTTTCAATGCCAATGGTCCTATTCCCTGACGCAGAGATTTAAAGTTAAAATCTTTTATGATTCCGATGATCTGTATTTGTTGCCCGTCAAATTCGAAGTGCTCTCCTACTACATCTTTCCCTCCTCCCAATGCTGCCGCCAGTTTTTCATTTACAATAACCGTATTGGAGTCAGCACCAAACGACCTGGAGAAATCCCTTCCGGATACCAGTTGCAAGCCTAACGTTTGCAAATAATCATACTCCACGGGTACCCATACCGTCTTTGCATCATGCCCCTTGAAATTAAAACCAACTTTCCATGTAGATTCACCACCTGCCAACCCGGCCCCCAGATTCATGTAGGATGCCGTGCTGGAAATAACATGTGGATCTCCATTTAATTGCTGTTGCATGCGCGCAAGCACCTTCGTAGCATCTACATTGCCCGTCATAGGGATACTGATCACCTGCTCTGTATCAAAACCCATAGGCCGGGTACGGAGGTAATGCAGCTGTTGCCAGAGCACTGCGGTAGAACTAATGAGCAATACCGCTACTACAAATTGAACCACGATGAGTGTATTTCTCAGAAAACCACTTTTACCTAAACTCATCTTGCCTTTCAGCACTTCAATCAGGTTGGTGCGGGCTATTAACCAGGCAGGATAACCACCTGCCAGTATAGTTACAAAGAAGAAAGTAATAATGGTCCAGCTAATCAATCTTACATTTAGTAAAATAGAGAAGTCAAGATGATAGCTGAATAGACGATTGAAAGATGGCAGAACTAATAAGCCCAATGCAAGACTGGCCATAAAAGCAATGAAGCAAACGATCAGAGCTTCACACCAAAACTGCATGATGAGTTGTGTACGTACAGCGCCCAATGCTTTTCTCAAACCAATCTCCCCTGCCCTCGTAAAGGATCTGCCCATACTCAGGTTGATAAAATTGATGCTGGCAGTTGCTACAATCAACAGCGCCATGATCAGTAACATCCAGGGATAAAATGGGTTAATGTCTCCTCCCGTATTACTCTCTTCTCTGAAATGCATATCTGATAATAGAAAGGTACGCATCGTCAACATTTCCCCATCAGGACCAGGTGTTACACCATTCTCTTTCATGCTACTCAGCTTATTGTTCCTGTACTTATGGATCACTGCTTTCATTTGCTGTTCCAGCATAGCAGGTGTAGCATGAGGACGCAGTTGCGCAAATACCTGGTAGGATTGATTGTCCCAGGTATCAGGATCATCCAGCCCTGCAATTACATTCTGAAAACTGCAAAGCACTTCAAAACCGATGCTGCTGTTGCGTGGTACATCAGCCATCACACCGGCAATGGTAAATGGCTTCAGATGATTATTCATGTTGATCTGCACCAGCTTACCGATGGGTGATTCACCCTGGAACAACTTGTCTGCCGCCTTTTTCGTAATAAGGATCTGACTGGGTTTCTGCAATGCATTTTTGTCTCCTTCCAGCTGGGGAAAACTAAACATAGACAGGAAAGAAGGATCTACAAAAGTAACATGCAGGTCCAGGGATCTTTCTTTATAAGAAACTGCTTCATAGTCCCATCCAAAACGGGTAGCCGATTGTACAGCAGAACATTCTTTCTCAATGGCTGGGCCAAATGGAGCGGCCTGGCTACTGTTGTTCTGTATACTCCCATCCGCCATCCGTTCAGCAGTATAGATCTGTAAAACGCTGTTTTTATTTGTATGAAACTGATCGTAAGACCATTCAAAATAAGCCGCAATACCCAGGAGGAAAGCAACACAAAACGCCACCGTCATTCCCGTGATATTGATCACGGAAAAAACCTTCTGACGCATCAGGTTGCGCCATCCTATTTTTATATAGTTATAGAACATACCAATATTTTATTCAGTTCTGATAGCTTTTGCCGGATTGGCCAGTGCTGCTTTGATAGTGCGAATCCCCACAGTCATCCATGCAATGACTAAAGCCCCTCCTATAGTGAGTAAAAACAGATTCGCCTGTAAAGCGATCCTTACATTGAAAGTAGCTAACCACCCCTGCATGAAATAAGCGGCCAGCGGTGCAGCAATGATAAAACCAATGATCACCAGTAGCGTGAATTCCTTAGATAATAATACCAGTACATCCATTACAGAAGCTCCTAATACTTTGCGAATGCCTACTTCCTTTCTACGCTGTACCACCATCAAAGATACCAGTCCATACAAACCCAAACATGAAATGAACATCGCTACAAAAGCAAACAATTTATACAAAGCAGACAACTGTATCTCTTCCTGGTAAAAGTCTTTCAACAGATCATCCATGAATTCATATTCATACAGGTAAGTTGGCCATGCCGTCTTACACGTTTTTTCTATTGCTGCCAGCGCTTCCGGCATCTGATCCGGATCGATCTTTACATTCAGTGTTCGATACCAGGAAGTATTATTCATCAATACTAACGGGGAGACTGGTTCTTTCAGACTATTTGCCCTGAAGTCCTTTACTACTCCTATAATCAGCCCGGATACCTGGTCGTCAAAGAATGCCATTCGCTTACCAACAATATCAGCAGGCTCACGATATCCCAATGTTTTAGCAAGTGTTTCGTTCACGACAAAACCATTGGTCGTATCTGCGGGTGTATAATTATTACCTGCTATCAGTTGCATACCATAAGTATTGACGTATGACTGGTCAGCAAATTTTAAATCCACACTTAAATCATTCATCGTACGCCCCTCGAATCGTAATCTGCCAAACCAACCACCATAACTGGATGCAGGTGTAAAACTGAAGCTTACATTTTTAATTCCCTGTGATTGCAACAGTTGATTGCGGATAAACCCAAATTGCTGTACAGAAGCACTATCCTTTGGTATAGATACCGTTACCACTGCTTTCTGATCAAACCCCAATGGCGCATGCAATACTTTTCTCATCTGACTCATCACGACCATCATACAGATGAGCAGTATCTGTGCTACTGCAAACTGCAACACCACTAATACTCTTCTGAGAGAAAGACTACCAGATATTTTAATACCTTTTAGTGCGGTGACAGGATTAAATCCTGACATGATGAATGCAGGATAACCACCTGCTAATAGCGTTACTGCTATTAATAACCCAACAATAAAGAAGAACAAATCTGTATCAAATAATTCCAGCATTGGCAACCGCATAATGCTGCATACTTCAGGCAGACATAATTTACCAATTAACAATCCTAACAACAATGCAAAAAAAGTAATGACAAATGTCTCTGCCAGAAATTGTCCTATTAATTGTTTTCTGCCACCCCCCAATGCTTTGCGCACACCCACTTCCCGCGAACGGGTCACTGCCTGTGCAGTAGCAATATTTATAAAGTTGACACTACCTATAATCAATAAAAACAGACCCACCAACATCAATCCACTGATCATGCGCAGGCTAAAAACAGCATTATAATTGCGAAAGCGTGTGTCTGTATGTACAGTCGACAATGGCTGTAACTGCAATTGTTCATTGCGGTTTTCTTTCGGCTTATATCTATTGATCATATCGGACAACATGGTGTTACCATGTGCCATATCCATACCGGCAGGCAGTTTTACCAACACGCTATGTGCTTCATTTACCGTCAGCCAATCATCCTGTTTCAGTTGTGGCAGCAAAGTGGCATAAGATATCGCCACACTAAATGGGAAATCTGTATTTGCAGGCATATCATCCAGAATGCCAGTTACTCTTATTATTCTCTCGTTATTATGATTGAAGGTTTTACCAATTGCGGCTTCCCAGTTACCAAAATATTTCACCGCAATACTTTTGGTTATTACACCTGCACCCGGTGCTGACAATGACTCGCGAGGGTTGCCATACAGCCATTTGAAACCTAATATTTCAAATACAGACGGTTCGGTATAATACACCCGATCCCGCTCTCTGAATTTCTTATCATCTACGATGATCACCCCATCGGTCTGACGGATGGCGCCTATATTTTCCAACTGCGGAAAATCTTTTCGCAATGCACCCGGCACAGGGAAAGGCACACCCATGAAATATTCCGTTCCATTTGATTGCTGCGTCACAGATACGACTCTGTATATTCTCTCCTGACCAGCATGAAACATGTCAAAACTCATTTCAAAATGCACTATCCTGTAAATAAGCAGACATGCGGCCATAGCTAATGCCAGACCGGCGATATTGATACCTGCATAGGTTTTATGACGAACCAGGTTACGGAATGCTATTTTGAAATAAGTACTCATTCTGTTCTCAATGCTTTAACAGGGTTCATATTAGCAGCTCTGAAGGATTGTATACTTACTGTCGCCAATGCAATCAATACAGCGAGCAATCCAGCTATGCCAAACATCCACCACTCAATGTCAACACGGTAAGTGTAATGCTGTAGCCAGTTATTCATGATATAAGCTGAGATTGGTGATGCGATGAGAATGGCGATTAATACAGGTTTCAGGAACTCTTTTGACAACAGCAACATCACTTGCTGCACGCCTGCTCCCATTACCTTGCGAATACCAATTTCTTTCTTACGCTGTTCCGCCGCAAATACTGACAAGCCTAACAACCCAAGACAACTGATGATGACAGCCAGCGAAGCAAAGATGTTGATCGCCCTGCTCAGGAATCTTTCATTATCATATTTCTTCTGGTAACTGTCATCTACAAAAGTATAATTGAAAGGATAGTCAGGATTCATCTCATGATACACTTTTTCCAGTCTGTCCATAGATGCCTTTACGGAAAGCGCTGGATTCAATTTAAAGGTCATCACACCACGCCAGTCAGGATTATATGTGAAGATCATGGGTGTTGCAGGCTTATAAGACGTCTCCCATACAAAATCTTTGACTACACCCGTAATCGTACGGCGCTGTCCATTGTAAGTGATCACCTGTCCCATTGGGTCCTTCAGGTGCATTGCTTTCAATGCAGTTTCATTCACCATGATAGACATAGAATCTGCAGTGGATAAAAAGTCTCTGCCCTGTAAGACAGGGATACTAAATGTACTGGCAAAATTTGCGGCAGTAGCAATCACACCAAATGATTGCTGATCTTCTCCTGCCTCCTGTCCCGGCCATTTAAGGCCCCAGGTTGTACTGCCTGCATTAGTGATCTGGTTACTCACAATAGTGCCCTCTACAGCACCACCTGAAGCAATCACTGCATTTCTAAAAGCATCATACCCGTCATATAATCTACCTTCCAGTTCTATATCCACAAGCCCTTTGGGATCGTAACCAATAGGTTTGTGCTGGATAAAATAGAGCTGACGATAAATGACAATTGTCGTAATAATGAGTACCACTGCCAATCCAAACTGGAATACGACTAAAGCCTGTCTGGATAAGAAATTACCTTTCATTTTGGTAACACCACCTTTCAATACTTTGATCGGTTTGAAGGAAGAAAGATACAATGCCGGATAGCTACCAGCCAGTAATCCCGTTACCAGCAGTAAACAAGGCAATGAGCTCCAAAAGACCAGGGGTGCTTTACTTAATTTCAGCGCACTATTTGCAAAAGTATTGAATGCCGGCAACAGTATCCACAACAGCAATAACGCCAATACAGTAGACAGTGTTACCAATATTAAAGACTCCCCGAAAAACTGAAAGATCAGTAATCTCCTGTTAGCACCAATCGCTTTCCGCACCCCTACTTCGCGAGCCCTACGCTCTGCCTGTGCGGTACTCAGGTTCATAAAATTCACACAGGCAATCAGCAAAATACCCAGTGCGAGCAATAAGAACAGACGTACTGTTTCAATGTTACCACCAATGATTTTCCCATCTTTGATCGTATTATATAATTTCCAATCCTTTGCCGCATGCAGCATAAGGGTCGTATTAATATTATTGTTCCCTGCATCTTGCAGCACATGCTTTACTTTGCCCTGAACAGTCGCGATCGATGCATTTGGTTGCAGCAATACAAAAGTCATAATACCAAAGTTGCCCCAGGTGTTATCTTTAATCCATTGTTCTTTTGCAGCATACAACGACCAGCTACACAAATAGTCAAACTGAATAGAAGAATTTGCAGGGGGATCATTCACTACAGCACTCACTACCAGAGGATCCTGCGCATCCAGCTTTACTAACTGGCCAATGGGATTCGTGTCTCCGAATAACTTATGTGCGGTACTCGTGGTAACTACAATTTCATTCTTCTCATTCAATGGTTTTACATTTCCATTGATGACAGGAAAACTAAAAATATTCAGGTATTGAGGATCAACATAACCGCCAGTCAACTTAATACTGTTTTCACCTGCCTGTAGTAGGTGAGCGTAGAAATAACTTGCACGGGAGGTTGTTTTGATTCCGGGTATTGTTTTCTCCAGCGTAGACGCCAGCGGAACTGGTGTAGTCCATACACCTGCATCCTCAGTCACTACCTGGTATATATTATTTACATTCTTATGAAATTGGTCGAAACTAAACTGGAAGAGCACATAAAGCAT
Source organism: [Flexibacter] sp. ATCC 35208 (assembly GCF_001975825.1). Taxonomy (GTDB): domain Bacteria; phylum Bacteroidota; class Bacteroidia; order Chitinophagales; family Chitinophagaceae; genus Chitinophaga. The sequence goes on from NZ_MTKN01000020.1 coordinate 39,411, forward strand.
CAGCATAAAGCTAATCGCCATACCAATTGCCAACCCACCAATGTTGATCGCAGAGAATAACTTATTACGCCATAGGTTGCGCAACGCGATCCTGATGTAACTCCTAATCATAACAAACGGTTTAAAATTTGTAAAAAGGAAGGGCTGGTCAATACCGGCCCAGGTTTCATTTTGAACTTGTCATTTTAAAACGTAACGACTTAAATATCTTTACTCAGTTCTCAATGATTTTACGGGGTTAGTCAGTGCCGCTCTTACTGACTGGAAACTAATGGTGAACAATGAAATGATCATGGCCATGACGCCTGCGAATACAAACATCCACCACTCTACATTAATGCGATAGGCAAAGTCCTGCAACCATGTGTTCATCAGGAACCAGGATATAGGGACGGCGACCAGTAGGGATATCAGTACAAGCTGCATAAAATCCTGTGAGAGCAATCTGGTAATATTTGCAGTAGAAGCCCCCAGTACTTTTCGGATACCAATTTCCTTGGTACGCTGTCTCGCGATCAAAATGCTAAGTCCAAACAAGCCCATACAAGCGATAATAATTGCGAGCATAGAGAATGTACCAAAGAGGGATGCCAGGCGGTCCTGATTGATATACTGATGCGCCAGATCATCAGCTACAAATGAATAAGTTAAAGGGTAGTCAGGCACATATTTCTTCCACACTTTTTCTACAGCAGCTACCTCCTTTGTGAGATCTCCCCCTTTTGCCAACCGGATACTCATCACACTAAATCCCTCTTTCCTAACGATATAAATAGCCGGCGATACCGGAATCGTAAGGTTAGAGTAATTAAAATCCTTTGCTACACCGATAATTTCTCCTTTTCGTTCGGTAAACCCGGGAAGCCATTTGATACGCTGGCCAATGGGGTCATGCAGGTTCATCGCCTTTACCATTGCTTCATTGACAATAAAAGCATTATTACTATCTGTTGCAAAACCTGTAGAAAAGTCACGTCCCTTTGTCAATTTTATATCCAATGTTTTCAGCAGATCAAAGTCGCCGATAATTACACTGGTCACGATTGATTTATCTTCACTATCTCCATCCTTTACTACCGGGTTCACAGCACCAACATACCGGCCCATGGCTGTATTGGAAACAGTTACATTTTGAACACCTGGCAGTCTTAGTAAATCTTCTTTTATCACTTTGATATTCTTTCTCGCACTTTCCGAAGCAATATTTATATTCACTAATCTATCCTTATCAAACCCCAGGTATTTGTTCTGCCAGAAGCGCAACTGACTGTATACAACAATCGTAGCTACAATCAAAATAATAGCGATTGAAAACTGTGCGATCACCAATGCCTTTCTGATCCATACCCGGGAACCGGATGTTTTGAATCCTCCTTTCAGCACAGCCACCGGCAGAAAACCGGAAAGGTACAGCGCAGGATAACTGCCAGACAACAATCCTACTACTACTGACATAGTAAAAAGGTATCCGAGGAAGGGAAGATTGCTCAACGTAAAGAGCTGGAATTCCTTACCCGTGATTTTATTAAACCATGGCATGAAAAGCAGAGCAAGGAAGATAGCCAGTACAAATGAGATCGTGGTTAACAACACCGCTTCTGACATAAATTGTACAATCAGCTGACGGCGCTCGCTACCCATTACTTTTCTTACACCTACTTCAACCGCTCTTTCATCGGCCCGGGCAGTAATAAGGTTCATAAAATTGAAGCAGGCGATCATTATGATAAAGATGGCAATAGCAATATAGATATAGAGTAAATGGGTGTTATCCTGCTTGTTTTTATCCCCCTGTGGATGCAAATGTATATTGGCCAATGGTTGCAGGTGCAATCCAAATACTTCTCCAAGCGAACTGGCAATCGCTTTGACATGCCTGTCTGTAAATGCCAGTAGTTGAGATTCCATCTTAATCAGGCTTACGCCTTCAGGCAATTGTACGAACGTGGTGTTATCATTAAAATTATACCATTGCTCCATTGAACCCCCATCCTTTTTCACCAGCTGTTCAAACGTGCTATAAGATAAAATGATATCTCCTCCAATGTCTGTATTGAGAGGCAGATCTTTTGACACAGCAGTTATTCTACAATCAAACTGGTTATCTACCTTCAGTATTTTACCTATAGGATCATCATTACCGAAATACTTCTTTGCAATTTTTTCAGTAACGACCATAGTATATGGCTCCTGTAATGCTGTTTTGGCATTACCTTTTACCAGTGGGAAGTTAAACAAAGTGAAAAAACCGGCATCTGCATATGCTAAAGGATCTACATATTGCTTATCCTGAAAAGTATACAATGCAGTGCCAGCGTTCATCATACGTACTGACTCTTTTATATCGCTTACTTCATTTTTCAGATATGGTCCAACAGGCCACTGGGTATTACCCCCATAGTCGGTTTCCCCTGCTTTTGTAAAGCTGTTGGTCACCCGATAAATATTCTTCCCATCAGGATGAAAATTATCAAACCCGTATTCGTTCCTGACAAACAATACAATCAACATACAACATGCCATCCCAATCGCCAATCCCAGTATGTTAATCACAGTGATGATCTGTTGCCGCCTGAGATGGCGGAGTGCTATTCTGAAATAATGTTTAAGCATGGCAATTATGGTTTATTATACGTGAAACTGCTCCTTGATGTTTTCAGTCACGACCTTACCATCAAACAGGTTAACCACGCGATGTGCAAATCCGGCATCATAAGGGCTGTGCGTTACCATGATCATGGTAGTACCCCCATCATTCAATTCCTGCAATAGTTTCATGACCTCTTCACCATTTGTAGAATCGAGGTTACCGGTAGGCTCATCCGCCAATATCATTTTGGGCTTTGCCACTACGGCACGCGCTATCGCCACACGCTGTTGCTGACCACCTGATAACTGCTGCGGAAAGTGGTTACGGCGGTGCATGATGTTCATACGTTCCAGTACTTCTTCCACTTTCTTTTTACGATCGCTGGCAGGTACTTTCAGGTATAGGAGTGGCAATTCCACATTTTCAAAAACAGTCAGCTCGTCGATGAGGTTAAAGCTCTGAAATACGAATCCAATAGACCCTTTTCTCAACTGGGCACGTTGTCTTTCACTCATTCTTGCTACTTCATGATCCCAGAAGTGATACTCTCCACCGGATGGATTATCCAGCAGCCCCAGGATATTCAATAATGTAGATTTACCACAACCTGATGGACCCATGATAGCAACAAACTCACCGTCTTTTACTTCCATGTTGATTCCATTGAGCGCAGAAGTTTCGATCTCTTCAGTGGTAAATATTTTTTGCAGATTAACGGTACGTATCATTGATGTTATTTTGATTATATTAAAATACTAATACTTCTTTGTCTCCAAAATTCTCATAGGATGAAGTGATCACCTGTTCGCCTTCCTCCAATCCTTCGAGAATTTCAAAGAACTGCGGATTTTTCTGACCCAGGGAGATATTGCGCTTTACAGCACGTTTACCGCTTTTATCCACAACGTACACCCAGTTACCACCAGTGTCAGAGAAGAAACCACCTACAGGCAGCAACAGGGCTGCAGAAGATTTACCTAATTCGAGGCGGATAGGAGAGGATTGTCCCCTGCGGATGCCATCGGGAGTTTCTTTGTCAAATTTCATGTCTACATTGAATCGGCCGTTTTTTACCTCAGGATATACTTTGATGATAACAAGTTCATAGTTCTTGCTATTAAATTCAAAGCTGGCTTTCAGACCAGGGAATACCCTTGAAATATAGTGTTCATCGACCTCGGCTCTCATTTTGAAACCATTCAGATCGTCAATCTGCCCGATGTTCTGGCCAGCTTGTATGCTACCCCCTACTTCAGCATCTACTGAGGATAACTGTCCGTCAATCGGTGCTTTCAATACCAGGTTGTTCATATTATCTTTCATCAGCTGAAGATTACGCTGGGTGCGGGAGATTGTAGATTCCAATCTTTCAATCTGGATTTTGGCATTCTCTTCCTGAAATTTCTGGCTTTCAATTTCAATCTGCTTTTGTTTCACCAGCCTTTCGTAATCAAGTTTATACTTAATATAATCCTGGCGGGCCACGATTTTTTCATCTACCAGCTGCTTATTTCTGTCATACAGATCCTTGGCCTGATCTATCTGAAAGTCCAGTTCATTGAGTGTCTGCTGCATAGTAAACCGGTTCTGTTTCAGGGTCTGCCGGGTATTCTGCAGCTCATTGATCAGGCGATATATTTCAGTTTCATGGTTCACAAACTCCATTTCCATATTCTGGTTTTGCAGGCGGAGAATACTATCTCCCCTTTTCACCATACTACCTCCTTCCAGGTATTTCTGACTCACGTACCCACCTACGATTGCATCGAGGCGTATGGTCTTCAAAGGTAATACGACTGCTGTAACAGCAATATATGTATCGAAAGTACCCCGGGTAACTTTAGAAATAGTAATCTTGTCCTTCTCTACATTTAATTTCGAGCGGTGATCGGCAAAGATCAGGTTATAGATCAGCAACAGTGCTACGACTGCGCCTCCACTTACCAGGGTGATCCTTTTCTTTGACCAGTATTTCTTTTCTATTTTTCTATCCATAGGTGAATGTGCTAAACTTGCATACCGGATAAGACAACCGGCATGCCAAAGCCGGGAATCCTTTACCAGTAAAGCATTTCAAAGCACAGCATCCTTTCAAAACGTCCTGTACCGCACACTGTACGTCCAATTCCGGACACTTTCCCCCAATCCGTTGCCAGTACTGCCAAAAACCGAAATCTTTTTATAATATTGCCAGTAGCCACATCCGCATTCGTTTGCCCAGGTCAATCATTGTCGGGAACATTGTTTGCGGTGCTCTATCAACAATATATTTATTTGAATTGGTTATGACTACGACTACACTGCCTGGTAAAATACTGATAGTAGATGATGATATGGACGTATTGCGCGCAGCACGCCTCCTGTTGAAACGCCATTTTGGCCAGGTAGACTTTGAGCGCAATCCCCAGAAGATCCCTTACCTGGTATCTAATTTTGAATACGACGTGATCCTGCTGGACATGAACTTTACCCGTGACCTGAGCAGTGGTAAGGAAGGATTTGAATGGCTGGACAGGATACTGGACATTCAACCCACTGCAGCAGTAGTTATGTTCACGGCCTATGGCGACGTGGAAATGGCAGTAAGGGCCATCAAAGCAGGAGCAGCTGATTTTGTGCTGAAACCCTGGGAAAATGAAAAGCTCCTGGCCACTATGCAGGGAGCTTACAACAAAAAACACCAACACAAGGACAAGGTAGCCCCACCTACCCCAGCGACTAACAATAATAGTTCAATCATTGGCAATAGTCCGTCCATGATGGCAGTATTGGATACAGCTGAAAGGGTAGCCGGCACAGATGCCAACGTACTCATTCTAGGTGAAAATGGCACTGGCAAGGATATGCTGGCCAGACATATTCACCAGCTCTCCCATCGTACCTCCCACCCTTTTGTGAGCGTAGACCTTGGGGCCATCAGTGAAAGTCTGTTTGAAAGTGAACTGTTTGGCCATGTGAAAGGCGCCTTTACAGATGCCCGCGAAGACAGGATCGGTCGGTTTGAAGAAGCCAACAAAGGCACCATCTTCCTCGATGAACTGGGAAACATTTCCCTTCCGTTACAGGCAAAACTGCTCACCGTATTGCAAAACAGGTCGGTGACCAAAGTAGGTAGTAACAAAGCCCATCCTGTAGATGTACGTCTTATCTGCGCCACTAACCGCAACATTCAGCAGATGGCGGCACAATACCTGTTTCGCCAGGATTTACTCTACCGGATCAATACAATTGAAATACACCTTCCTCCTCTCAGAGAAAGACAGGAAGACATCATAGCCCTGGCAGAACATTTCCTCCAATTGTATAGCAGTAAATATAAACGCCCGGTGAATAGTCTGCACGAATCACTCGTACAGCAGTTGCTACAATATGACTGGCCAGGGAATATCCGTGAACTGCAACACGCTATGGAGAGAGCGGTCATTCTCTCCCAGGGCAAGGTATTGCAGGCTAAAGATGTATTTGTGAAAAACCCTGTACAGGAAACCCAGCTGAATACCGGCTATAACCTGGAAGAAATGGAGCGCAACATCATCACCCAGGCCATGAAGAAATGTAATGGCAACATCACTGAAGCCGCCAGGGAACTGGGCCTCAGCAGAGCAGCACTCTATAGAAGACTGGAAAAATATAATATCTAAATGAACCGGTTCAGCGTCAATATATTCCTGCGAATACTCCTGCTCACCGCCAGCACCATTGCCGGCGTAGAAGTATGGAGGATACTGGGGCCGATTCCCGGGTTAGCTATCGCCGCCCTGATCTGCCTGCAGATCTATGGAATGTATTACTACATGAACAGGATTAACAGAAAGCTCACACTTTTTTTGGAGTCCATCCGTTACGAAGACTTTTCCATCCGGTTCAGCGCCGATAATAAAATGGGGAAAAGCTTTCAGGCACTCAATTACCAGTTCAACGAAGTACTGGAAGCCTTTCGGCAAACCAGGGCCGAAAAGGAAGCGAACCTGAAATACATCGATACGATCGTACAGCATATCAGCATCGGCGTACTGTCTTTTGATGCGGAGGGTAGAATAGAACTCATCAACCCTGCAGCTTTCAAGTTACTGGGCATCTATCGCCTACGCAACATAGCAGAGTTAAAATCAGCTCACCCCGATCTGCCTGAATTATTGCTACAGGTGCACTCCGGCAATAAGATCCTGTATCGTACCCGTACTGAACAACAACTCTCGATTCAGGCAGCAACTGTACGTTTACAGGGCCGCCTGGTCAAATTGATCTCCCTGCAAAACATTCATGCAGAGCTGCAACAAAAAGAGCTGGAAGCCTGGCAGAACCTGACCAAGATCCTTCGTCATGAAATCATGAACTCTGTCACCCCGATCGTATCCCTCATAAGCACCATGCAGGATATTATAGAGCAGGACATTGCACCGGATAGCCACCAGCCCGAGGCGATTACCGACCTGATAGAAGCGCTGGAAACGATCAAAAGCCGGAGTAAAGGCATCATGAACTTCGTCAACGCCTACAGGGATTATACCGCTCTTCCCAAGCCACAATTCACGGATGTTAATATCAAGGAACTGATCACAGTAGTGAGTAACCTGTTGCAATCGGATCTTAAACAGGCAGGCATCTATTACCAGTTTGAAGTAGATTCTGCCGGTGCAGAAATTCATGCAGACAGTGCCCAGTTGCAGATGGTGCTGATCAACCTGGTCAAAAATGCCATGGATGCACTGGAACACACCGCTCACCCGGAAATCAAACTCACCGCAACGATGACCACGCCTAACCAGGTTTGCATCTCCATTGCCGACAATGGTCCGGGTATAGATGCGGATGCAATCAATAAGATCTTTATCCCTTTCTATACCACTAAGCGCAAAGGCAGCGGTATCGGTCTTAGCCTCTCTCAGCAAATCATCCAGCTGCATGGCGGGCAATTGAAAGTAGATAGTACCAGTAGTAATGGTACTACATTTAAAGTGATCCTTGCTACGGTGTAAATCCTTATTTTAGTAACATGAAACCGGTTGTCTTTAACAGTCTTTATTGGGGCACAATGCCTATACTGCTTTGGGGCTGTTTTGTGAATTCCGCATGGCTGAAGGAGCTGTCAATGGTTCTTTTAATTGTTTATGCGGCCGTATTTTTCATATCCGGCACCCGCTACACACCAACACTTATCAGAGTGCTGTTAATCATAGGCTTAGCTATTACAAGTCCACCTTTAGTCCACCTTCTCGCCGGTGCTTCTATACCGCTGGTTCACATCGTCTATATTGCTTTCTTTTTAAAGATCCGGTATACGAATTATCCACTACCTACCTGTAAGTGGGCATTTATCTTTCTGACAGAAGCGCTGGGTCTGGCGATCTTCTTCTATTTCCTGCCTACACTGGAAACGGTCTGGCCTGTGGTCCTTTGTCTTTTCACTGCTTCTATAGCCCTCCAATCCGTTATGCATGCCTTTCGCCTCAGTGATCAGCCAGCTGGCTGGTATTGCCTGGCAGGCATCTCCTTCCTCATTGCCGGTGGCGCACTTCCACCAACTATCAGCTTGATCTGCTACGCATTAGCCAATTACGGCCTCGTCTACGGTGCTACCCGTTATATATGGCAAAAGCAGGGTATCCCCTACGCAATCCGGTAATATACCGTACATTTGATTCGCTAGATGAGTTATTATGCAACAGACAGATTTTTTAGTGATTGGTTCCGGCATCGCAGGATTAACCTATGCGCTCAAAATAGCAGGTGCCTGTCCAGATAAAAAGATCACCATCATCACTAAGACCCAGGAAGACGAAACGAATACGAAGTATGCACAGGGTGGTGTAGCCGTAGTGAATGATCTTGAGAACGACAGCTTTGCCAAGCACATTGAAGACACCCTGATTGCCGGCGATGGCCTATGCAATGAGAAAATAGTAGAGATCGTGGTAAAGGAAGGCCCCGAGCGGGTAAATGAGATCATTGAATGGGGCGCCAACTTTGATAAGAATCCTGACGGAGACTTTGCCCTTGGAAGAGAAGGCGGACATTCGGAATTCAGGGTGATCCACTACAAAGACATCACGGGTTATGAAATAGAAAGAGCCTTGCTGGCAGCCGTTCGCCAGCATCCAAATATCGAACTGGTCACTCACTGCTTTGTGGTAGACCTCATCACCCAGCACCACCTGGGTTACCTGGTAACCAAATCCACGCCTGACATTGAATGTTATGGTGTATACGTATTGAACCTTCTCACAAACAAGATAGAAAAGATACTGAGCCGCATCACCCTCATCGCCACTGGTGGCAATGGGCAGGTGTATCGTAGCACCACTAACCCTTCTATCGCCTCTGGCGATGGTGTGGCTATGGTGTACCGCGCCAAAGGTAGAATTGAAAATATGGAATTCATCCAGTTTCACCCTACCGCGCTCTATCAGCCGGGTGTGAACAACGCCTTCCTGATTACAGAAGCTGTACGTGGCGATGGTGGTATTCTGCGCAATATACACGGCGAAGACTTCATGCATAAATACGATCCCCGTCTCTCCCTCGCTCCCCGAGATATCGTGGCCAGAGCAATAGACAGTGAGATGAAGATCACCGGTACAGAACATGTATACCTCGATTGCCGGCATATGGATATGGAGAAGTTCATTCACCACTTCCCCAACATCTATGAGAAATGCCTGACATCTGGTATCGATGTGAAGAAGGACATGATTCCGGTAGCTCCGGCTGCTCACTATAGCTGCGGAGGTATCAAAGTAAATGAACATGGTTGTACCAGCATTCAGAACCTGTATGCATGCGGCGAGTGCTCCAGCACAGGATTACACGGCGCCAACCGCCTTGCGTCCAATTCACTGCTGGAAGCCATGGTGTTTGCACACCGTTGTTACCAGACGGCCGTAAACAGGATCGATGCAATTCCATTCAAAGGAAACGTACCTGACTGGAATGCAGCAGGAACCACGGCTCCCAAGGAAATGATCCTCATTACCCAGAGCCTGAAGGAACTGAAGCAGATTATGAGTGATTATCTTGGTATCGTGCGTACCAATGAACGTATCCAGAGAGCAATACGCAGACTGGACATTCTGCACGAAGAAACAGAAAACCTCTATGAGAAGACAGAAGTCTCTCCGCAATTGTGTGAGCTGCGCAACCTGATCACCGTAGGTTATTTGATCGTAAAAAGCGCTTCCTTCCGCAAGGAAAGCAGAGGTCTTCATTTCAATACCGATTATCCAAACAAGAGCGAACTGGTACAAAACATTGTGTTATAGAATTTGTTGCTAAGTAGAGATGTACTATTTAATTCTGGCTTTTACATACGCCATTTCAATATTGCCGTTGTGGCTGTTATACTTCATCAGCGATGGGTTATACCTCATTATTTACTACCTGGTAGGCTACCGGAAAAAGATTGTATTTGACAATCTCCGCAAGTCATTTCCGGAAAAATCTCCTGCTGAAATCACCAGGCTGGCAAGGAGTTATTACCGCAATCTGACGGATATGATCGTGGAGACCGCCAAACTGCTGACCATGAGCAAAAAGTCGTTGGAAAAACGTTTTAAATGTGATTTAACAGTATTACATGAACTCTATGCACAGGGCAAAAGTTGTCAGTTGCATTTAGGCCATAATTTCAACTGGGAATGGGCCAATGTATTTTGCATGCAGAGAGTCGGCTTCCCTTTCCTGGTAGTATACATGCCGCTCACCAACAAATCTGCTGATCGCTTCTTCCGTCACTTTCGTGAGAAATCAGGCACAGTACTGATCCCTGCGAATGATATCAGGGAGGCGATGGCACCCTGGCAGCATAAACAACACCTCATTGCACTGGTGGCAGATCAGAATCCTGGCAATCCACGGCGTAGCTACTGGTTCCCTTTCCTGAACAGAATGACTGCTTTCTATAAAGGACCGGAAATGAGCGCCAGAAGGAATGATACACCTGTAGTATTTGTAGACATACGAAAAGTAAAGAGAGGCTACTACGATGCTAAGCTAAAGCTGGCATTTGAACATCCCCAGCAGGAACCGGAAGGCAAGGTCACAGAAACTTTTGTACGATATCTTGAGAACAATATATTGGAACAGCCAGATGTGTGGGTATGGAGCCACAGAAGGTGGAAACATCGCTATAATCAGCAATAAAACCATTCATGAAAAGAGGAAATTTACCAACGGGAATGAACCCTGTTTTCAGAGGGGCTGACCAAAAAGGGGCCCCCCTCTCGGGTAGGTGATGGAGCCGAAATTGCTTTTCCGCAATTCTGAACACCTTCATTTTACTTTTTAGTCAGCCCCTTTATTGCTGATTGACAGTATCTTCCGGCATTGGCGGTAGCGGTGGAATTACTGGTTCCACCATGATATTATTGTTGACAGCTTTCACTCCATTTATATTCTTTACTGCATCTTCTGCTGCTACTTTCGCACTGTCATTAGGGACCTCCCCATTTAGGTCTACTATTCCATCTTTCACCTCGGCAGTGATGCCGGGGGAATTATTCAATTTATCAATTACGGCCAACTTTAGAGTATCATCTCCGGGCCGGCACGAGTACAGGCTGGTAACCACCAGTGTGCTGGCGGCCATCAATAAAGATTTGCAATCCATGGTTAAAATTTTAAAATCCTATAATGCTCTATCCATTGTCGGCAAAGCCGGGATAAAGGGTCATTCCTCCATCAATAAACAAAGTAGTACCTGTGACATAATCACTCTCATCACTCGCCAGCCACACGGCAGCTTTCGCGATATCTTCAGGAACCCCGACCCTGCCATATGGTATCAGTTCCAATAATTTCTGCTCATCCGCTGGCGTATCCCATGCATCTTTGTTAATGCGTGTTTTGATTGCACCAGGCCCCAGACTGTTTACTCTTATCTTATATGGAGCCAATTCCTGTGCCATAGATTGCATGAGTAATTTCACCCCACCCTTGCTGGCTGCATAATTCACATGGCCGGCCCAGGGTATTACTTCGTGCACACTACTCATACAAATTATTTTCCCGGCGGCTTTGGAGCGGGAGGGCTGTACCCCCCTTCTTTTGAATTCCTTTGCGGCTTCACGGGCACATAGAAATTGTCCTGTAAGATTGGTCCCAATTACCACATTCCACTGGTCCAGGGTCATTTCAAGGAATGGCGCATCCTGCTGAATGCCTGCATTGGTCACTGCTATATCAAGCGTACCATAACGGGATAAGATGGCTGAATACATGGTCAGCACCTCCGCTTCCTGACTGATGTCACATTGATGTACGAAACCATCCCCACCGGCAGATTTAATATCGTCCAGGATTTTCTCCGCATCTGGCCTGCTCTTGTCACTGTGAAAGTTAATGATCACGGCAGCGCCTGCTTCGGCCATTGCCAGTGCTATAGCGGCTCCGATACCCGTACTACTACCGGTGACCAGTGCAATCTGTCCTCGTAATTGTTTGCCCATAGAAAATACTATTTTCCACATTGTTTGTCAAAAAGCATACCTCCCGCAAAATCAAAAAGGACCGTGCACCTGGCACGATCCTTTTTTAACTATTTGGTAATAAGTGTATTAATTCAATACGTTATTTTCTTTCACCACTTCCAGCCCTTGTATGCCTTTCATGTTGTTGAAACCACCTTCCACATTGCGCAGGTTGTGAATACCTTCTCTCTTCAGAATGGAGCAGGCAATGATACTTCTGTAACCACCCTGGCAATGAACATACAGGTTATGTAATTCATCGAAATCACCCAGGGTGCCCGGATCTGTCATATCACTCAGGGTCAGGTTAATGGCATCCTTGATGTGACCGTCTGCGTACTCAGCTGGTTTGCGTACATCCACAATCACCAGGTTAGGGTCATGAGGAATGTCCATTGCCAGTTCATCAGGCTCTACGTTAATGATCATATCAAGTTTTTGACCAGCAGCAACCCATGCTTCATAGCCACCTTTCAGGTAACCTACTACATGGTCGAAACCTACACGTGCCAGACGAACGATCGTTTCTGCTTCCTGACCGGGGGTAGTAACCAGTACGATTTCCTGCTCAAAGTTCAGGAGACTGCCCGCCCACTCTGCAAAACGGCCTTCCAATCCGATGCTGAGGGATCCAGGTACAAAACCTTCTGCAAATTCAGTAGCAGGACGTGTATCCAGGATCAGGATGCCTTCTTTCAATTTGGCTTTGAATTCCTCAACGCTCAGGGGCTGGTTACTCTTTTCCATTACCGCCTGCAGCGTATCGTAACCTTCCTTGTTAATTCTTGCATTGATTGGGAAGTAGGATGGAGGTGTAGTCAGACCATCGGTTACTTCAGCAATGAAAGATGCTTTATCGTTAGCCAGCAGTGCATAGTTAGTCGCCTTTTCCTCACCCAGCGTACTGAAAGTATTCGGACCCAGATTCTTACCACAGGAAGAACCTGGACCATGAGCAGGATAAACGATTACGTTATCTGGCAAAGTTTTGATCTTATTATTCAGGGAGTCGAACAGCAGACCCGCCAGTTCTTCTTTAGTCAGGTTACCACTGAAGAGGTCCGGACGGCCTACATCACCTACAAAGAGGGTATCACCTGTAAACAGGCTGGCAGGTTGACCCTGTTCGTTCAGCAGCAGGTAACAGGTAGATTCCAGCGTATGACCGGGAGTATGGATCACCTGCAAACGCAGTTTTCCGATATTGAATATTTCTTCGTCTTTTGCTTTATAGATAGGAAAGCTGGTTACGGCTTCAGGACCATATACGATAGGCGCCTGCGTAGCGGCAGCCAGATCCAGGTGACCTGATACGAAATCAGCATGAAAATGTGTTTCGAAAATATACTTTATAGTGGCATTGCGCTCTTTAGCGAGGTCAAGGTATGCATCGATATCCCGCAGGGGATCTATCACAACAGCTTCACCTTCCGACTCTATAAAGTAGGCAGCCTCCGATAAGCAATTAGTATACAGTTGCTTTACAAACATTGATCTTTGATTTCCTGCAAATTTACGGATAATTAAAGCAGGAAGCTACCATGGGTATGAGGAGAGAATATATTAAGAATGCTAAACAGATATGTATAGCAAAAAAACATCAACCCGTTATGTTGTTCATAACCGGAATGATGTTAAAAGATTTTACAATGCTACTGAGTTATTACTACTAGCAAATGCTTCCCCCGCAAAAATTTGAACCTAACTAAAAGTTCTCAGCTTATTGCACTCTTAGTTAGGCCCCAATATTTTTTGTACTCAGCTGAGCAATAACCAAAACCATATTAGCCTACCAGCTCTTCTACGAATTTGGCAACTTCTGCTATACGTTGTTTGTTAATCGTATAGTGAATGAATTTACCATCTCTTTCGGTAATCACAATGCCGGCACGACGAAGAATAGCCAGGTGCTGTGAAGCTACTGACTGCTCAAGACGCAGCTTAACGTAGATTTCAGTCACTGTCATTTTTTTGTGATCTTCCAGCAGCTTAATCATTTGCTGGCGCAGCTTATGATTTATTGCACGCAATACCATAGCTGCCTTCTTAACGGCAATGTAATCCAATTTAATTTGGTCTTTTTCATTGGTACCTCTAGAAATAATAAGAGTATTAGAAGAGGTCGTTAATAATGTTTTTTCCATCGCATAATAGTTTTAAAAATGATGAAATGAAAGGGATCAACGGACAGTAAACCCATAACTTGTTAGAAAACAATAACCGGGTATCGATTTATACAAAAATATAATATTAGTCGTAATAAAAAAAACTTCTATACCTTATTTTTTAATATATAGACGGGGTTTACTTGCCAATTAAACGTAATTTGACAGTTCTATGACAGTATTTTTCATAAATGTTAAGAATACGCTTCTTTTTGAGAGCGAATAAGAAGTATTTGGGGGCAAAAGGTGTATTTGTGGCAGTATGGGACTTATTTCTTCATAGTTGAGTGAAAAGGTTTGAGGTAGAATGGACTGAAATATGCCACATCTTCAAATGTACCCTTTTCAAAAGCTTTTTCTGCTAATTGTACCATATGTGCAGCATTCAATGTATATGGTAAAAATGTAGCATGGGCGTGCTGTCCAATTAATTGCTGCCACTTGTCACTACCATTTCCGAAGAAGAAAACTTTCTTGTCAGCCAGTTGAGCAGCGTAAGCCTCAGGAGTTAGAATCAATGCCTGTGGAGCAAGGATTTCATCCAGCTGTGCAGTGTATATGGCGGTATATACTTCCATACGACGTGCATCCAGCATTGGCGCGTACAAGGCATTTTCATCATTAACGACACTTAGGATCCCCTGTGTCATCTGTTGTAGCGTAGAAATCGCTATCAACGGTTTTTCCCAGGCATAACATAACCCTTTGGCAGTAGCCACTCCTACCCTCAATCCGGTATAGGAACCAGGTCCGGCACTCACAGCGATGGCATCCAGTTGTGCAGGCTTCACATGGTGTTCCTGCATTAACTGCTGAATAAACAAAGTCATAATCGCAGCATGATCCTGCTGCTGATCATTGACCAGGGTTTGTATTACCTGTCCATCTTTAGAAAGACATACTGAACCTATATTCGTAGCCGTATCGATATTGAGTATTAATGCCATTATTTAATTTTTTCTAGCTTCCTTTTCCAATAATTCACTGATAGCATATCGTTCATTGCCAGTAGCTGTGTATACAGCAGCAAGTACTTCGTATACTTCTTTGATCCCGATTTTTTTACTCCATTCAAAAGGCCCCATGGGATAATTGGTGCCCAGTTTCATAGCGACATCAATGTCTTCCCTGGATGCTGTGTTTGTTTCAGCCGCCATGTAGGCCTCATTGATGATCATACATACCACCCGGGGAGTGACCATACCTACCGCATCCTGCACCAGTTCATACTCCCAACCCAGTTGCTGCATAATAGCTGCTAAAACAGGTTGTTGAATTGCTTCCAGCAGGGAGATTTCTGTCACCGGCATATCAATAAACCCCGGTAACCAGTTGCAACCGATCAGCGTACAACCATATGTTTTCTTAACAGTCTGCAGAGAGGTTTTCACCACACCTGCCAGCACCGGAATAGCCGGATATTGCGCGTAAACAGAGGCATTTTCCGGATGCGCATCAAACTGTAAGTCAATGACGAGGTCCCTGTTTTGCAGTGCTTCCGCTCCTTTCAGGCTATCGGTCCGCTCCACTGTATGTGCAACCAGACCACCTTTGCGCTGTAACGATATAAAATTTTGCTCATCTCCGATAATAAGGATATTCATGGGCTAAATTTTCGCAAACCTATTAATTAATAACTAATTATTTTTACACTATGGAAAAACAGATCATCAATACTCCGAATGCGCCTGCTCCAATTGGCCCATATAACCAGGCAATCCTGACAGGTAATATGCTTTTTGCTTCCGGACAGATTGCTATCAATCCAGCCACCAATCAGCTGGTAACTGAAGATATCGTTGCAGAAACACACCAGGTAATGCAGAATGTAAAAGCGATTCTGAATGCTGCAGGTATGGATTTCAGCGATGTACTGAAGAGCACCATCTTCATCACCGACATGAACGATTTCGGCAAGATCAATGAAGCTTACGGTAGTTACTTCAGCGGTTATTTCCCTGCCCGCGAAACGGTGCAGGTAGCGGCTTTGCCCAAGAACGTACACGTGGAGATCTCTGTGATCGCCAGCAAATAATATGAAAGCCAGGGGCTGACCAAAAAGGGGCCCCCCTCTCGGGTAGGTGATGGAGCCGAAATTGCTTTTCCGCAATTCTGAACACCTTCATTTTACTTTTTAGTCAGCCCCTGTTCCAAATAAGGTGGTAGCCAGTTTCGCATCATGGCCATATACATCATCTCTGAAATTCAATCTGCCCTCACTGTCCACAAACGCAGTGAAATATCCGATAAACACCGGCACCCGTTGTTTCAGCGTTACAAACTTTTCCTTACTCGCATTCATCGCATCTACAATCTTTGACTTCGTCCAGCTGGAATCTTTGCGCAGCAACCATTCTGCCAGGTGCTGAGGTTCGGAAACCCTGATACAGCCATGGCTGAAAGTACGTTTGTTCTCACCAAATAAACCTTTGGATGGCGTATCGTGCAGATAGATATTATATTCATTCGGGAAGAGAAATTTCACCTTACCCAAAGAATTGGATCCACCCGGTAATTGACGAATAATATATGGGAAATTAGAAGCAGAAGCTTTAGCCCAATTAATAGATTGGGCACTTACTGGTTTGCCATTTCCTGTCACCACTTCCATATGGTTTCTGGCCAGATAGCCACTGTTGCGACGCATAGCAGGTAGCACTTCTTTTTGCAGGATACCAGGCGGTACATTCCAATATGGGGCAAACACTACATACTTTACTTCATTGCTGAAGATAACGGTATTCGCACCTGGTTTTCCTACTACTACATTGCAACTCCAATCCAGTTTACTGCTATCGTATACATACAGTTTAAATGCAGGAATATTTACCAGCAAATAAGTAGATGGTGGTGAAGCAGGTACCCAACGCAGACGCTCCATGTTGATCAGGATTTGTGTAATACGTTGTTTA
The DNA here is from genome assembly GCF_001975825.1 of [Flexibacter] sp. ATCC 35208. GTDB lineage: Bacteria > Bacteroidota > Bacteroidia > Chitinophagales > Chitinophagaceae > Chitinophaga. The sequence continues at coordinate 56,542 of NZ_MTKN01000020.1, forward strand.
GGTGTTACATTCAGTGCACGCAGTAAAGGTAACTGAATAGTTCCATCCGTTTTTAGACCGGTTCTATCCTGGAAGTTGCGGATAGCTGAATCCAATGCTGGTGTAAACAAAGCAGTAGTATCATCTGCCACCAGATCGCCTAACAGATAAAGGCGATGTTTTACACTTGCAACCACTGGTGCAGAGGCTCCTTGTTTATATAATTTCTCTGCTGCACGCAGGGAATCCCATGGCTCTTTTTCCAGTGCAGCCAGTTGTTTGAGTTTATTGCGCAACAGTTTATACTGTATGTTTACTGGTTCTTCAAATGCATTTGCTGAACGGGTGATCATAGAGTCCAGCAGGCCTTCCATATTGATCTGTTTGCGAGGAATGAACCATTCCAGGTCTTTGGCAGTATCAGAAGTCAGACCACCCCATACTTTATTGCCATAAACAAAAAACTGGGCAGTGAGCGACAGTTCAATCTGGGAAACAGATTTATCACCTGGTTTCAGTTTACCTCCTTCCATCATGAGGGTATCGTACACGTCCCGCAGCGGACGGCTGATGATACTAGTATCATTCAAACCAAAGGCGGCATCAGATTTCATCAGGTTGATAAAGTTACCTGCCTGTTCGGTCAGTTGTCCATCATTGCCAATCCATGCAAAGTGATAGTTACGTTGTCTGTAGAAGCTACGGATATAAGAAGCATTGCTGGAATCGTGCTGTAAAAAAGTATTTACAGCATTACTATCAAGCGTCAGGTCAATATAGTCCTTCTGGGTATAGTGACTGGTATCTCTTGCGCGCTGTCGTTTACGTTTACCTTCGTGGTTACAGGATGCGAAAACAGCTGCCAATGCAAGCAGAAATAGGGGAACATTGCGCATGATCATGATTTAATGTGGTATTGTATAAAAGTAAAGGAAAAAGTTGATACCCATTTAAAAGCAAAATGCTTAATGCGGTTACGGCATTAAGCATTTTGCAATATTGTGCTGATTCAGTTCTAGAGTTTTATTTCTTCATCATTGACATCAAAAAAGCGATACTCTGTCAGGTGGTAGTTAGAGTCAGCTTTAATTTTGATCCATTTCTTATACAGGAAATACCATTTCCATTGACGAGAGGTAAGGAATCCTTGTGTAAGGAAAGCTTTAAATATGGGGTGCACATGGATGGAGAGTCCCTTATGCTGATGGTTAATCAGGTATTGCAGGTTCTTTTCGATGTCATCAATGATCAGTACAGAAGCGCCGATTTTGCCGGTACCATGACAGGTAGGGCAATCTTCTGCTACAGAAATTGTGACTTCCGGTTTCACCCTTTGGCGGGTGATCTGCATGAGTCCGAACTTGGAGATAGGCAGGATGGTGTGTTTAGCTCTATCCTGGGCCATAAATTTCTCCATTGCTTCATACACTACCTTTTTGTTTTCAGGCAGCTTCATATCGATGAAGTCAATGATGATGATACCTCCAAGGTCGCGCAGACGTAGTTGTCGGGCAATTTCGGCAGCAGCTTCCAGGTTGGATGCCAGGGCATTTTGTTCCTGGTTATTACTGGAGCTCTTGTAGCCGCTGTTCACGTCGATGACATGGAGGGCTTCAGTTGCTTCAATAATAAGGTATACACCACTATCCAGGTTGACAGTTTTGCCAAAGGAAGCTTTTACCTGACGGGTAATGCCGTAGTGATCAAAAATGGGTGCGCCATTATGATAATAAGTAACAATATCCTGCTTCTCGGGAGCTATCTTTTGGATATACGCCCGGGTATCAGTGTACATGTTCTTATCGTTAATCACGATCCTGTTAAAACTTTCGTTCAGCAGGTCACGGAGAATACTGGTAGTCTTGGCCTGTTCGCTCAGTATTTTCTGTGGAGGTTGTGCGCCCTTCAGATTTGACTGAATATTTTTCCAGGTTTCGACCAGGGTGGTAAGGTCTTCGTGCAGTTCTGCAGTTTTCTTTCCTTCAGCGGCTGTGCGGACTATCACACCGAAATTGGGTGTTTTGATAGCTTCGACGATCTTTTGCAGGCGTTTTCTTTCTTCGGAAGAGTGTATCTTTTTGGATACAGCTACAATGTCATTAAAGGGTGTTAACACGATAAATCTTCCTGGTAAAGAAATCTCGCAGCTCAGACGGGGGCCTTTTGAAGAAATGGGCTCTTTCAGAATTTGCACAAGAATATTGGGTTTACCGCCCAGTACGTCTGTGATTTTACCGGTTTTTACAATTTCCGGCTCGTTCTTAAACTTTGTAAAATCAAACCCCTCGGGGGTTTTATCAGAAATAGCCTGCTGGGTAAATTTTAGTATTGAGCGTATGTAAGGGCTAAGATCAGTGTAATGCAAAAAGGCATCTTTCTCAAAGCCAACATCGACAAACGCCGCATTCAGGCCTGGAATTAGTTTTTTAACCCGCCCCAGGTATAAATCTCCTACAGCAAAATTGGGGTTGCCACTTTCATGATGCAATTCGACCAATTTTTTATCTTCCAGCAACGCTATTTCCACACCAGTAGGTGCCGCATTTATAATTAGTTCCTTGTTCAAGCGTCCAAAATTTTAACCATTATAACTTCACCTTTATGTTATGCACGACTATTTAATAACAGCTTACTGCATACCAGATTATAGCTAACAATGACGTTAGCATACATGATGATGGATTGCTTAAGGGTTTAGCGATCTAGCAGGTAATATCCGGGATGCTAAGCGGGAATTGTGGAAAAACCTGCATGACTTCAGCAATTTAAGAATAATCGCTAAAATCATGCAGGGTATATAAAAAAATTTATCCGATTAACACGCCGCAAATAAAACCTGGTTAGTATAAATGGCGGGAAACAGGAGAAAACTATTTCTTATTTTTCTTATGCCGGTTCTTTCTCAGTCTTTTTTTACGTTTGTGAGTGGCAATTTTATGTCTCTTTCTTTTCTTACCGCAAGGCATGCTAAAAAGTTTAAAATGTTTAAAAAATAGAATATTATTGAATACTCTTAATATAATTGTCAATTTCAGCCTTTAGGGCTGGGTCTTTGAGCAGTTTTTTGCATTGCTCAAACAGTTCCACTGCTTTTTTTACATCACCCTTAGAGCGGTAAGCTTCGGCCTGGACGAAAATAGCTTTCGCTTCGTCCGGATGGCGTTGCAACAGTGTATCCATACGTTGGATGGCTTTGTCATACTGTCCGGATTGGATAGCAAGATTGGCCAGTGTCAACTGAGCTTCAAGATTGTCGGGATTGGCAGCCACCACTTCCCTGAGTTTCTGGACACCCACCATAGGTTCGCCTGTATTCATATACAACAGCGCCTGTTGAATCTTAAGGGAATCATTGTTCGGGCTAAGTTTAATAGCCTGATCCAGCAATGAGAGCGCCTGTTGGCTTTCCCATTTACTAATTGCCGGGTCCTGAGCATGTTCCAGGTGTTCCAAAAATAAATTGGCTGCAAAGGTGAGGCTTTTTTCGGAATTTTCCAACTTGGCGGCTTCGCCAAGATAATGCGCAGCTATGGGTAGTTGGTTAAGGCTATCCCAGGAGGCATAAAGCTGTTTATAAGCGGCTATTTGCTGAGTTTTAACATCACCCCGCACTACTTTATTTTCCAAAGAATTGATCAAAAGTAATTTATCAGCAGGGACTTTTTGCTTGGCAGTAGCCAGCAATTCGCTAAAGGCAATAGGTTGCTGCTCCTGACCGCCCATCATAGGGCCGGCAGTTGGCATCGCTTTCTTCTCCGAATGTGGTATGGTGCGGCCGAAGGCGACCAATACAACTAGTAATGCCACCGCGGCACCTACCAATAGAACTTGTGATTTTTGCACGCCTTAAATATTAGGCTGCAAAATTACGAAGAACTTTTAAGCTTCTTTACCTCAGCAACGAATTCTTTCGAAGGTTTGAATGCAGGAATAAAGTGCTCTGGAATTTCTACCGCCACATTCTTCTTGATGTTACGACCAATCTTGGCCGCTCTCTTCTTTGTAATAAAGCTACCAAAACCTCTAATATAGATATGCTCGCCATTAGCCAACGCTTCCTTGACCTCCTTAAACATGGCTTCTAGTGTTACTAACACATCTACTTTAGGTATGCCGGTTTTTTCAGCAATATTGTTAATTAAGTCAGCTTTTCTCATAATTGAAGCGAAGGATTACTTGTCCCAAAATTATTTAATTTTTTTTAATTGCTGAATTTTAAGCAAATAAATTTTATCTTTTTTTCTTATACCTTATATCTTTTTAATAATCACTCTACAAGTCTTTGTGTACTAAGCTTTAACGAATTTTATAGCATTGGGTACAACTTTAGCAAAGGTCATATTCTGTGATCAGTATATGCTCACATCGATAGGTATGAAGCAGAATATTTCACTAAACCACTACTTAACGAATATACAAAAAATAATATTCATTTTGTCTTTTTTTTCTGCTCTTAATGAAAAAGTTGTGTTCATTTTAGCAAAATCAAATTCGGGATCCTACCTAAATATAACGCATTTATCTACACATTAGTCTATTTATCAGCTAGTTCTGTTAAAAAAGTATTCAGATGAACGGTTATTTTCATATGTGATAGATGATTATATATATTTTCACCGCACCTCCCTTTTCATCTACTCATTTTATCATTCCCGACTCGCTTATCTTTGCATTTCATGAAACAATTTTTCACTAGCGCCCTCCTCGAATGGAATCGTGATGATAATTCACGCTCAATGCCATGGAAAGGCGAAAAGGACCCCTATCGGATATGGCTGTCTGAAATCATCCTTCAACAAACCCGCGTGGAACAAGGATGGGCTTATTACGAGAAATTTATACAGGCTTACCCTACCGTACAGCAGTTAGCCGCTGCTCCGGAAGAAGAAGTATTCCGCCTCTGGCAGGGATTGGGTTACTATGCCCGTTGTAAAAATATGCTGGCAGCCGCCCGCCAGATCGTTTCCCAGTATCACGGGCACTTCCCCAATACCTACGAGGCCATTCAGTCCCTCAAAGGTATTGGCCCTTACACCTCCGCTGCTATTGCTTCCTTTGCGTTCAACCTTCCACATGCTGTGCTGGATGGCAACGTATTCCGTGTACTTTCCCGCTTCTTTGACATCGATACACCTATAGATAGCACCGCCGGCAAAAAACAGTTCGCTACCCTGGCTGCCGAACTTCTCCCCCATGGAGAATCAGCTACTTATAACCAGAGTATCATGGACTTTGGCGCTGTTGTATGTAAACCTCAGCAACCCGCCTGCAAATCATGCCCCCTGGCTAAAAAGTGTAAAGCCCTTCACCTGGGCCTTATTAGCCTGCTACCAGTAAAGGCAAAAAAACTAGTGATCAAAAAACGCTACTTCAACTACCTGATTGTAAGACATAAAGACGATTTCTATATCCGTAAGCGTACGGAAAACGATATCTGGCAAAACCTACATGAGTTCGTACTCATCGAAACCAGCACACCTGCCGATATCAGTGAAATAAAAAAACTCCCCGCATTCAAAGAAAAAGTAGGAGATATACGTTATAACATAGATGCAGTGTCCGCCTCGTCTAAACAGCAGTTGACCCATCAAACCATCTATAGTCAGTTCATTATGCTGTCAGTGACTAAAAAGCCTGAGATGCCCGGCTATACAGCAGTTCCTCAGGATCAACTGGATAGGTATGCATTCCCAAAAACCATTACAGACTTCCTGAAACGTGGCGAATTGAGCTTGTTCTGATGCAAAAACTCTCTGAGGACAAAGTGCGCCCAACTTGCTGCGGCAAGGTATTTGAAGCTAAAACTAGTCAGCATTTTTTTCACAACGATTTGAAAAAAATGTTAACTTTAAGAAGGTTGTTTATTTAAAGAAACAGTATATTTCCATCGTTAAAATCAATAGATTAAAACCTGCAACAATGAGAGGTGTTAATAAAGTAATCCTGATTGGCAACTTGGGTAGAGATCCGGATGTACAGTTTTTAGAAGGCAATATCGCAGTAGCTAAATTTTCTCTGGCTACTACGGAGACATTTAAGGACAGGGCCGGTAAACTGATCTCCCAAACAGAATGGCACACGGTAGTTTTATGGCGTGGACTGGCAGAATTAGCGCAGAAATACCTGCACAAAGGCAGCCTGGTTTACATTGAAGGACGTCTGCGCACACGTAGCTGGGAAGATAAGGAAGGAAATAAAAAATTTGCTACCGAAGTTGTAGGTGATAACCTCGTTATGCTGGATAAACGCATGGATCTTAATAATTCAGAGCATGCCATCCATCATAGTAATACAGGCAGCACTACCGGTGACAATTTCCCCAATATGGACATCCCCCCCCAAATTAGTGACGCAGCTGACGATCTGCCCTTTTAAACTATCCAATTAAAATATTAATTCTTTTTGCTTGATAACCCCGTAATGGGGTATTACTTATATTTGCATATAGGGAAAGCGATTCAATTTAATACCTGAATTTCTTTCCCATTTTTTTGGAACCTGCTTTGCAGTGTAATGCTGGTTTTTAATTCCTTAACGAAAAGTTGAACAATTTGTACACCTATCCGGCAAGCATTATTTCTGGTAAGCTCACCCTGTTACAAGCCTCGGCACCAATTGCCACGCCAAACGTGGTGATTTACCTGCTTGTAATCTTCATACTCTTACTCCTGGCTTTCATCGTCTCCGGCGCAGAAGTAGCCTTCTTCTCCCTGAATTACAAGGACCTGAACGCTCTGAAAACCAGGCAAAACACCAGTGGAAAACTCATTACCAAACTCCTGGAAAAGCCCCGCTCCCTGCTGGCATCCCTCCAGATAGCAGGTATACTCCTTTCCCTGGCATTCATCATGGTGACCAGCTACCTCATCACCCAAATGGAAGACCTGCAGACCCTGCCTGTCGTTTCCTTCGTGGTGCGCATAGCCATCATCATCTTTGTACTCCTCTTCTTTGGCCAGGTACTCCCCAGGGTATGGGCCGCCCAAAACAACATTCGCTTTGCTACCTACTTCGCCTGGTTTGTAAGCATTATTCATGCTACCCTCGAACCAGTCAGCGACTTCTATGTAAGCATGAGCGAAAGCATCGAAGCCCGCTTCTTCCATCGTGGCAGCGGCGCTGTCAACTACCAGGAAATAGACGAAGCCATCGAAATGAGTGTGGACCCGACCGCCTCACAGGAGGAAAAAAACATCCTGAAAGGCATCCTGAAGTTTGGCAATATCACCGTAAAACAAATCATGCATACCCGTCTGGATGTGCACGGTGTGGAATACGACGCCCCTTTCGATGTAGTTGTCAAACATGTAGCTGACCTCCACTATTCCCGCCTGCCTGTTTACAAAGGCAATCTGGACAATATCGTTGGCGTTATACATACCAAAGACCTGCTCCCACACCTTGACAAAGGCAATACTTTTGACTGGCATACCGTAATGCGCCAGCCATTCTTCGTTCACGGCCACAAGCTCATCGAAGACCTGCTATCTGAATTCCAAACCAGGAGAATGCACTTTGCCGTAGTGGTAGATGAATTTGGTGGTACCTCCGGTATCGTAACCCTGGAAGATATTGTAGAAGAAGTGATCGGAGATATCAAAGATGAATTTGACGAAGAAGAATTCAACTATTCCAAAGTTGACAACTATACCTACGTGTTCGAGGGCAAAACCATGCTCAACGACGTTTGCCGTATCATGAACATTCCTCCGGATACCTTCGAAACTGTAAAGGGTGAAAGCGACTCCATCGGAGGCCTGATCCTTGAACTGGCTGGTAAATTCCCGGAAGAAAACAGCGTGATCACCTATGGAGATTATGACTTTACTGTACTGGAAAAGAGCAAGATGCGCATCCAGAAAGTACAGGTAAGCGTAAGGCAAAACGTGGAAGAAGAATAATATCACAACATAGAAGCAATGAACTGTAAGAGAAAAAGAAGCCTGTCAACTGTTACCGCCCGGCTGAAAGGCTGTTTCATGCTGTTATTACTGCCGTTGCTGTATACTGCCTGTGACCAAACATATACTCCTAAACCAAGAGGATACTTCCAGATCAATTTTCCTAAAAGAGAATATCGCGTATTTGACCAACCCGGATATCCATATACATTCGAATATCCCGTTTACGCCAATATAGTCAAGGACAGCCTCTTCTTTGGACAAAAAACTGAAAATCCCTATTGGATAAATGTAGAGTTTCCTACCCTCAATGGGAAAATATACATGAGCTATAAAGAAATCGGGAAAGGGGAAAACGACTTCCAGAAACTCATTAATGATGCCTTTAAGATGACTTATAAGCATACTTATAAGGCAGAATACATTGAAGAAAAAAACATCGGTAACCCAGCCAACCACATTTATGGTCTTTTCTACGATGTAGGAGGTAACGCGGCTTCTGCCAAGCAGTTCTATATGACAGATTCCGTAAAACACTTCCTGCGTGGCGCCCTTTATTTCGACGCTGCACCAAATGCAGACTCCCTTGCACCAGTACATAAATTCCTGCAGGAAGATATGCTGCACCTGGTGGAAACACTGAAATGGCGTTAGACTCCGAACCGAACCATGCAAAAGCAACCAGATTGTTGTAATTTTGCGGTCATTATCCTACCAATGATCATCATAGACGATAAATATATCAGTGACGAAATAGTGGAAGAAAAGTTCGTGTGCAACCTGGGGGCCTGCAAAGGAGCCTGCTGCGTAGCAGGGGACTGTGGAGCTCCACTGGACAAAGACGAAGTAAAGATCCTGAAGAAGGTCTATCCAAAAATCAAGTCTTACCTGCGCCCGGAAGGGATCGCCGAAATAGAAAAAACCGGGACCAATACTATTGATGATGAATATGGGTATGTAACCCCTATCGTGGATGGTGGTATCTGTGCCTATGCCAGCATCGACGAATATGGCGTAGTAGGTTGCGGTATAGAAAAAGCATACAAAGACGGCATCGTAGATTATAAAAAGCCGATCTCCTGTCACCTCTACCCCATCCGGGTCACTAAATACGAATCTTTTGAGGCGGTCAACTACGACCGTTGGGACATATGTAAACCAGCATGCAAGAATGGCAAAAGCCTGAAAGTACCGGTGTACCGCTTCCTCCAGGAAGCTATCATCCGCAAATACGGGGAAGAATTTTACGCCGTGCTGGATAAAATAGCGACCAAAAAATACCGCGCAGATTAAGGCTGACGGCCTGTGGTATTATCCATTGGTAATTCCCTATCTTTACTAAATAAGTTGTCTAAATACACCACCATACCGTTTTCCGGTATGGCTTTTGTCATTCGCAATCAGCAATTCTAACAAAGTATGCATCAGAATGCCTCCACATTCCTGGACAAGAGCGAGAAGAAAGCGACAGACCTCGGTCATCGCCAGACAATCAATTATAATATAGGCAAGTATAATACAGCTGTAAAAGCCGGAAAAAATCAGTTCTCCGATCTGATGACTGCTCGCGAACGCGCCAAGAATATCAAATGGAGAGCTATTGAGCAGCTGGACAAACACCTCGAAGAGTTTGAATCCAACCTGACCCGTCGTGGTGGCAAAGTGATCTGGGCGGAAAATGCGGAGCAGGTGCTGGAAGAAATACTGAACATTTGCAAAGCCAAGAATTGCAAAAGCATCGTAAAGAGCAAATCAATGGCGACAGAAGAAGTTCATTTGAACAGCTTCCTGGCCGATCATAATATTGAGTGTGTAGAAACAGACCTGGGAGAATACATCCAACAGCTGGATGGTGAGCCGCCTTACCACATCGTAACACCCGCCATGCACAAAAGCAAGGAAGATGTAGCCCGTCTGTTCGAAGAAAAACTGGGCACGCCTCCCAACCTCACTCCCCAGGAGCTGACCATGGTAGCCCGTGAAAAACTCCGTCAGAAATACCTGGATGCCGAAATCGGCATTACGGGGGCAAACTTCATCATTGCAGATATCGGTGGTATCGCCGTAACTGAAAATGAAGGAAACGCACGTCTGAGCACCGCCTTTCCCAAAACACATATCGTACTGGTGGGCATCGAAAAGATGATCCCATCTATCAATGACCTGGCACTCTTCTGGCCATTGCTGGCGACCTATGGTACCGGTCAGCAGGTAACTGTATATAACTCCATCTTTAGCGGTCCACGTCAGGAAGGAGAAATAGATGGTCCTGAAGAAATGTATGTGATCCTGATGGATAATGGTCGTACTAATTTACTTGCGGATACTGAAGCCAGAGAAGCGCTGTATTGTATTCGCTGCGGTTCCTGCCTGAATGCCTGCCCTGTTTATAAAAACATTGGTGGTCATACTTATGGCACAACCTATAGCGGTCCGATCGGCTCTGTTATTACCCCTCACCTGAAGGGTGTTGAAAATTATATGCACCTGAGTTATGCTTCATCCCTTTGCGGAAACTGTACAGAAGTATGCCCGGTACGCATCAACCTCCATGAATTACTACTCCACAACCGACATAAAGCCGTAGAAGAAAACCATACTTCCGGTGCTGAAAAGATATCCTGGTTTGGCTGGAAACAAGCCAGTCTAAGCCGGCGCATGATGAACCTTGCCAGTGGAAATATGAAGAACTTCTTCATGAAAAGGTTCTTTACCCAAGCATGGGGAGAAGACAGGGAATTGCCTGTATTTGCCCCTAAATCCTTCAACCAGATGTGGAAAGACCGCAAAAAGTAGTAAATTCCAATAAAACACCACAACATGACGCTGATAGCAATATTGTTACCTTGGCTATCATTTTTGCTGAGAGGCAAGCTTCTTTCCGGCATATTATGCCTGATACTCCAATGCACAATACTCGGGTGGATTCCGGCTGCAATTTGGGCAGTCGTATCATTAAATGATAGTCGCGCAGATAGAAGAAACAGGAAACTGATTAAGGCGATAAAGCAGCACAAAGCCAGCTATTGATGCGCTTCCGGGGTAAAATTCACATCAACTTTTACTTTTACAGCTTTTCCATTTGCTGCTGGTAACCAGGCCGGCCCGACTTTGATTAAGCGGATAGCTTCCTGATCACATTCAGCCTGCAGCTTTTTCAGCACCCTGAAATCAGTCAACGAACCATCCGGCTGTACATAGAATTGTACCCTGACTCTACCACTTACGATAAGACCTGCAGGATATTGTACATTTTTAGTGAGGTATATTTCGTACTTCTCAAATCCACCCATAGGAGATGGATCATTATTGCCTGAATTACCGATTACGGTTGTCGTATCTGTAGTTCGTTTCAGTTGCATTCTTACAAATGGCTCGCTGCCTGAATAATTCAGGCTCTTACTTTCATATCCGGGAGCATAGGCAGTGAACAGTTGATTACCTCCCATTTTCTTACTCATTCTTGCGGCCGGGAGAGAGAAATATCCTTCCTGATCTGTAGTTGCTCCATAAATTCCGGTAGTAACGGTTACACCGGCAATACCACTGTCTCCTTTCCAATTAAGGACCCTTCCTTTAATGAGGTTTTGATCATAAGTAGAAAACCTGGATATCTGGTTCATTGTCATCGCCGCATTAGAGGATGATTTATACTCATCATAAACTTTACGGTAATTCTGACTAGCCAATACATCAACAGTATCTTTAGCTACATTAATAGAAGGAGTCAAAGCTGGTGCTGGTGCCAATGTGACCTCTGCCTGCGGCTGTGGTTCTGCCTTGGGTTCATTGAGAGGAGTTGCTATTGGAGCCGTTACAGCAGGTGCCTGAAAACTTTTATTGGTACTCTGTTCCTTCTTAAACATCGTCGCACTTTCCGGCACCTGTACCATCGCTGGTACCTCAGCCGGAATAATGGTATCCGTCTTAACGTCCACCTTCGCTATTTCAATTTTATTCCCTGCAGGCCACAACCAGATAATGCTGGACCCAACTACAAAACAGACCGATGCTGCAACTGCCCAACGCAGATACATTGGAATCACCCTCCTTTTAGCAGGCGCCTGTACCCTTTGCTCCACTCGTTTGCTCAGGTCAGCCAGGTTCATACGCTGATCCGGAGCATGCTTTTCAAAGCCCTCCAGTGCTTCTGCCAGGAACGGATCATCCAAAGCCTGCCGCTCCAGGGCGTGCATAGCCTTGTGATCCAGCTCTCCAGCCAGATAACGGCGTATCAGATCAGGATCTGCCACAGGTTTAATATGATTGCTTTGCTGCTGCATTATGTTCTTCCATACAATTTTTCAGATTGCGCTTCCCATTCTGAATATAACTTTTCACCTTTTTCATCTCATATCCTGTCAGATCGGCTACTTCTTTGTAGCTCTTTTCCTTCAGGTAAAAAAGATCGACACTACGCTTCTGTTCTTCCGGCAAGGTCTCCATACACCTTTCCATCTCCTGGAGATTTGTCTCCAGCGCCGTACCGCCATCATGATGTGTAAATTGCTCGTTTTCCATAACAGGGAGCACATCAAGGGAGATCTCACGGATTTCTTTGTTCTTCATCGCCCGCAGTTTCATCAGACAATGATTGCGGGTCAGGACATGTAGCCAGCTTTTAAAGTTCTGTATCTCATACTGTTGCACTTTCACGATGAGTTCTTCAAAGATCTGCATCACAACATCCTTACTGGCCTCTTCATCAAAATAACGCAAACAGACCCCATATACCAGGTTCATGTAACGCTGGTAAAGGGTAGCGAGATCTTCAAGCTTGCCGGATTGTTTGTATATCCGGATCATCTGTGCATCGTCCGCCCCGTTGTCACTATTGTGATGTATAAATGCCATAGCCCGTAACAAATATAAAAAATAAGCACCGGCATAACCGGTGCTTACAAAATATTATTCTTTCTGTTTAGAAAGACTTAGTGTCTGAAATGACGCATACCGGTCATAACCATCACCATATCATTTTCTTTACAGTAAGTAATTGAGTCGTTGTCACGAACAGAGCCACCTGGCTGAATGATAGATACGATACCTTCAGCATGAGCGATACGTACGCAATCATCGAAAGGGAAGAATGCGTCAGACGCCATAGCTGCCCCTCTCAGATCGAAATTGAATTGCTTTGCTTTTTCAATAGCATGGCGCAGCGCATCGATACGGGAAGTCTGGCCACAACCTTTACCAATCAGCTGCTGGTTTTTCACCAGTGCGATAGCGTTAGATTTCAGGTGTTTACATACGATGTTAGCAAAGGTAAGGTCTGCTTTCTCTTCCGGTGTAGCAGGTTTAGCACCTACATCGTTCCAGTCCTGGAAGTTACCCTTATCATTGCCCTGCAACAGTACGCCGTTCAGCACATTCTTATATACATACGGAGCTACGAAAGGTGCTTTCTGCTCCAATAAGATGCGATTCTTTTTAGCCTGCAGCACTTCCAGTGCATCAGGCGCAAAACCCGGAGCAATCAGGATTTCAAAGAAGATCTCGCTGATAGACTCAGCAGTCGCTTTATCTACTATAGCATTACAAACCAGTACGCCACCAAATGCACTTTCCTTATCACCAGCCAGCGCAGCATCCCAAGCTTCTTTCAGGGTAGAGCGACTAGCGATACCGCATACGTTGGTATGCTTGATGACAGCGAAAGTGATGTCTTTAAATTCCTGAATCAGCTGGCAGGCCGCATCTACGTCTACCAGGTTATTGTAAGACAGTTCTTTACCATGCAGCTTGTTGAAGATCTCAGACAGGTCACCATAGAATACACCCTTCTGGTGAGGATTTTCTCCATAACGCATGATCTGACCCTGAGGTGCAGATACCTGGAAATAAGCATTTGGCTCATTGTTCAGGAAGTACTGTGAAATTGCTACATCATAGTTAGCACATACTTCAAATGCCTTGGCAGCAAAAGCACGACGATCTTCCAGTGAAGTAGCGCCATTGTTGTCAGTCAGTACTTTTTCCAGATCAGCATACTGGTCTTTGGAAGCAACGATCACAACATCTTTGTAGTTCTTACCGGCAGCTCTGATCAGAGATACACCACCGATATCGATCTTCTCGATGATAGTTTGTTCTTCCTTCGTGCTCTTTACAGTCTCTTCGAACGGATACAGATCCACGATTACCAGATCCAGTTCAGGAATCTCGTATTGTGCAAGCTGTTCCAGATCCTGTGGATTATCACGACGAGCCAGAATACCACCAAATACTTTAGGATGCAATGTTTTTACACGGCCTCCCAGGATGGAAGGATAAGCTGTCAGGTTTTCTACAGCCACACAGGAAACACCTAAGTCTTCAATAAACTTTTGTGTACCACCGGTAGAATAGATGGTTACACCCTGTTCACCCAATTTTTTAACGATGTTCTCCAGGTTGTCTTTATAGAAAACGGAGATCAATGCTGATTTTATTTGCTTTTGCATGTATGGAAACATTAGAAATTTACAACATAGGCTCCCTGGTCCGGAACCGAAAGGAAGCGCAAAGTTAGCGCGTAACATTCACTTTTCCATTCCTCTATCCTGCTGCGGGAACTGGATGCGTCAAAAATAAAGCAGCCCACATCGTAAAACCCTTGCAAATCTTTGATTGCCACACGTGGATTATGTGACAGTAAAAGATAATCTGTCTTGAATTTTTTTGTGGGTCTGCCAGCAGGCAGTGCGCTGTCTACTATTACCACGCGCTTGTTTCCACAACAAATAAAATGCCCCAGCTGTTCAAACCCTGCTAACCTTCCTGTATCAGCGTCGTAAAAATCCCTTGCTGCCCGCAGCATATCAGCAGATATGCTATCATCACCTGCGAACTGAACTACATGCCCCTGGATAAAGTCAATGCCCGTATGCCGTGGCTGATTGTACACAATCATGACCTGCTGTTGTTGCCGCTGTAACTTTTCTGGCAGTACAATCAGACTCCACAGACAAAGAGCGCCCATCATGTAAACAATCCCTTTCTTGCCTGCTAAGTATGCAACAATACAAACATACAATGCCACGACTCCATACACTGATATATGCAACCCTGTAATTAATGCGCCCGGCAAATGTCCTATCCATTCAACAATAGTATTCATCATGATCAATAACCATTGCAGACATGCGCCCAGCCAGTGTGTCTGCACACACAATAACATTATTTCACCATACAGGATTAAGGTAGACAAGGGTACCGCCAGTAGATTCGCTGGCAGAAAATAAAGTGGAAACTGTCCAAAGAGGTAAAGGCACAAAGGGAAAGTAATAGCTTGTGCAGCGATAGCGATTGTGATGGCTTCCCTTAGTTTCCGCCACCAATAAGATTTACTATCGAAGGGCTTATTCAGTAACAGGATGCCCAACACCGCCAGGTAAGACAATTGAAAACCTACATCTTTTATCAGCGCAGGATCATAACATAGCAACAGAAATGCAGAAAGCGCAAGCTGATTATAAGTAGAAGAATCACGGTCTAAAAAGAACTTCCCGACAGTCACTACAGTCAGCATCACGGCAGCTCTCAATACCGAAGCAGAAGCACCTGTAAGCAAAGTAAACCCCCATACCACCACGATGATCAGCACTCCTTTCAGAGAAGGTATCGGCAGCCATTGCAGGCTCCAGATCAGACAACCATATATCAATGCCAGATGCATACCTGAAATAGCGATGATATGTACAATGCCCGTTTGCATATAATCATTCACCATTTCTCTGTCTAAACCATATCGGTACCCTATTAGTAAAGCCGCTGCCAGACCAGCTTCCCGGCCACCTATATATTGGTTGATGATTTGCAGACAACTATTGCGACAACGCAGCAAGATACTTTTAGGTAGCGAAATATGCCGCCAGTGGCCTGTTTGCAGGTGTACCTGCTGATAAATATATCGTGTTGCACAGTATTCACGATAATTGAATGAACCAGGATTACCATTGAAAGAAATGAGTTGTACGGCGCCGTTGAACAATAACCGGTCTCCTTCCTGAATAGCCATGACAGCGCTATCCGGAGGAAAATAAATCAGTAACTGTTCTTTCGTTTGTAGTTCAACTACTGTTCTATATCCATATTGACTACTTTGTATCGGGGCTGCTATCGTACCCACCAACACCTCATCAGGCACCGCTTTGATTAGATGATGTTTACATTTTTCTTTTGCATCTACCAGCATACATCCCATGCATACAAGTAATAATTGTAGAATTATTCCCCTGTACACATCCAGTTTAAACCTTACCCATAGCGGCAGATAACCAATTCCTACATGAAGCATTAAAAGAAATAACACACCCGGAATAACAAACAACAATGGTAATGGCCAGATGATTCCCAACATAAATGGAATCACAATCCGCAAAAAAGGAGCGGTTTTCAGAATGTAAACAAACATGACCTTATATTGGTTAACAAAATGGAATACGGCAATTTACTTAACCAATCTCAGGAGTAAAAATTTGATACCCGGAAAGTCATCATGATAAGTTAATAAGATGAAAATATTCATGCCTTTAAAAGATGTTTTACACATATGAATTAATAAATATTTATTATATAATTACTAATCATATAAATAAGAATTATCACTATTTTCATCTGTTATTGATTAGTTAACATCTTTTTAATATTTAATATTTATAGTAAACTGCATTACCGGTCACGCTATTTATGTAAGTAAATAGTCGTGTCTTTAATGGTTATTTTGAGGGAAAAGAAAGAGCCTGATCTTCATCAGGCTCTGATTTTTTTATACTCCCACTGCATTAATACTTCACTTTATTCAATGCATTAAACATGCAGTAATAGCATAAAAAAGGGATGCATCTTATTGAGATACACCCCTTTTCAAAAATATGCTGTAACAAGTTATTTGCTCAGATACATGCTCTTCTCCTTGTACAAGGTTCTGAAATATGGATCACGCAGGTCTTTAATAAAGCGGATCGCTTCACCTGTTGATTTCATTTCAGGGCCTAATTCCTTGTTCACACCTGGGAACTTATTGAAAGAGAACACAGGCTCCTTAATTGCAAAACCGTCCAGTTTCTTCTCGATGGTGAAATCGGTCAGTTTATTCTTACCCAGCATCACTTTGGTAGCTATGTTCAGGTATGGCACCTGGTAAGCTTTTGCGATGAATGGTGTAGTACGCGATGCACGTGGGTTAGCTTCGATCACAAACACCTGACCATTCTTGATGGCAAACTGAATGTTGATCAATCCACGGATATCAAGTGCCCTTGCAATCTTCTCAGCGTAGTACTCCATTGTTGTTACTTCCATTGGAGAAAGGTTGAACGCTGGCAGTACCGCATTACTGTCGCCACTGTGAATACCTGCAGGCTCGATGTGCTCCATTACGCCCATTACATGGAAGTTTTCGCCATCAAAGATACCGTCGATCTCCGCCTCCTGACAACGATCCAGGAAGTGGTCAATCAGGATCTTGTTACCTGGTAAGTGTTTCAGCAGGCTCAGTACAGAGCTTTCCAGTTCTTCTTCGTTAATTACGATACGCATACGCTGACCGCCCAATACATATGAAGGACGAACCAGTACCGGATAACCAACTTCTTTCGCTACTTCAATCGCATCGTCCGTATTGTAGGCAGTGCCATACTTAGGATAAGGAATGTTCAGTTCTTTCAGCAGGTCGGAGAAACGGCCACGGTCTTCGGCAATATCCATGTTGTCAAAGGATGTACCGATGATGCGGATTCCTTTTTCTTCCAGTTTTTTAGCCAGTTTCAGCGCAGTCTGACCACCTAGCTGTACAATCACCCCTTCAGGTTTTTCCAGCTCGATAATCTCCCACAGATGTTCCCAGAACACTGGTTCGAAGTACAGCTTGTTCGCCATATCGAAATCAGTAGATACAGTTTCAGGGTTACAGTTTACCATGATAGCATCGTAACCGCATTCCTGTATCGCCTGCAGACCATGCGTACAGCAGTAGTCGAATTCAATACCCTGACCGATACGGTTAGGACCTGAACCCAGTACGATTACTTTCTTATTTTCAGAAGGCTGACTTTCGTTTACAGAATCAAATGTGGAGTAGAAATAAGGAGTTTTTGCTTCAAATTCCGCAGAGCAGGTATCTACCATTTTGTAAGTACGGGTGATGCCCAGTTCCTTACGTTTTGCGTATACCTCTTCTTCTTCACAGTTACCCAACAGGTGTACCAGCTGTGCATCAGAGAAGCCCATACGTTTTGCTTCGCGCAGCATATCAACAGGTATTGTATCCAGATCGTGCTCCATCAGTTGTTTTTCCAGGGTCACGATATCATTGATCTGGTGCAGGAACCATTTGTCAATATAAGTAAGCTGGTGCAGGTGCTTTACAGATACACCTTCCATCAGGGCATCCTTGATACGGAAAATCCTGTCCCAGGTAGGTGTCTTCATTCTTTCCAGCAGCTGCTCGCTCTTCATCTGGGATTTACCATAGTAACCCAGACCCAGTGCATCGTTTTCCAGACTCTGACAAGCCTTCTGCAAAGCCTCAGGGAAAGTACGGCCAATTGCCATTACCTCACCTACTGACTTCATCTGCAGCCCCAGTGTCTGATCAGCACCTTTAAATTTATCGAAGTTCCAGCGTGGCATCTTTACGATTACGTAGTCCAGTGCTGGTTCGAAGAAAGCTGAGGTGGTTCTGGTGATCTGGTTCTCCAGTTCATCCAGTGTATAACCGATTGCCAGTTTAGCAGCAATCTTTGCAATTGGATAACCAGTTGCTTTGGAAGCCAGTGCAGAAGAGCGGCTCACACGAGGATTGATTTCTATGGCGATGATCTCTTCAGTAGCAGGATTCAGAGAGAACTGTACGTTACAACCACCAGCAAAGTTGCCAAGATCACGCATCATCTCCATCGCCTTGTTACGCATCAGCTGATAAGCAGTGTCACTCAGCGTCATGGCAGGTGCCACAGTGATGGAATCACCTGTATGGATACCCATTGGATCCAGGTTTTCCACTGTACAGATGATCACTACGTTGTCTTTGGAATCACGCAACAGTTCCAGTTCGAACTCCTTCCAACCCAGTACGGCTTTCTCTACCAGTACTTCATGGATCGGAGATGCCTGAAGACCACGCTGCAAAGCTTCGTCCAGATCATCTTTGGTGTGCACAAAACCACCACCGGTACCACCCAGGGTGAAGGAAGGACGGATTACCAGCGGGAAACCGATTTCCTGTGCGAATTCTTTACCTTCCAGGAAGGAGTTAGCTGTTTTTGCAGGTGCTACAGGTACACCCAGCTGGATCATCCACTGGCGGAACTGTTCACGGTCTTCTGCTTTGTCGATAGCTTTGATATCCACCCCAATCAGGCGAACATTGTATTTTTCCCAGATACCCAGTTCATCTACCTCCTTACAAAGGTTCAGGGCGGTCTGACCACCCATGGTAGGTAACACAGCGTCTATCTGCTGCTCTTCCAGTATCTGTTCTATACTCTCCACCGTCAGGGGTAGTAAGTATACCCTATCGGCCATCATAGGGTCAGTCATGATAGTGGCCGGATTGGAATTTATCAGGATCACTTTGATACCTTCCTCACGCAGAGAACGTGCTGCCTGAGAACCGGAGTAGTCAAATTCACATGCCTGACCAATAATAATAGGACCAGAACCAATAATAAGAACAGATTTGATAGAAGAGTCTTTAGGCATTTGCGTATTTCATTGAAAAAATTAAAACCTGGCTGATTTTCTTCTCATTCACCCGACAAAAAAATCGTGCAAAATTAAGGGTTATAAATTTTATTGTCGCAATAAACTTTGAAACGCGATGGAATCTATCGCCTGAAACCCAATAATGGTCTGCAATTCCCTTGATGAATAATATTTAAACATATATAAATTTGCAGCGCCGCAATACCAGTTATCCAATGGATATATATATTGTTTTTAAATAATCCGTTAAATACCAGCAGATTACTGTTTGGGGCATCTACCAATTATCATCCACACACAAAATAACACCATTGTCCATTGTATGTTTGCACACGTAATAATTTCTTAACGCCCAAATTATTTTCTTACTGAGCAAACAAAGTCAGATCCAGATATGCCAACCATCTGCATGAAGGTGGCCTATGGCTTGGGCAGGAAATTCACAATCCGGCAAATAATAATAACTATAAAACAGGGAAGGCACCTGCTTTTAGACAAGTGCCTTCCCCGATAATAATAATGTTTTTTCTTTTTGTAAGAGCTAACGCATATCCATTCCTGGATATGCTTTCTAATTTTTGACACGGTTACTCATCACTGCAATAGATAACCCCATCAGAGCAATGAGAAAGAAAGACGCCCTCAGACTACTGATCTGAGCAACTAACCCAATCAATACCGGACCAAACAGAAATCCGAGATAACCAATCGTAGAAACCGCCGCCAGCGCCATTCCCGGAGTCATAGTATTACTCCGCCCTGCTGCACTATATACCAGAGGAACAACTGAAGATACCCCTGCGCCGACCATCAGAAATCCTATAATAGCAGTAGTAAAATATGGAAATACAACTGCCAGCAACAGCCCGCCGGCAATGAGTCCGCCACTCAATTGTAATACCCGCTTTACGCCAAAACGCAACTTCAGATAATCTGCCAGGAAGCGAAAAGACGCCATGGTACTCATAAAGGCGTTAGTACCTACTACCGCAATATTAACATGAATCACTTTTCTGAAATATACCCCGCTCCAGTCAAACATAGCTCCCTCGCAAATCATAGATGCAAACGCAATAATGCCAAGGATCATCAGGAACTTGTCAGGCAATACAAATAGCGGCTGCTTCTCCTCTCGCTCACCGGCTTTGTCATCATGCCTTACCACATGATTGATATTCACCGCAAGGATGATAAATACAATCACCATACTCACCAGAAAATGCTGATAGGGCAATACATGCCACTTCTGCATTCCCCACGCCAGCAGAGATCCTGCCAACCCACCAGAACTCCACAAACCATGAAAGGAAGCCATCACAGATCTGCCATACATTTTCTCTACAAATACCGCCTGGGTGTTCACCGCAATATTGGCAATGTTGCCACAAAAACCAAACACTACCAACAATGTAAAGAGTATCCAGGTCTCCCCTGCCAGTCCAAGGGTCGGCAAAATCAAACCATACAAAGATCCAAACACCAGCAGGATCTGCCTGCTGCCATACTTACCGACCA
The DNA here is from genome assembly GCF_001975825.1 of [Flexibacter] sp. ATCC 35208. Taxonomy (GTDB): domain Bacteria; phylum Bacteroidota; class Bacteroidia; order Chitinophagales; family Chitinophagaceae; genus Chitinophaga. The sequence continues at coordinate 77,628 of NZ_MTKN01000020.1, forward strand.
GCGCACCAGCTGCTGGCATAGACAAAAGGGAACCTATCGGCAAAGCCAATAATAATCCACCTAACTGCCCTTCAGAAAGATGTAACTTTTGTTGAATGTCCGGAATACGGGTAGCCCAACTGAAAAAGCAAAATCCCGTCAGAAAAAATAGTGCGCTCACTGCTATGCGCGCCTGCCGCCGCTGCGGAAGGCCTGCTGTCAATACCTGAAACATATAGATAATTAAAATCAGATCACGTTAATACCCAGCTCTCTGTAAGGTCCTGCCATGGCTAATCCTGCCTCGTCGGTTATAATCGTATCCATCTCTCTTATATCACATACTTTGTATGGTTCCGCTGTTCCCATCTTATCGCTCGTCACCAGGGCAATCACTTTGCTTGATGATTGTACCATCACATTTTTTACGCTGGCTTCATCCAGGTGAGGCCCCGTCACGCCTACTTCTGTATGCAAACTGCATACACCCATAAAACAAATATCAGCACGCAGCTTCTCGAGCATACGAATCGTTTCAATACCCGCAGTTACCTGCGAACTCTTGAAAATACGCCCCCCGGTAAGAATAACGTCTACACCCGGATGTTCCATCAATTGCATGGCAATGGGAATACTGGGAGTAACGACGGTTAGCTGTAATGCAGGTGGGAATAACTTGACGAGTGCATAAGTGGTAGTACCTCCATCCATTATAATAGTCTGACCATTGTGTAAAAATGAGAGGGCCTTGTCGGCTATCGCTCTTTTATCATCTTCGTGAATGGTGATTCTTTCTGTAAAATTAAACGGATTGGGAGAATGAGGAATGGCCCCTCCCCTTACTTTGATTAACAAACCATTTTGCGCCAAGGCTTCCAGATCACGACGCACGGTATCTTCTGACACATTTAAGTCATTACTCAACTCCGTATGTAACACCTTATGATCTGCCTGTAACTTTCTGAGGATGTACTCAAAACGTTCCTCTTTCAGCATGTTGTTGCAATTTCCTGCAATATTAAGTAAAAACATGCAATATTTTGCTATGAATTTTGTACTATTTGCCATATTTTGCAATAAATTGCAAAATATGGCAAGAATAGCAATAGACATGGATGGAGTTATGGCAGATACATGCCAGCAATACATCGACTGGTACGCAGCACGCTACGGTGAAACAATTGACAAAAACTCCCTCATGGGCTTACCGGAAACAGAAGGCTTCCCTGCCGGTAAAGACGTGATCAGAGGATTCCTTTACGAACCAGGGTTCTTCAGGAACAAGCCAGTCATCAAAGACTGCCAGGAGGTAGTCAAAGCATTATTTGACAAACATGATGTATTCATCGTATCTGCAGCCATGGAGTTTCCACAATCACTCGTTGAAAAGCTGGATTGGTTACAGGAGCATTTTCCATTCATTGGGTGGGAACGTATCGTTTTCTGTGGATCCAAGACCATTGTTCATGCCGATTACATGATCGATGATCATGTGAAAAATCTGCAATATTTCAAAGGCGAACCGTTGATGTTTACAGCACCGCACAATGTCAATATTTCTGGCTACAAACGTGTAAACACCTGGGAAGAAGTAGGTCAGTTATTATTATAGATCTATCCCTGCTTTATTATTTACACTGTTATAAGGATAGTAGTTCGGATCTGGAGCCAACCCTTTGCGCACAGGTAAAAACAACATTTCATTTACCCTGTGCTCAAAGGCTTCCGGACCAGTGATCAACTCATGAGACAGAGGTTCCCACAGCATATCCACTGCAGGAGAAGTCGCCCCTCCGGCTACCAATTCAGAGATATATAATCCTTTCAGATCTTCCAGCAACTGATCCCTGAAAGCTGGCCACCATACATCAAGTTGCAAAGCCTCTTCCTGCACCATCAGGTATAAAGCGTCAGGCAATAGCAGGTAATCATCAACCCTGATCAGACTATTCTCCTGATCACGGTTAAGTCTGCGGGCCAGCACATCGCAATATCTCTTTTGCGTGAGAATACCAGATGCCCCCTTTAAGTGCATAACGATATACCACATAGGAACATCGAATGCACCAGGCAAATAATTCATATCAGTGACATTTATTTTAAAATCCTGAAATCGGGATTAGCAAAATGTAATTTATCGCAAAATAATAGTACAATAAAATACGCTCGATGATGGAATTAAGAAAATGGCTCTCTATTTAATACAGAATAGGCTTTTCAAAATAGGTCTTCTGATAGGTTGATAAACACTGGTTCATTTTAGCCCTTTTTGGACCGGGCTTGTTTACGTAATTGTAAATTTTCTTTCTTGAGCTGTTCGAGTGCTTCTTTGGTTGAAGAATGGGTTTTCAATAATAAATTGTGCTCTTCCAGCAACTTGTAATATTTTTCTCTTAAAGCGAGCATCTCATCATTATCAGCAATCCGTGTATCATCCAATGAGCCCGGATGAAGGAAACCGGTAGAACTAATTTCAAGTGCCCTGGATACCTTGTCCAGTTCTTCACTTCCGAATAATTCTTTATCAAAGAGATTGTACATGGTTCGCCTCGACATTCCCAGCCGCTTGGCTAACCTGGTTTTATTCAATCCCCGTTCGCTGATAAGTTCCATCAATCTGTGACCATGATGTAATACTGAGGAAGCAGGAGGCTTTTCGCCGTTAATGACAGAAACGCTGTTCCATTCATAGAATTCTTCCGGCGAGATACTGATGATCTCACAGAACTTCTCTAATGTACTTCGCTTCATATCGCTTTTTCGTAAATGGTAATGGGCTATTTGGTTCGTGAAACCGGCCATATCAGCAAAGTCAACAATCTTAACCTTTTTCTGTTTTAAGATTTGCTTCAGGCGCTGGCCCATATGGATTAACCTGGACATGTATGCTTGATTTTACTAACTGTTTATCGCTTTTATGTGCAATTCATACAATATAATAATAATTTCCATTTCATTTTCCTAATTGGTCTTTCATATAGACAATATAGTTACGTCATAATTAGGGGAATAAAGTGACAAACTCCGTTCTAAATCAAGCAGTCTTCCATCAAATTCGAGGTAAAATGTTGACATTTATAAGCTATATAAATTTATAATAACAAGTCTTTTAATAATTTATAAAATTTATGTGCATATTTTACGTCATTTATAATTTTATAAATACATTTGTTAACACGTGCACGGCTTTTATACTAATGACATCACTATCAACAAGTTGCAACCAATTGTCCCAAGGTATAAAACCAAAACAAAATGTCAAAATCAAAAGGCACTGAAGCAGTCAACCTCATGCAGGACTTGCACACCAAAATGATCAACTTGCCACTTACATTCCGCGAACGCGTTTGCATCGAATGTAACTGGAGCGTTCCAACCTTCTATCGCAAAATGCGCCCGTCCACCAAAACGGTCAATGGAGAGAAAGAACAGGTCAACCCTTTACTCAGTAATGCAGAAAAGGAAAAGATCATTTCAGTATCAGACGAAGTGTACAAGGAATTCTGGGATTACTGCGACAAGTATCGCAAAAAGAATGGGAAGCACTAATTGCTCCTTCTTTTACCTGTAGTTTTAGCCTCCTGTCCGGAGGGTATTCACTACCTCCACCAAAAGGTCGTAGTGAAAGGCATATCAGTTATTCCCCTTTTTTTACGTTAATATTTGCTTATAAACGATTAATCACTACCACCGTATTCCCCAATTTCATTAAATTTAAGCTGCACATATTACGCGCACGTTATTACTTATTGACCAACACAAAAACTGATTGCAGCCATGGCTTATCCTTACCAGATTAGAAGCTTAGAAGAGTATCAACAGCAGTATCAGCAGAGCATCATAGACCCCGAGGGATTTTGGGCGAATGTAGCTGATCATTTTTACTGGCGCCGCAAATGGGATAAAGTCCTGGAATGGAACTTCAAAGAGCCAGATGTAAAATGGTTCGTCGGTGGCAAACTCAATATCACTGAAAATTGCATCGACCGCCACCTTGGCACATTAGGCAACAAACCCGCCATCATTTGGGAACCGAATGATCCGGAAGAACGTCACCGCGTTATTACTTACAGAGACCTGTATAACAAAGTTTGCCAGTTCGCAAACGTTCTGAAAAATAATGGTGTTAAGAAAGGTGATCGTGTCTGCATCTACATGGGTATGATTCCGGAACTGGCTATTGCCGTATTGGCATGCGCCCGTATCGGTGCTATTCACTCCGTGGTATTTGGTGGATTCAGCGCACAATCTATCGCCGATAGAATTCAGGATGCCCAGGCCAGCCTCGTTATTACATGCGATGGCGCCTTCCGTGGTAATAAAGATATTCCCCTGAAATCTGTAATCGACGATGCTCTCATCGCCTGCCCCTCCGTCAGGAAAGTAATCGTATGTACCCGCACCCGTACGCCTGTAAGTATGATCAAAGGCCGCGACCTCTGGTGGGAAGATGAAATCAAACAGGTAGAAACCATGGGCAACCCTCCCTGCCCTGCCGAAGAAATGGATGCAGAAGACATGCTCTTCATTCTCTATACTTCCGGCTCTACCGGCAAGCCAAAAGGTGTCGTGCATACCACCGCCGGCTATATGGTTTACGCCAACTACACATTCGTTAATACATTCCAGTACCAGCCAGGTGAAGTATACTTCTGTACTGCAGACGTAGGCTGGATCACTGGCCATAGCTATATCATCTATGGTCCGCTCAGCGCAGGCGCGACCACCGTTATGTTCGAAGGAGTGCCTACATGGCCTGATGCAGGCCGCCTGTGGTCTATCACCGACAAATTCCGTGTCAATACCCTTTACACCGCGCCTACTGCCATCCGCAGCCTCATGGGCTATGGCCTGGGACCAGTGAACCACAAAGACCTGAGCTCCCTGAAAAAACTGGGCAGTGTAGGTGAACCCATCAATGAAGAAGCATGGCATTGGTTCAAAGACAATATAGGTAAAGGACGTTGTCCAATAGTAGATACCTGGTGGCAGACTGAAACCGGTGGTATTATGATCACGCCAATCGCAGGCATCACAGCAGAAAAACCCGGTTACGCCACACTCCCACTGCCAGGCGTTCAACCTATCCTCGTTGATGAACGAGGCCAGGAAATCACCGGCAACAATGTGAATGGTAACCTCTGTATAAAATTCCCATGGCCAGGCATGCTCCGTACTACTTACGGTGATCATGAACGCTGCCGTACCACTTACTTCGCTACCTACGACAACCTCTACTTCACCGGCGATGGTTGTCTCCGCGATGAAGATGGCTACTACCGCATCACCGGCCGTGTGGACGATGTATTGAATGTAAGCGGACACCGTATAGGTACCGCCGAAGTTGAAAATGCGATCAACATGCACGCAGGCGTAGTAGAAAGCGCAGTGGTAGGATATCCGCACGATATCAAAGGACAAGGTATCTATGCCTTCGTCATTGCAGAAAAAATGGTGCATGATCCTGAACTGACAAAGAAAGACATCCTGCAAACTGTATCCCGCATCATTGGCCCTATTGCCAAACCAGATAAGATCCAGTTTGTAAGCGGATTGCCTAAAACCAGATCAGGAAAAATCATGCGTCGTATTCTCCGCAAAATCGCTGAAGGTGAAATGGAGAACCTGGGCGATACCTCTACCCTGCTGGATCCGAACGTAGTCGATGAGATCAAAAGAGGAAAGCAATAATACAACCCAACAATGCTTCTGCCACTGGCAGAAGCATTGTTTTAAAAAGAAAATTCCTATACCTTGTTCCCCATGAAGCTGCTTAAACGTACCCTGATTATTCTCTTCATCACGCTCAATATTGTAGCTGCCTTTCATGCTTATAAATTCACTCATTTCTATGCACCTGGTACATCAGACAACCGTAAGCCAGAGCAGATGAATGCTCTCGGAAAACTAAAGATCATCTTCTTCGGTGTACGCATGTCTAAAACCGTTGCTACCACTCACCCTGATACAGCTTACATTCCTGTCAGTCTGCCTACATCCAATGGCCTGCACCTCTCCTGCTGGTATATACCTGTACCCAACTCCAAAGGCACGGTATTATTATTTCATGGTTACGGTGGCAACAAAGGCCCCTGCCTTTCAGAAGCAGCATGGTTTCGCCATTTAGGATATAGTACTTTCCTCACTGACTTCAGAGGTCATGGTGATAGCGAAGGCAATACCTGCTCTATAGGTTACAAAGAAGCATATGATGTAAAAGCCGCTTATGATTATATCAGCAAACAGAATGACAAACCGATCATCCTATGGGGAGCAAGTATGGGAGCCGCAGCCATTATGAGAGCTGTACCCACTTATCACCTGCAACCCCAAAAGCTGATCCTGGAATGCCCCTTCGCAACCCTTACTGATGCTGTGAAGAGTCGTATGCGCGCAGTGAATTTACCAGAGACACCACTCTCCCAATTGCTGGCAATTTGGGGCGGCTTAGAACAGGGATTTTGGGGACTGGGATATCAACCTGCAAGAGAGGGAGAAAAGTTGAAAATGCCCGTATTACTTTGCTGGGGTGAGCATGATATCAGGGTGACCAGGCAGGAAACGAATTCCGTTTTCAAACACCTGGGCAGTTCACAAAAACAACTGGTCGTATTTACCGGATCTGGTCATCAATCTTTTTGCAGACATGAAGGACCTAAATGGAAAAATGCAATCACTACTTTCCTGACCACAAAATAAAAAAGCATGCTTCACCCGAATGAAGCATGCCTTCACAAGACCAATACCCGTCTTTATGTTAATTCATGCCACCAGCCACAGAACGTTGCTGATGTCACTACGATGCTAACCTAAAGCTTGTAAGATCTTCTAATAATTATGCTGTACAGCAATACAAATTTAATATCTCTTACTGCAATCTAACATGCAGCTCTTATTTTCTAATCACTACCGGTGTACCTACTTTGATCACTTCGTACAACTCACTCACATCACTATTCTTCATACTAATGCAACCCAGCGTCCAGTTAATGCGTTGTTCTACATAGTTGTCACGAATGCCGGAATTCCACTCTACACCATGAATGCCAATACCACCACCCGGTGTTGCCACCGAAGGCAGATATCCTTCAGTTTGCAAACGATGAAAACGCTCCAGAGACGCTTCATTCGGATAGTCCAGCAGCATAAACCGGTTCCATAACTTATCGGGCCTTTTGCTCTGAATATGGAAAGTTCCTTCCGGCGTCAACCGGTCACCTTCTTTGCACTTATCAGACTGATCATTATTACCAAATACTACCTTGTAGATTTTTCGAAGTGTCACATCCTCATATAAGTAAAGCCTATAGTCGCTTTTGTCTATCAGCAGAAAGATCTTGTCAGGGTCTATATTCCCCGGATTCACTTTCACTGAATAAAGATAACTGTCATTATTAATGTTAGTAGTAATTGTGGTTTTAAATCCTGATACTGGCACATACAGTAATATCAATAATAGTAACAGGCAATAGCGATTCATTTTCACAGGGTATTTAGCTGGTTACTTAACGTTGAGCGTCAACTCTTTATTGCAACGGGTTAAAAAAATTGACGTCGCAAAGGTAAATAAAAAACCCTCCGGCACCACACAAGGCACCGGAGGGCTGATATTTTTTGGAGGAATTAGTAACCGAATACTTCTTCCAGCGTCAATACTTTCACATCACCAAACTTCTTCAGATCGTCCAGGTTCACACGTTTGTCTGATGCTACCACGCAATAAGTATATGGCTTATTTGCCAGCTCATCGTCATGGAATTTTTTCACATCATCAAAGGTGATCTTATCGATCTTTTCGTATACCTTCTTACGGTTGTCTTCCTGCAGACCCAGTTTCTGGTCAGCCAGGTAAGTGAAGATGATACCATCCTGTGTGATTCTTTCAGTTTCAATATCCTGTTTCAGGCTCTGTCTTGCAGTTTCAAACAGCTTGTCAGAACGAGGAATATCATTCAGCAATTCATTCATGCCGTTGATCGCATCATTCATCTTGTCTGCCTGACTACCTACGTAAGCAACGGTAGAATAGCGTGCGCCTTTCTTATCAGGTGTAGAATAGAAAGCATAAGTAGAATAAGCCAGCGCCTTGGATTCACGGATAGTCTGGAATACGATAGATCCCATACCTCCACCAAAGTATCCATTGAACATGCTTACCAGCGCTGTTTTGTCAGGACTATATACTTCATCATTCCTTACCCAGTTTACTTCTGTCTGTACCATATCATAGTTTACAAACAGCACCTGGTTTTTAGTCTGATCTATTTTATCAAATTTCTGTTGAGGAGGTATTTCCTTCCACGAAGCAGGAATCACGTGCTCTTTCTGTACAGCAGCAATCATTTCATTCATGGACTGAGGACCATAATAGATAACTGTGTGCTTGAAGTTACCCATAGAGTGCAACATGTCTGTCAACTGGCTGGCGGTTACACCATCCAGGTCAGCCTGACTCAGCGCATTGTTGAAAGGATTTTTGGCACCATACATTGCATAGTTAGCCAGGCCTTTCAAGATATTGCCTTTATTCAGTTTGCTATCCGTACGTGATTTACCAATACGACCTTTCAGTGCAGCAAGTGCATCTTCATTCACCTGGCAATGTGTTAACAGATGCTCAAACAGGGCAACAGCCTTATCGAAATTCTCCTGTAAGCCAGAGATAGCAATCACAGAGTTTTCATTGCCTGAAGTTACGGTGAAGCTACATGCGATGTTATAGAACTCCCTGCTGATCTGCTCAGAAGTATATTTATCAGTACTCAGGAATTGCAGGTATTGTGTAGCCAGTGACAACAGTTTATTGTTCCAGCTACCCATGTCAAAACGATAGTACAGACGGAACAGACCATTGTCTTTGTTCTGTACATACAGTACGTCTGCCTGACCAGCTTTACCTTTCTGAATATCCTTGTCGAAATCCAGCCACTGTGGTTGTACTGGTGTAGCCGGGATGGCATCTACTTTTTTCAGGAAAGCAGATTGATCATTGCGGTTAATTGCAACAGGCGTGATCGTTGGCTTTTCTACCTTTTCAATATTCTTGTCTTCCCCTTTACGCTTGTACAACAGTACGTAGTTATCATTAAAATATTTATTGGCGAAATCAACGATCTGCTGCTTGGTTACCTTACCCATGTTATCCACATAGGTTACATCAGCCAGCCAGTTCTGGCCCCTGTGCTTGATAAAACCATCCATCAGGGAACTAGCACGGTTGTTATTGTTTTCCAGCCCCTGTAATTCAGACAGCTTGGCATTGTTCACAATCGCCTTTACCAGGGTTTCGTCGAACTGACCTTTTTTCAGAATTTCCAGCTGACCCAATAACAGATCTTTTACCTGATCAAGGGTTTGACCCTGCTTAGGTTTACCACTCATTTGGAACACAGCATAATCCTTCCAGCCCATTACACCAGCACTGGAGCTCAGTACTTTCTGTGCCTTATTCACATTCAGATCCAGCAGACCCGCTTTACCATTGTTCATGATTTCAGAAATTACACCCAGCAGTACAGAGGATTTGGTATCCAATGCACCAGGCATACGATATGCAATCATTACATTTTCAGCATCAGGACCTACTACTTCTTTCACGATCGGCGCTTTTATAGGCGCTTCTACAGGAGCTTTGTATTCTGGAACTGGTTTAGACTTCATGTAAGCGAAGTCTTCATCAATCTTCTTGATCACATAATCAGGATTGAAGTCCCCCGCCATTACGATGGCCATATTGTTCGGCACGTAGTAAGTGTTGTAGAACTGACGGATCGCTTTCAGAGAAGGATTTTTCAGGTGCTCCACCGTACCGATGGTGCTCTGCTGACCATAGTTATGGGTAGGGAACAGAGAAGACAGCATCAGCTCATAAGACTTACGGCTATCATTGTCCAGACCTCTGTTCTTTTCTTCATATACAGCTTCCAGTTCTGTGTGGAAGAGACGGAATACAGGATCTTTAAAGCGTTCTGATTGTACAGCAAGATATTTGTCGATGGCATTGGAAGGAATGTCTTCCTCATAAATGGTCTCTTCAACCCAGGTATGCGCGTTTGTACCCTGTGCACCCATACCGGTCATCATTTTATCGTACTCGTTGGCAATGGCATATTTAGCGGCCAGACCTGATACGCTGTCTATCTGATGGTAGATAGTTTTGCGGGCAATAGCATCGGTTGTATGATTGTAGGTATCATACAGACCTTCTATCTTGTCCAGGTAAGGTTTTTCCTTAGCCCAGTCCAGAGATCCATATTGCTCTGTGCCTTTAAAAAGAAGGTGTTCCAGGTAGTGAGCAAGACCAGTGTGATCATGTGGGTCATTGTTACTACCTGCTCTTGTGCCGATAAGGGTCTGAATACGAGGATCTTTTTTGTTGACGCTCAGAATTACAGTCAGACCATTTTTCAAGGTATAGAATCGGGCCTGCATGGGGTCATTGGTGATATACTTATAGGTATACCCGCCAGATTTGGCCTCCTTCCATTCGTACTTCTGCTGGGCAATAGACAGTTGAATAATGCAACTGGCTAGCAGCATTAAAAAAATTGTTTTTTTAACGAGGTTCATTTGTTGGTTTTTGAATAAAAACCAAATATAACGGTAATGTTCAACTTCCTACAAGGGGAAAATTGTTAAAAGGAGTATAAAGGTGAGCAACGGACGGGGGGCCTCCCTGCCCCTATCTCAATATGAAGAGATCCTTTTTTAGCAACAGAATAGAGTCAGCATAATGCCTGTTAGCGGCATTTGCAAAAAAGACTGGTAAAGGTGAACGTGATTCTTTCTGAGCAAAACCATCCTGACCTGGATTCGAATCTGGCCCATGACCATAAATCTTCACACCTACTATTCTCTTATCACATGAGTGGGCCCAGATTATAAACCCGGTACAAACCATAAACGTAATGAATGAGCGCATACTAACACATATTTGATCCTCAGTACTTAAAAACCATTGAAGCGTAACCCCACTGAAAATGGGTATTGCTCAAGACCGTAATCATGTAATGGCGTCAATGCAAAGTTTCCATACAGCTTAACAGGACCATATCCCACATCTCCGGTAATACTGAGTCTCCATTTATTAAGGTTAAAATCGTCAACTTTCTTTACTTTGCCCCGTTCCTTGCTGATCTGCTTTGTACGGGCTTTGATAAGGTAGCCTCCCATAATACCCATGCTCATTTTGAAAGCACGTGAAGGGCGGGCTGGATTGCTGTTATAGTTCAACATGACAGGTACACTCAAATACTCTACAAACAGCTTATTCTTTGAAAAGCTCACTGTATCCCTCATAATAGTAGTAGGATAACCAGGAACATAAGTAATATTACGGGCAAAACGGTAATTGTTCATCTCCACCCCCAGCGAATAAATCAGGTTCAGCTTATGCCTGTATATGTTCAGCCGCTGCTGGAATAACCAGATATTGACATTTACCGACTTACCGGCAATCAACTTAAACTCTGATGGTGTGAGTGGTGAACTCCCCGTTCTGGGTGCCAGGGTGTTTAACCCGGCTGCAGAATAGGTGTATGACTTATTCAGCTCATCAAAATATATATCGCTGGGTGAACCATATAAAGCATACGCAGCAGCCCCGTTATAATCACTTCGGTCTATATAGTTATTATATCCCAGATCCAAAACGAACCAACGTGTCTGTAAATTGCGTTTCAGTTGAGTACGTGCATATGCCGTATCATTATACACTTTAAAGATGCGCTTGCCTTTGGCATCTTTTCCCTGTACAATAATCAATCCTTTCACCTGGATGGTATCCGCTGTCTGGGCATGAACTCCCGCGCAGATGAAAAGCAATAAAATTAAACAGCGTAATACTTTACACTTCATATTAATAATTCTTACATCAAGATATTGCCGTCCTGACAACAGCATTGCCTGCTTATTTCTTCTTTTTGGAAAAGAATCGCGCTACGTTTGCAACTCCATTTAATACTTTACTATCTCCTCTCATTGTCACTGACACAACAAGTTCTCCTTGAACGGGCCTGGCCGCTTCAGTAACCCGGGTATTCATAGCATCTTCTTTATTATTGTTCTCCGTTTTTGCAATAACTGGCGCCTTATCAGTTTCATTGGTTATTCCGGCATTCGCAATTTGTTGCTGTTCCTTCTGTTCTTTCAGCTGCTGTACAATCTCACTGGTCGTGCTTTCAGGCTGAGGCAGCTTGTTCAAAGCTACAGAAGCCGGATGACTGTCTTCCAGATTTGTAGCAACAGGTGTGGCATGAGCTTGTTGAAGAGCTGTTGGTACAGGCGTTGCATGCTGAGCTGCCACAGGCTGGGCATTCGCGATCTGCGGCGTATTATTGACTGGCTGCTTCTCTGTCACTGATGGCTGAGGAACTGGTGTTGAAACAGTTGGCAGTTGTTGCTGCTGCTTTTTCTGTTGCTGCACCGCCAGCTCTGTTCCCTGTTTATCCGTGTGACGCGGAGGAATGGTTACCAACGCTATTCCTGCCACTACCGCAGCTGCGGCAGCCCACCACCAGATAGCACGTACATGTGTCGTATTCCTGTATAACCTTGACTTATCCGGGAATCTGACGGTCATATCCGGTTTCAGCCTGGATGCCTCCAGCAGGCGTAGCTCCCGGCTGATGTGTGGATGTTGCTGAGCAAGCACTTCAACCTTTTGTTGATCATCCTTATTTAGTTCATTATCTATATACTCCAGCAGGAAGCCTTCGTAGTTTCCGGCAGAAAGTGTGTTGGCATCCGACTGCCTGTACAACATTTCTTTCCCATCAAAGTGCACTTCGCTATCCGGTACCAAACGCGCCGATTGCAGCAGGAGCAATTCCTGCCTGTATTTTGGGTGCTGCTGAAGGAAAACCTCCAGCGCAGCCTGCTCTTCCTCACTTAGTTCACCGTCCACGGCACTCAGCAGGTACTCCTCATAGTTAGATATGTCAATATTTATCGCCAAATTCTGATAAATAATTAATAATCAGATCAAATTACATTTTCAATTTTCCCAAGATACTGCTTCAGATGTAACCTCGCCCTATGCAGGTATACTTTTACCTGAGATGGGTTTAGCTGCATAATTTCTCCGATCTCTTCGTAGCTGTATCCCTCATAGTCCTTTAACAGGATGAGGGACCGCTGTACATCCGTCAGCTTATCCAGCGCTTTCTCCAATACTTTCCTGGCGTCGTTCACTTTTTGCTCGCTGATCCTCATCTCTTCCTTGAACTCATCTACCAGGGTTATCCGCTTTATCTTACGGACATGGTCGATCATATTGTGGTAAGCTACTGTAAAGAGATATGACTTTGCCTTTTCAAAAGGCACATCTATACAATGTTTCCACAATATTTCAAACGCATTCTGTACCACGTCCTTCGCATCCTCTGTATGGTCTAAATTCTTTACTATAAACCGGAAGAGATTATCCGCGTACAGATCCACGCATTTGTTGTACTCCTTTTCCGTCATCCAGGTGTTGCAGGATTTTAGTGCTAATGTCCGACAATTACTTTTAACGCGATCTCTTCCTCTTGTCATGCCCAACTACGTACCATAATTTTCTGCTATATTTCCCCGCTTTCTCCGGATGGCAGCAATTCCCGCGGGCGCTTAAGCCATCTTTACTACATACAGCGCGGAAATATACAGTCCGGATCATTACTCCTGGGTTAACAGGATCAGGGTGCAGACACTATTATGACGCAGAGCTTCAACCAAATGTTACAGCCCAGTCAAACTTTTTATAGAACTTCCAGAATTCGCGCCCCAGGTCCTTGAATCGTAATACATTTATTGCCATAACTTTGAACCCGGTTACAAAATCTGCTACTATGAACGAAAAATTCATTGCCCGCCTGCAGGAGGAACTAAATGAGATCCAAACTGCCGGCCTTTTTAAAAACGAAAGGATCATCACCTCCGAACAAGGTGCCGAAATCCAGGTAGGTGGCAATACAGTCCTCAACTTTTGCGCCAACAACTACCTCGGCCTTTCCAGTAACCCCAGGGTGGTGCAGGCTGCAAAAGATGCGATCGATACACATGGATATGGAATGAGCAGCGTGCGCTTTATATGCGGCACCCAGGATATTCACCGAGAATTAGAGCAAAAACTCGCGCAATTCCTTGGTACTGAAGACACGATCCTCTACGTTGCGGCTTTTGATGCTAACGGTGGTGTATTCGAGCCGCTGTTCAACGAGCAGGATGCTATCATCTCCGACGCCCTCAACCACGCTTCTATTATAGATGGCGTTCGCCTGTGTAAAGCTCAGCGCTACCGCTATGAACATAATAACATGGCTGACCTCGAAGCTAAACTGCAGGAAACGGCCGGCCTTCGAAGCCGTATCATTGTCACAGATGGCTCTTTCAGCATGGACGGCACCATCGCCCAGCTCGATAAGATCTGTGACCTGGCAGATAAATATGATGCCATCGTGATGATCGACGAAAGCCACTCTTCCGGCTTCCTGGGCAAAACCGGCCGCGGTACCCACGAATACAGAAATGTAATGGGCCGTATCGATATCATCACTGGTACCCTCGGTAAAGCATTGGGTGGTGCCTCCGGAGGTTTCACCAGTGGTAAAAAAGAGATCGTCGACATGCTCCGTCAGCGTAGCCGTCCTTACCTCTTCTCCAACTCCGTTGCCCCCAGCATCGTAGGCGCTTCCATCGCCGTACTGGATATGCTGAGCTCTACAACCGAACTCCGCGATAAACTGGAATACAATACCAAATACTTCCGCACCAAAATGACAGAGGCCGGTTTCGACATCCGCCCAGGCGATCACCCGATCGTACCTGTGATGTTGTATGATGCCGTACTCAGCCAACAATTTGCCGAAAAACTTCTGAAAGAAGGGATCTATGTCATCGGTTTCTTCTTCCCGGTGGTAGCAAAAGGGCAGGCACGTATCCGCGTTCAGCTCAGTGCTGCGCACGAACAAGCCCACCTGGACAAGGCCATTGCCGCCTTCACCAAGGTAGGAAAGGAATTAGGTGTGATTAAATAATTCAGAAGCCCGCCCCCTCAGGTGGGCTTCTTCCTTTTATATATTACTTTTGCAGGATCAAAATTTTGCTATGATGAAACAAACCGGTTGGCTGCTACTGCTGATGGCGATCCTGGTGAATGCCTGCGCACCGAACAACGTACATATTCAGAAAGAATGGGAAAAGTACTTTACTGAAAATAAGGTAGAAGGCACCTTCATGTTGTTTGACAACGGACAGGGCTCTTTTAAAGTATACAATATCGACCGCGCTAAAGAACGCTTCCTGCCGGCTTCTACCTTCAAGATCTTCAATACCCTCGTAGGCCTGGAAACCGGTGTTATCAAAGATACTGCTACTGTCATTCCCTGGAATGGCGTACACCACGAAGGCGCTGATTCTGTATGGGACCGTGACCTGAGCCTGCAACAGGCTTTCCACTTATCGGCTGTTCCCTACTTCCAGGAAGTGGCCCGCCGTATTACCAAACCAGTGATGCAACACTGGCTGGATACCGTAAAATATGGCAATATGAAAATAAGCCGTATCGATACCTTCTGGCTGGACAATAGCCTCCGCATCTCCCCCGATGAAGAACTGGGCTTTGTAAAGAAACTGTACTTCGACGAGCTGCCTTTCCATAAGCTGACCATGCAATGGACACGTGCTGTGATGCTGATGGAAAAAACTCCTAAGTACGAACTGAGCTACAAAACCGGCTGGGGCCAGGAAGGCAAAAAACAAATTGGCTGGATGGTAGGCTGGATTGAAGAAAACGGACATCCTGCCTTCTTTACACTCAATCTCGAAACAGATAATCCGAACATTGACATGGAAAAAGTGAGAATGAATATCACAAAAAGCATTCTCCAGGATGCCGGTTATATGGAAGGACATAAATAAATAATTTAGAAAAAGGCCGCTAAAAACGGCCTTTTTTATGCCTAAAAAAATCATTTGACTCTGTCAATCAACTGTTTGCCTTCGTCAACCATCCCCACTTCTCCCCCCGTCTACGTTAAAAATCTCCTAAATCCTTACCTCCTAATAGTGTAAAACGTACTAAAAAAATTATATTTGATCCCTATGATGTTACGTTTTCAGCATAGCGAATATTTATGGGCCTTAGCACTGCTGCTGGTATTGCAACTGGCATTCATCAGCATCTCCTGGTGGAAGCGCAGCTCAATCCGCAAACTGGGTGACCCTGTACTGGTAGAGAAGTTATTTACCGGCTACTCCCGCCGGCGTTTTGCATTCCGCTTCCTGCTCATTTTCCTGGCCTTCTTCTTCGGCGTTTTGGGATTAGCCAACATCCAGAAAGGAAGCCGAATGGAAAAAATTACCCGCAAAGGGGTGGATGTAGTCATTGCGCTGGACGTTAGTAAGAGTATGCTGGCCGGCGATGTAAAACCCGACCGCCTTACCCGCGCCAAACAATTAATTTCTAAACTGGTTGATAAACTGGATAACGACCGCGTCGGCCTGGTTGTATTTGCTGGTAATGCTTACCTTCAAATGCCCCTGACCATCGATTACTCAGCCGCCAAAATGTACCTGAGCACCGTAAGTCCAGACATGATCCCTACACAGGGTACCGCGATCGGTCAGGCTATTCAGGTAAGTGATGACGCCTTCAATAAGAAGGAACGTAAACACAAATCACTCATCATTATCTCCGATGGGGAAGATCATGACGAAGCCGCTATTTCTAAAGCAAATGCAGCCTTCGATGCAGGTGTGGTAATCAATACTATTGGTATTGGCTCTGCAACCGGATCTCCATTACCCGATCCTGAAACAGGAACGTACAAAAAAGATAAAGATGGCAATACCGTTATCTCCAAACTGAATGAAGAGGAGCTGAAACGAATCGCTGCCGCAGGTAAAGGCATTTATGAACACCTGGATAATAATACTGAAGAAGTAGTGAATTCACTGATCCATAGAATAGATAGCATGGAACAGAAAGAGTTCGGAGAGAATATTTTTACAGACTACAACAGCTATTTCCAATATTTTCTCGTTATTAGCTTAATACTGCTTGTAGCTGAGTTTTTTATTCCGGAAATTAAGCGCAGCACCCGCGCCAATGTTGTCACTGCTACAGAAAAACCATGAGAAAAAATAACCTGACATATCACCTGTTGCTGACTGGCATGTTCCTCTCCATTTGTAGCTATTCCTTCGCTCAGAATGGTAATAAGTACATCCGTAAAGGCAATGACCTGTATGAAAAAAAGCAATATACTGATGCTGAAGCCAACTATAAGAAAGCCCTGGATGTAAACCAGGCATCTGTAGAAGGCAGGTATAACCTTGGTAACTCCATGTACGAGCAAAAACGCTACGACGATGCCCGCGCTCAATACCTGAACAGCTTCAAGATGGCGCCAAACAAAGCACAGAAAGCGGATGCCAGCTACAATATCGGGAATACCTTTATGGAAGGTAAGAAATGGGAAGAAAGCATCAAGGCTTACAAAGAAGCCCTGAAGATGAACCCTTCCGATGAACAGGCACGTTACAACCTTGCCTATGCCCAGGCCATGCTGAAAAAACAAAACCAGGGTGGCGGCGGCGATAATAAGGATAACAAGGATAAAAAAGACCAGCAGAACAAGGATAAGAAACAGGACAAGAAAGATCAGAACAAAGACAATAAGGATAAGGACCAGAACAAAGATCAACAGAATAAGGACAACAAAGACCAGCAGAATAAAGACAAAAAAGATCAGAACAAAGACCAGAATAAAGATCAGCAGGATGAAAAGCCGCAACCGCAACCCAGCAAACTGGACAAGCAGGAAGCAGAACGATACCTGCAGGCTTTAGGGCAGGAGGAGAAGAAACTGCAGGACAAAATGAAAAAGGCCAAAGGACAGATTGTGCCAGTTGATAAGGATTGGTGATTTAACATCCCACGTGATGCTTTTTGTTACCTTTGTCCTGGATATTTTTTCGAACTATGCAGTTATATTGTAATTCACTGACGGAGTATAAAAGGTTGGCTACGCTTGAAGTTAAGGTAGGAGATTTGTTGATAGGGAATTTTAACCCTGTGCGTATCCAGACCATGACGACTACAGATACAATGAATACCCTGGCTACTGTAGAGCAGGCAATCCGTTGTATCGAAGCGGGCTCCGAACTGGTGCGTATCACTGCGCCCAGCAAAAAAGAAGCAGAAAACCTGCTGCCCATCAAAAACGAACTGCGTAAAAGAGGCTATCATACCCCCCTTGTGGCCGATATCCACTTCACGCCCAATGCTGCTGAAGTAGCAGCCCGCATCGTGGAAAAAGTGCGTATCAACCCCGGCAACTTCGTAGATAAAAAGAAATTTGAGACCATCAACTATACAGACAGTGAATACATGGCTGAAACAGACCGTATTCGCAAGCAATTCACCCCACTGGTGAACATCTGTAAAGAATATGGTACCGCTATGCGTATCGGTACCAACCATGGTTCCCTCAGCGATCGTATCATGAGCCGCTACGGCGATACTCCCATGGGGATGGTGGAAAGCGCGATGGAGTTTCTCCGTATCGCAGAAGACATGAGCTACCGCAACATCATCCTCAGTATGAAGGCCAGCAATCCGCAGGTAATGGTACAGGCTTACCGCCTGCTCATTCAAACCATGCAGAATGAACTGGGTCATTGCTATCCACTGCACCTCGGTGTAACGGAAGCTGGTGATGGTGAAGATGGTCGTATCAAATCGGCCGTTGGTATCGGCACCCTGCTGGAAGATGGTATCGGCGATACAATTCGTGTCTCTCTCACAGAAGATCCGGAATTCGAACTGCCTGTATGCCGCGACCTGATAAAGCGCTATACCAACCGTCAGCAACACGCACCTGTCCCTCCGGTTGAACAGGTGCCTTACTCTCCTTTCAATTACAAACGCCGTGAATCTATCGCCTTTAACAATGTAGGTGGCAAACAGGTACCGGTAGTAGTAGCTGACCTGAGCGAAGTCAATAACATCACACCCGAAGACCTGAAGAGTATCGGCTATAATTACGATGCAGATACTGACAAATGGAATATTGCCGATGCAGCAGCAGACTACCTGTTCTGCCATGAGGTCCTTTCCTTTGCATTGCCTGGCACACTGAAAGTGATCGTTCCCAACACCCTCTGGGAAACTGCTGAAGACAAGGAAAAATACATGCCACTCTTCTCTACCGAAGAGTTTTTACAGGCAAAAAATACTTCTGCAATTCTAAACTTTGTAGACATCAATACCGGTGTTGCAATGCCTGAAGAACTGCTCCTGCAATTGAACAATGGCAAACCCGTAGTGCTTTGCCTGCATTCATCCAATCAGCATGCAATGCCTGAAATACGAAGGACATTCATGACTCTGATACAGCAAAATGTACAGCTGCCGGTAATACTTCGTTGCCTGGCTGCAGAACAGACAAACGATGAACACCTGATTCACTACGCTACAGAAACCGGCGCCTTACTGCTGGATGGCTTTGGCGATGGCTTATGGCTGGAGAAGACAAATACTGCCGATGACACAGTAGATCGTACATTGCTGAATAACGTAGCCTTTGGTATCCTGCAGGCTACCCGTACCCGAATTTCTAAAACTGAATATATCTCCTGCCCTTCCTGTGGTCGTACCCTATTCGATCTGCAGGAAACAACTGCACGTATCAGAGCTGTAACCAATCATCTCAAAGGAGTGAAGATCGCTATCATGGGTTGTATCGTAAATGGCCCCGGCGAAATGGCTGATGCTGACTTTGGTTATGTAGGTAGCGGCGTTGGTAAAATCACCCTCTATAAAGGTAAAGAAGTGGTAAAACGTGGTTTGAATAGTGACGTAGCTGTAGATGAACTGATCAACCTGATCAGGGAAAACGGCATGTGGGTAGATACAAATAACTAAAAATAAATAAGGGCTGTTGTGAACCAACAGCCCTCGCATCTTTATGCGTGTTCTTGAGGTTAACGGACGAACTAAAATCAATAGTTGGGGTTATAATATATAGTCAGACAATCGATACATCGTTTTCTCTAACATTCAAATAAGTTTTTGGGGTTAATTATCTTATTGTCAGATGATACAAAGGTACGCCTGACAGAGGCCCTGAGTCAAGCGTATATATACGTATTTTATATGTGAGAACTACGGTTTAAAATTCTAAGTACCAGTCGCTTAAACCAGCATTGAAGTAATATTTTCTATACTTTTTAATTTAAAATGAACAACACTATGAAAAAGTTTCTGACTGGCGTATTCGCCCTGCTCATGGGTGCTTCTATCGCGTTTGCACAGACTCCTGCCGCACAGCAAAAACAAGACAAGCCAAAAACTGAAGCTAAACAGGATGCTCAAAAGATGAAGAAAGACGGTACGCCTGATAAACGTTATAAGGAGAACAAAGAAACTAAGACTGCCAGTGGACCTAAAAAGAAAGATGGTACTCCTGACAAACGTTTCAAGGAGAACAAAGACGTTAAAGCAACTAACACTAAAAAGAAAGCTTAATTATTGTAAAAGGCTGGCTATTACAGGCCAGCTTTTTTATTTTCGTACATTTATCGCATGTTGGACTTCAGGTTAAAAGTGTTTTATACAGTAGCCCGGCGCCTCAGCTTTACCAAAGCAGCCGAAGAGTTATTTATTTCCCAGCCCGCCGTGACCAAACACATTCACGAACTGGAACAACAGCTGGGTATGGCCCTCTTTGAACGAATAGGCAACCGTATCAAGATTACCCGTGCAGGACAGGTGATGCTCAAACATGCAGACGATATCTTTACCAGCTACCGCAATCTCGAATACGAGATCAACCAGCTCAAACATGAACAGGGCGGCCTGCTGGCTTTAGGTGCAAGTACCACTATCGCACAATACTTCATACCACCCTTACTGGCACAGTTTAACCAACGCTATCCTGAAATCACAGCTTCCCTGATCAGTGGCAATACCGAACAGATAGAACAGGCCCTCTTTGACAAAAATATTCAACTGGGTCTCATAGAAGGCCGTTCAAAAAATCCGGTCCTCAAGTATGTGGAAATTGCAAAAGACGAAATAGTCCTGATTGGAAATGTCAACTACAACTACGGTGACAATACTCCATTAAATGCAGCAAATCTTAAAAATATTCCCCTGCTCATGCGTGAACACGGCTCAGGTACACTGGAAGTAATTACGGATGAACTGAAAAGATTAAAACTAAAGCTGACCGACCTGCAGATAGCTATGTACATGGGTAGTACAGAGAGTATAAAATCTTACCTGCACCATGCACCATGCGCTGCATTTCTCTCCCTCAAAGCAGTACAGCGGGAGCTGGAAGCAGGAGAATTCAAGATCCTGCCAGTCAAGAACTTTAAACTGGTGAGAAAGTTCCATTTTATATACCTGCAGGGACAGCAGGATAAATTAGCGCAACTGTTTATGCGCTTTGCCAGACAACATGCCGAACCACAACAACTATAAAATAAAAAACCGGCCCTTTCAGCCGGTTTCAGTTGTTTATTCCTTAGCTACGCTGTAGCGTGTAAATGATATATCCTGTTTTGTCCTCGTAGTTCACCGCAGCTCTCCATACCATAGTAGTTTTATCCAGGGAGCTGATCTCGAGACGGTATCCTTCTGCCACATTCTTCGCTTTTACACCACCACCAATCTTTTTGAACTGTAACATTTCTACACCCCCTGCTTTGTAAATAGACCATACAATAGGCTGTGAAGCTGTGCTACAACCGTCGTCGGTATTCGTCAGTGTAAAAGAACCGTTTGTCTCATTATTTGGGAATATCCACTGGCTACCTTTAAAGCAACTATAAGAAGCCTGGTCAAAAACAGTAACTTTTGAATGCTGTGGAATCCCTTCAAAGCTGATATCAGTGATAACCCAGTTTCCTTTTATATTACCCTTGCTTGCGCTCACATTCGTATTGGTAGCTGCCCCTGACTGGGTCTTGCAGGATATGGTGAAAAGAGATGCCAGCAAGCACAATGCTGCTAATGTAAGATGCTTCATGTAAGAAATATTTAAATGTTAAAAAGGCAGTAACGCAATTAGTTACCAGCTAGAGATAAGAAAAGACAAGAAGTGTACCAAACCTACCTATGGGTTTGCTGTTGCTGTTCTATGTTGGACAGCGTGCGGAGAAATCGGTCTTCCATCTGATGAAAACGGTTATAAAAATAAATGGTGGTAGCTGTTAAAGCTATAATAATCATACCCATCGCAATAACTGCACAACGCCACTAGATGCTTACTGTCATCGTATAGTTGCGGGGCTGTAAAATATAGGTCGGATTTTCAGGCGACGGCCTTTTATCCCTGGGAGGTTTTTCCCAGCTGATTTGAGCAGCAATCTTATTCCAGACTTTTGCGGGAGGAGTCACACTTCCCGCTTCGGTGATTCTTTGCAGCCGGTACTCGGCCATGGCGATTTCTGTTTCCAGCTCAGGGTAGATGTAACGCATGCGTTCCAGCAATGCTTCCTCCTCTACTGAGGCAAGCCCCAGCAGATAGCTTTCAATAATGCCACTATCTATGTAATCTTGTAAATCCAGAGGGTGATAAATAAGAAGGTGAAACCATGTGTTCCCCCCAAGGTCAACTTCACATGCCTTCGCAAATGTCAAATTAAAATCTGAATTATATTACTTTTTTGTGCTCTTGATAGGAAAAATCACCTGGAATTGGCAGGTACTTCTGCACGGGGAGCTACTTGTTCCAGCTTTTTGTCCTGCATCTGGTACTTCAGGTAGAAGTAAATTGCAGAAGCCAGACAAACCTTTGAGAGAATAAATACAGCAATGAAAAACACTTTCCACCACTTGTGCACGGTGATGTATTGATTATCCTTTGGCTGGATATTGATATAGGTGTTATTGTAATTAGCCTGTTGGTTTTGATTGGATCTGCGATAATCAGTGGTGTCATGATAATCTTCTTCCCGCCAGTTGATCCGCTGGAAGATCCGGTCCTTCAGACGCTCAGGAGGCAATACAGCCTCTGCAAACGCCTGTCTTTCCATACGCTTCTCCACAGCAGCTATTTCACTGTTGAGTTCCGGGTAGAGCCTGCGCATATATTGAAGCTCTTCTACCTCTACGTTGGTAGCAAGCCCAAGTACATAGCTCTCTATGATACCGCTTTGTATGTAGTGATCCAGTTCCAATTAATTTCTTAAAAAATTTCTGAAAGCCACCATAATTTCCTTCATCTGTCCGGCTATCATTTCTGCTTCCACCCCCATCATCCTAGCGATTGCTTCTTTAGGCAAGCCTTTGAAGTAGCACAGGTAAAAGATTTTTTGTTTTCCCTGTGGCAGGGTGTTGGTAAATCGCTGTAGCGAATGTTGTCCCTGAATAGTGACTCCACCCACTATTTTCCCATCTGTATGACACCCCTCCGAAAGGGCTATTTCCCTTGTCAGGCGCATCATCCATCCGAAGAGCGTGGCGTTGCCGGACTGCTTGTAGGTATATACCTCACTATATATACGTACAAACACAGTAGTAAGGATGTCCTCAGCCTTTTTATTATCAGGAACCACTTGTAAAATTAAACTAAAAAGAGCTGGACCATAGTAGTCATACAATAACTCCCTGGCCCCGGGGTCATCAGCAATCAAGCGTTCAATCAGTAAATGCTCATCAATATGAACAGCAGCCTGTCCCAAATGTTGTCGGTTTAACTATAACTAAGATAGCTATTCTTCCAATAACCATCAACTTTCTTGTTATAACATATAAATGTCATACAAAGAACTCCTGAATCTTCTTTCGCCTGTAGGCAAAGATTCCCTCTAGCTGATGCCGTACAAAAAGAGCATGTGCGACCCTACCCAAAAGACCTAATGGCAGTGAGTAGTGTACGATGTCAGTCATCTTTACGCCCTCTTTCACTTCCTCAAAATGATGCTGGTGATGCCACAGACCATAGGGCCCCTTCCGCTGCTCATCCACAAAGTACACACCGTCCTTCACATGTGTAATTTCCGTCATCCAGCTAAGTGGTATACCCAATACAGGATGAATAGTGTAAGTAATAATTTCCCCTGCGTAAATAGGTTGATCTGTCACAGGCGAAGTAATGTCAAATCGCATATACGAGGGCGTGATTTTTTCCAGGTTATCTGCCCGGGAAAAAAACGTCCATGCCTCCGATATTGATGTATTTAATACCTGCTCATACCGCAACCGATAGATTTTTGCCATAACTTCATATATATTTTAGTGTCGCCAGATGCTAATCCATTTTCAAATATAGTCATGTCCAGAGATCAATATCAACAACGTTTCGAGGAAGTATATAATCGGTTGAACGAACGACAGCGGGAAGCCGTTGATAATACCGAAGGCCCTGTGATGGTGATAGCCGGTCCCGGTACCGGCAAAACGCAGATCCTGGCATCGCGTATCGGCAAAATTCTGCGCGATACAGACTTTTTACCACAAAATATTCTCTGCCTTACTTACACCGATGCGGGTACCGTCGCCATGCGTAAACGACTCACCGATTTCATCGGCCCCGATTCTTACCGTGTCAATATTCATACCTTCCACTCCTTCTGTAACGAAGTGATACAGGACAACCTTGGCTTTTTTGAAAAGAACAGCCTTGATCCGATATCCGAGCTGGAAAAAATACAGCTGCTCAAAAAACTTATCGACGGATTTGATAAGCAAAATCCTCTGAAACGCTATCGTGGCGATGTATACTTTGATATGAACAACCTTTCCAACCTCTTCTCCACCATGAAGCGGGAAGGCTGGACTGTTGATTACATCAAAGGCGCCATTAAAGCTTATATAGACGACCTGCCTAACCGTGATGAATTTATCTGCAAAAGAGCGACCAAAAATTTTAAAAAAGGCGATATCCGCACTGATAAAATTGAAGCCGAAGCGGAAAAGATAGCCCGCCTGGAAGCTGCTGTAGAGCAGTTCCTCGTGTTCACCTCCCTCATGCATGCCGCTAACCGGTATGACTTTGACGATATGATCAACTGGGTGATCAGGGCTTTTGAACAAAACCCCAACCTACTCGCTGACTACAAAGAACGCTTTCAATACATACTCGTCGATGAGTACCAGGATACCAGTGGTACCCAGAATAAACTCATACAGCAACTCATCAATGGCGAGGAATTGCCAAACGTATTCGTAGTAGGCGATGACGATCAATCCATCTATCGCTTTCAGGGTGCAAATATTGAGAATATGGAACAGTTTGCCGGGGGCTTTGCAGAAACCCTGCTCACCATCGTGCTTACACAGAACTACCGTTCTGTCCAGAATATCCTGGATGCCTCCATGACCCTGATTGACAATAACGGCGATTCCCGTCTGGTAAATCAGCTGCCTGGCCTTAGTAAACAACTAACGTCCAGCAACGAGAAGC
Source organism: [Flexibacter] sp. ATCC 35208 (assembly GCF_001975825.1). Taxonomy (GTDB): domain Bacteria; phylum Bacteroidota; class Bacteroidia; order Chitinophagales; family Chitinophagaceae; genus Chitinophaga. The sequence continues at coordinate 103,007 of NZ_MTKN01000020.1, forward strand.
TGATGCACCTCAATATCACACCCGTCATCCAGCGCTATAACACGCCCCGCGATGAAATGGCCGGATTGACAAACACCATGGTAGCACTGCTTGAAAAAGGCGTTCCCGCCGGCAAGATAGCAGTGATTTACCGTGAGAACCGCTTTGGCGAAGAGCTGGCGCAATACTTCCGGCTCAAAGGCATTCCATTCTATTCCAAAAAGCATGTGAACATTTTTGAAAATCCGTTTGCACGAAAAGTACTCACCATACTTCGCTACCTGGCAGCTGAACTCGATACGCCTTACAGCGGAGACGATCTGCTCTTCAAAATCATGCACTTTGATTTCTACGATATACCACCTGTCGAAATAGCGAAAGTAAGTATACGGGTTGCCGAAAAAGGATATGCAGAGAAATCTTCCATGCGTCAATACCTGCAGGAGTGGCAGGCCACCCGTAACCTCACACTCTTTACTGAAGCCCCTGAACAGGCCATGATGGAGATGAGCAAAATGCTGGAAGGATGGATCAAAGAAGCACATAATCTCACCCTGCAACAACTCTTTGCCAGCATTATCAGCGAAGGAGGTATCCTCTCCCATATTATGGATTCGCCTGAGAAGATGTGGCTAATGAAAGTATTGCAGGCACTCTTCGATTTTATCAAAGAAGAAACCCGCCGTAATCCTGACCTGAGCCTCGTACCATTTGTAGAAATGGTAGACCTCATGGAAGCCAATAAAATTCCGATTCCACTGGTACAGGTGTCCGGCAATGAAAAGGGTATTAACCTGATCACAGCACACGGTTCAAAAGGCCTGGAATTCGAATATATTTTCCTGGCAGGCACCAACTCCCACCTCTGGGAAAAGAAGAAGAAAAACAACAGCGGTTTCTCCTTCCCCGATACGGTATTTGCTACACAATCCATCAGTTCAGATGAACAGGAACTGCGCCGCCTCTTTTATGTGGCAATCACCCGTGCAGAAAAATACCTGTACATCAGTTACCCGGAATTCAGACTGGACGGAAAGCCACTGGAACCCAGCATGTTCATCACCGAAATACTGGAACAACACCAGTTGCCAAACGAAAAAGTGGAACTTTCCGACGAAGCGCTTTTCGCCTTCGAATCTCTCCACTACAGCAAAAACCTGGCACCGGAAATTGCCCGTGCAGATCAGTTGTTCATCGACAACCTGCTCTCCAGCTTTACCATGAACGTGACTGCGTTGAACAATTACCTGGACTGCCCACTGGGCTTCTTCTATAAAAACCTCGTACGCATCCCCACAGGACGCTCAGAGAATACCGAATTTGGTTCTGCCGTACACTATGCACTGGAAAAACTCTTCCAGAAAATGCAGGAAGCGGGCAACAACGCCTTCCCTACCCGCGAAGAATTCATCAAAGACTTCGTATGGAGCATGCGCCGTAATCGCGAATGCTTTACCCGCGAATCTTTTGAAAGAAGGATGGAGTATGGAAAGGATATTCTGGCCAACTACTACGATACCTACATCGGCACCTGGAACAAAATTGTAAGTGTGGAAAGGAATGTGCGCAATATCGTAGTGAGTGGCGTACCGCTAAAAGGAAAGGTGGATAAACTGGAATTTGAAGGCAATCAGGTGAATGTAGTGGACTACAAAACCGGTGATTACGAAAAAGCCATCAAAGACTACAAAAAGTTTGACCGTCCAAACGAGAAAAATCCAAACGGCGGCGACTACTGGCGCCAGGCTGTATTTTATAAGATCATGCTGGACAACTACCGCTCCAAGAGCTGGCAGGTATCCAGTACAGAATTTGACTTCATCGAGCCAAATAAGCAAAAGGTTTATCACAAGGAAAAAGTGTTTATCACAGCAGACGATATCGCAGCTGTAACACAGCAGATCGTGGACACCTGGACCAAAATCCAGAACAAAGACTTCTATACCGGATGTGGTAAAGAAGACTGCGTATGGTGCAACTTTGTGAAGGATCATAAGCTGCACATCGCACTGCATGACCTCGAGGAAGAGAGTGAATTACAATTTTAACATTTCCTGCGCTCCGGCAATATTTGGATATTACTGATTCAAATTTGATCTTTGGACCCGGTTTTTGGCATAATATGATAAAAATGAATCAGAACTTCCGTGGCTGGGTTTCCCTGCTTATTGTAATCATAGCAAGTGTACTTTTATTCCCCCGCTGTGCGAATATTGTTCCGCCCGGTGGAGGCCCTAAGGATACTTTACCTCCTGTATTACTCAATGCCAGTCCAGTGGATTCCAGTCTGCATTTCAACTCCCACAAGGTTGTCCTGTCTTTCAATGAATACATAGAGCTGGACAACATCTTCGAAAAGCTGATCGTATCCCCGACCCTGAAGCGTACCCCGACCGTGACAGCCAAATTGAGAACTATCACCATGGTCATCAAGGATACGTTGGATAAGAACACCACTTATACATTCAACTTTGCAGACGCCATCCGCGATATCAACGAGCATAACCCCATTCTGGACTATGCCTACGTAATATCTACCGGCGACTACCTCGACTCTCTGCAGGTAAAAGGCTTCATCATCAATGCCGAAACTGGTAAACCGGATAGTAACGTATCTGTTATGATGTACCGCCACCTGGAAGACTCCGTGGTTTCCAAGGAAAAGCCGGTATACTATGCCCGTTCCAAAGGCAATGGTGCATTCTGGTTCAAAAACCTGGCTCCCGGCGATTATAAATTATTCGCCATCAAAGAAGAGAACAAAGACTTACAATACAACGACCCCAAAGAACTGATCGCCTTCCATGATAGCCTGATACACCTGCGCGAAACAAACCTGTACGATGTACCATTGCTCACCTTCCTGGAAAAAGATTCTACCCTCAAAGGTGGTCCGGACGAGATGGGCGGCCCTGGTGGCGAAGCAGGTGGCCCTCCTTCAGGTAGTAACAATGCCCCTCCTGAAGAAGAAGACCACAAGAGCAAAGAAGAAAAAGAGAAAGAAAAGAAAAGAAAGATCTTCCTGGCAGCTACCCTGGGCGAGAAAAACTCCCAGGATCTTGGCCAACCGCTGATCGTGAACTTCAGTGCACCTGTAAAAACACTGGATACCACCCACATACTCCTGGCAGAAGATACTACATTCAAACCAGTGGCCTTCACCACTTTCTTCGACTCTACCCGCAAAGTGCTGCACCTGGTTTACAACTGGAAAGAAGGTACCCTATACCGCCTCACCATTCCTAAAGAGGCCGTACTAGATACCCTTGGTCAGGAAAAGTCCAAAGCCGATACGATCCTCTTCACTGCCAAAAAAGAATCAGATTACGGCAGTGCAATGCTCTCACTCACACTCAGCGATAGTCTGAAAGCTGCAGGTGGAGATACCATGCACTTTGTGGCACTGCTGGTGAAAGAAAAAGACATAAAATACTCGGGCAAAATTGTAAATGGCACCTGGATCCAAAAGCGCATTATCCCTGCAGAATATGAAGTAAGGATCCTGATTGATGATAACAATAATGGCAAATGGGATCGTGGGGTATACTATGGTACACCCAAAAAACAACCCGAAAGAGTAGTGAACTTCCCTAAAAAGGAGAACATCAAAGCCAATTGGGGAGTCCCGATCAAATTGCAGTTATAACCGGCCGGGGGCACACTGCCCCCACGAAAAATCATTATTTTTGTACCATGATCTTTTCTTCCGCTCTGATAGAAAATGCTGTTAATGAATTTGCGCGGCTGCCCGGTATAGGCAAGAAAACAGCGCTTCGCCTGGTATTACACCTCCTCAAACAGCACCCGGCCCAGGTGAAGCTATTCGGCGAGGTGGTTACCCGCATGCGTGACCAGATCAAATTCTGCAAATACTGCCACAACGTCTCTGACGATGAAATCTGCTCTATCTGTAGCAGCCCTTCCCGCAATAAAGCACTGGTATGTGTCGTGGAAACCATCCGCGATGTTATGGCAATTGAAAATACCCAGCAGTTCAACGGGGTATACCATGTACTTGGAGGCATCATCTCCCCTATCGATGGTATTGGTCCGGACCAACTGAATATTTATTCTCTGGTTGAAAGGGTACAGCAGCAAGATGTGGAAGAGATCATCATGGCGCTGAGCCCGACAATCGAAGGAGACACAACCATTTATTACCTCTCTAAAAAGCTGAAGGATTTCTCTGTAAAGATCACCACCATCGCCCGTGGTATCGCCTTCGGCGGCGAACTGGAATATGCGGATGAAATGACGCTGGCCAGATCCATCTCTAATCGTTTACCACTTGAAAGTTATGTACAGAAATAAAAAACGCTGAAGGTGTCAGCGTTCTGCAGCTGCCTTTCAGCGTTTTTTAAATAAGATACGAGTGCTCAACAACACCCGTGTGTGTTTAACCTGTAATTCCACGTTATGAAAAAGCTATGATTGGTCTTTGTCTTTAAGTTTTCCGCCGCCCTCTTCCTCATTGCGCAGCTCGCGCCAGCGCTCAATCTCATACTTATTCAGAAAGCAGATTCTAAATACAGTGGAGGCCTCATTCTCAGCATCCTCAGGAACCGGGTATAAACCAAATTGCGCTAAATGCTTTTGTAAGCTCTGTACATGCTTCGCAATGCTCATTGTCTTAAATTTTTTGTTTAAGCAGGTTGTTAACTATGCGGGCAAAGTGGTGGATTCCCTGGTAGTAATCAGATGGTGGTATACTGATCCATTGTTGTATTACCCTACAAATATAGTAGACTTTTGGTTTCAAACAAAATTTTCTCTCATTTTCCTGAATAAAGTAAAAAATTCTGCAAATACATCTTCCGCTGGTGATATTTCATATAATGAGGCAATTAATAAGTATCTTTGTATGTCTTTCCAGAAAAAATAGTAAACACATTATCGATATGAAATCATTATCCCAGTGTGCGGCAGAACGTATTCTGATCATAGATGGTGCTATGGGTACCATGATCCAGCGCTACAAGCTGGAAGAAGCAGATTATAGAGGCGAGCGATTCAAGGATTACCATATGGATGTAAAAGGCAACAATGACCTGCTCAACCTGACTCAGCCACAGATCATCGAAGCCATTCACAGGGAATACCTCGAAGCTGGCGCCGACATCATCGAAACCAATACATTTAGTAGCACTACCATCGCCATGGCCGACTACGATATGCAGGCACTCGCTTTTGAACTGAACATAGCTGCTGCACAAATTGCAAAAAGAGCTGCAAACGATTATACAGCGAAGAACCCCGAAAAGCCCCGCTTTGTAGCTGGTGCGATCGGTCCGCTGAATAAAACACTCTCCCTCTCCCCCGATGTGAACAATCCAGGCTTCCGCTCCGTTACTTTTGACGAAGTGGTGACTGCTTATTACGAGCAGATTCGTGGTCTGCACGAAGGAGGCGTAGATATATTGCTGATCGAAACCATCTTTGATACCCTCAATAGTAAGGCCGCTATCTACGCTGCCAAGAAATACTTCAGGGATATCAAACAACCAGAACTACCTATCATGATCTCCGGTACCATCACCGATGCCTCCGGACGTACACTGAGTGGTCAGACCCTGGAAGCATTCTATATTTCCGTAATGCACGCCAAACCATTCTCTGTCGGCTTAAACTGTGCATTGGGCGGTGAGCAGATGCGTCCACACGTGGCGGAACTGGCACAGATAGCTGGCTGTTATGTAAGTTGCTATCCAAATGCCGGCCTGCCAAATGCATTCGGAGAATACGATGAAACGCCGCACGATACAGCCTGCATCATCGAAGACTTTGCTAAAGAAGGTTTTGTAAACATCGTTGGCGGTTGCTGCGGCACCACTCCGGATCATATCCGGCACATTGCTCAGCACGTGAAGACAATCGCGCCAAGACCATTACCAGTAAAGGAAACAACACTGGCTTAATTTTAATTTATCCGCTAATTACTATAGCTACCCATGAGCGATACACTCAATCCCGCGCAAACTGCCACCGGACAGGAACAAACTGTCATCAAACCATTTCTGCGCCTGAGCGGCCTAGAGCCACTGATAGTACGACCAGAAACCAACTTCATCAATATTGGTGAACGTACTAACGTAACCGGTTCTAAAAAATTTGCCCGTCTGATCAGGGAAGGACTGTACGAAGAAGCACTGTCTGTAGCCCGCCAGCAGGTAGAAAACGGTGCGCAGGTACTGGACGTAAACATGGATGATGCCCTCCTCGATGGTGAACTGGCAATGACCACCTTCCTGAACCTGCTCGCCGCAGAACCGGATATATCAAGGATCCCGGTGATGATCGACTCCAGTAAGTTCAGCATCATTGAAGCTGGTCTGAAATGCCTGCAGGGTAAATGTATCGTGAACTCCATCTCTCTCAAGGAAGGCGAAGCGAAATTCATTGAACAGGCTACTATCTGCAAAAGCTTCGGTGCTGCTGTAGTCGTAATGGCTTTCGATGAGTATGGACAGGCAGATACAGAAGAGAAAAAAGTAACGTTCTGTCATCGCTCCTACAAGATCCTGACAGAAGTAGTAGGGTTTGATCCACAGGATATCATCTTCGACCCGAACATCTTTGCGATTGCCACAGGTATCGAAGAACACAATAACTACGCAGTGGACTTCATCAACGCCACCCGCCGTATCAAGGAACTGATGCCGCTGACCAGCATAAGCGGTGGTGTGAGCAACATCTCCTTCTCCTTCAGAGGAAATGACCTGGTGCGCGAAGCCATGCACTCTGTATTCCTGTTCTACGCGATCAAAGCGGGCATGAACATGGGTATTGTGAATGCCGGTATGTTGCAGATCTATGATGAAATTGAACCAAAGCTGCGCGAGCTCTGTGACGATGCCATCCTGAATCGCCGTGAAGATGCTACAGAACGCCTTATCGCCTATGCTGAAACCGTAAAGGCAAAAGGCAAGGTGATCGAAAAAGACGAAACCTGGCGCCACGGCTCCGTAGAAGAAAGACTGAGCCACGCACTCGTAAATGGTATCACTGACTATATAGAAGCTGATACCGAAGAAGCCAGACAAAAATATCCCCGTCCGCTGGATGTGATCGAAGGTCCGCTCATGGACGGTATGAACATCGTCGGCGACCTCTTCGGCAGTGGTAAAATGTTCTTGCCACAGGTAGTGAAAAGCGCCCGTGTGATGAAGAAATCCGTGGCCGTACTGACACCTTTTATTGAAGAAGAAAAAGCCAGGATGGTCGCAGAGAATGGTGGCGTGATCAAATCAGCCGGAAAGATCCTGCTGGCCACTGTAAAAGGCGACGTACACGACATCGGTAAAAACATCGTAGGTGTGGTATTGGGCTGTAATGGCTACGAAATCATCGATATGGGGGTAATGGTCCCGGCTGAAAAAATTCTGCAGACCGCCCGCCAGGAAGATGTGGACATCATTGGCCTCAGTGGCCTGATCACCCCTAGTCTGGACGAAATGGTGCACGTGGCCAGAGAAATGAAACGCCAGCACTTTGAAGTACCATTATTAATAGGCGGTGCCACTACCTCCCGTACCCATACCGCTGTAAAAATTGCACCTGAGTATGAACACGGCGTGGTACATGTACTGGATGCATCCCGCAGCGTAACCGTAACAGGTAACCTGCTGAACAAAGCCCTGAGAAAAAACTTCCTGAAGGATGTAACAACTGAGTACACCAAACTCAATGATAACTTCCGCAATAAGAAACCAGTAAAACAATACCTGCCTATAGCAGAAGCCCGCCAGAACAAGGCGATCAGCGACTGGACCGGATTCAATCCGGTAGTTCCAAAACAACTTGGAGTACAGGTATTTAAGAACTATGAACTGGCTGATATAGCTAAGTATATAGACTGGCAGCCTTTCTTCATCTCATGGGAACTGCACGGCAAATTCCCGCAGATCCTGACGGACGAAGTAGTCGGTGTGGAAGCAAGTCGCCTGTATGAAGATGCCAAAGTGATGCTAAAACGCATCATTGAAGAGAAATGGTTAACCGCCAATGCCGTAATTGGCCTCTTTCCTGCCAGCAGAACAGCAGATGATACCATCACCGTATTGTCGCCAAAACCAGGTCAGGGTACCGTAAATCTGGAATGTCTGCGTCAGCAGATCAAGAAAGCGCCTGGTCAGCCAAATATATCACTGGCAGACTTTATCGCCCCTTCCGATACAGGTATCCAGGACTACATGGGGGCCTTTGCCGTTACTACAGGTGGTGGCATTGAAGAATGGTTGGAAAAGTTCAAAGCAGACCATGACGATTATAGCAGCATCATGCTGAAAGCCCTTGCAGACAGACTGGTAGAAGCCTTTGCAGAGCTGATGCACGAGCGTGTAAGAAAGGAATTCTGGGGCTATGCTTCAGAAGAACACCTGAGCAAAGATGACCTGATTAAAGAAGAATACGCAGGTATTCGTCCTGCACCTGGTTATCCTGCCTGTCCTGAACATACAGAGAAATACAAGATGTTCGATATGCTCGATGCTACTGAGAACACTGGTATCACACTCACAGAATCACTGGCCATGTATCCTGCTTCAAGTGTAAGTGGCTGGTATTTTGCCAACCCTGCTGCCAAATACTTTGGTATAGGAAAGATCGAGAAAGACCAGGTAATAGATTATGCTGAGCGCAAAGGCTGGACTGTAGAAGAAGCAGAGAAATGGCTTAGACCGGTACTCGAATACGACATGTAAAAACTTCGTTATAATTTTTAGCTGAATGCCGGTGGTTGCGCTGCAATCACCGGCATTCGTATATTTACAGTATGAGAATTATATCGTACAATGTAAACGGGCTCCGTTCCGCCATGACAAAAGGCTTCACTGAATGGCTCAAAACTGATCCCGCCGATATCATCTGCTTACAGGAAATCAAAGCACACAAAGACAATGTAGACTTCCAACAGTTTGACGAGCTTGGCTATGAACACTACTGGTATCCCGCCCAGAAAAAAGGATACAGCGGTGTAGCTGTACTCACTAAGATAAAACCAGACCATGTACAATATGGAAATGGCTACATGCAGAGCGATGCCGAAGGCAGGGTAATACGCCTCGATTTTGGGGATATTACACTCATTAACACATATATCCCTTCAGGCACCAGTGGAGACGAAAGACAAACCTATAAATACCAATGGCTGGATGAGTTCTTTGGCTACCTCCATACACTCAAAGCCACAAGACCTAATATAATTGTGTGTGGCGACTACAATATCGTGCACAAACCAATCGATATTCATGATCCCGTAGGCAACAAAAACAGCAGTGGCTTTCTGCCTGAAGAACGTGCATGGCTGGACAAGTTATATGAAAACGGCTTCGTAGATACTTTCCGTCATTTCTGTAATGATCCGCACCAATATAGCTGGTGGAGTTTCCGCGCCAATGCACGCAATAATAATAAGGGATGGCGTATCGATTATATCAGTGTCACTACTCCACTGCAGGAAAAGCTGAAAGAGGCAAAGATTTATGCCGATGTAAAGCACTCTGATCACTGCCCTATATACCTGCAATTAAGCCACTAACAAGGATTTCCAACTATGATCATATTTAACGTTACCACAATGGTGTCGCATCCTATCAACGACAGATGGATGCAATGGATGAAAGAAGACCAGATCCCTGCTATCATGAATACCGGTTTATTCCATGATTACCGCATGTGCAGGCTGCTGGAACAGGATGAGGAAGATGGTCTCACCTACTCTGTACAATTCTTTGCAGATACACTCGAGAACTACCAAACTTACATAGACGAGTATGCGCCAGTGCTCCAAAAAAGGGCTTATGACCTGTTTGGAAGCCAGTTTGTAGCCTTTAGAACAGTGATGCAGGTAGTTTAACATTTAAACTTATCCACAGGAAATCCACTGTTTATCAGGGATTGTGAGTTTGGTACAATACTTGGAACACTCTTACGTTAATTATAAAACCAGTAGCAAATTGCCACTAGCAGCGGGTTTCAGACGTTAACTCCTGTTTTGCTCATACATCCATATCATGAGCGAATCAGCTGTAACCGTTACCTGTAGCCCTTTTCAGCCGATAAAATTTTGCTTAAAAAAGATGCAAAAAATTTGGTAATCTGATAAAACGCGCTATATTTGCTCACATCAAACATTTTAATTCACTAGTTAAATCTTACTAGCTATGAACAAAGCCGAATTAATCGACAAACTGGCAAAAGATGCCGGTATCACTAAAACCCAAGCTAACGAAGCACTGGATTCTTTCACTAAGGCTGTTGCTGATACCCTGAAAAAAGGTGGTAAAGTAACCTTAGTAGGTTTCGGTACTTTCTCTGTTTCTAAACGTGCTGCTCGTAACGGTAGAAACCCACAGACTGGCCAGATCATCAAGATCAAAGCTAAGAAAGTTGCTAAATTCAAAGCTGGTAAGGCTCTGTCCGACAAGCTTTAATCTGTTAGCTTACCTTATTCAAGCAAGGAACATTACTGTTTCTTGCTTTTTTTATTTTATATAGGTCCACCTCGTCTTCGATGCTTCTTCGATGCTTCTTCGACCACAGGTCAGTAAAATGGCCACGAATCCCTCAGTTTGTGGTATCTTCCTTTTTTACGTAATTTGCACCAATTAATAATAAACAATCAAACTGTCTAACAATGGGTAGAGGTGATATCAAAACCAAAAAAGGTAAGATTTTCAGTGGTTCTTTCGGAAAATCAAGACCTGCTAAGCCAGCTAAAGCTGCTGCTGTTAAAGCTGCAAAGGCTGCTGCAAAACAAGCCTAAAATTATTAAAGAGGCTGACCACTTAATCATGATCAGCCTCTTATAATTTCTTTTATCATCACGGCGCCAGGCGCTCTATCTTCCAGCTACTCCCTTCATGACTGTACTGGATACGGTCATGAAGCCGGCTACCGCGGCCCTGCCAAAACTCAATTGCAACCGGTTTCACAATATACCCACCCCAGTTTTCCGGTCTCTCAGGCGCATTCTTCTCATATTTTTCAGTCACTGTTTTTACCTGCTCTTCCAGGAAATTCCTGTTAGGAATCACCTTACTCTGTGGAGAAGCAATAGCACCAATACGACTACCCAGCGGACGGCTGTTGTAATATTCATTACTCATCCCCGCATCCACTTTGGATACAATTCCATCTATACGCACCTGCCTTTGCAGTTCTTTCCAGAAAAACAACAGGGATACATGCGGATTAGCCGCCATTTCATGACCTTTACGGCTATCATAATTGGTAAAAAACACAAAACCATCTGCATCAAAGCTCTTCAGCAATACGATGCGGGTAGTAGGAATACCTGCGGAGCTACTGGTGGCCAGCGTCATCGCATTGGCTTCGTCTATCTCTCCGGTGATGGCATCATTCCACCACTTTTCAAATTGTTGAAAGGGATCCTGGGCTACTTCTTTTTCGTCCAGCTCGGCAAGGGTATAATCCTTACGCAGGTCAGCAACTTTTTTATTTAGCATTGGCCAATATTTTACGGATACAAAGATACAGGTTGCCCCCTGCATGAAAATGCTAAAATGCTTGATTGTCATCAGCATCCAACGCGATAAAAGAATATGAATAATTATTAATTTTAACGCATGAGAACCATACTCCTTTTTACTATCTCAGCTATTTTACTGATATCCTGTGGCGACAGGCATCCCAAACAGGCTGCTGCAAGTCTCCCCAATTTCAAGACCACGCCCTACTTTTATGTACAATTGAAAGGTACGCTGGCAGGTAAGAACATTACGATGGAACTGACCAAAGCCAATCCGGCCATGTACCGTGGATATTATAGTTACGAAGAAACCGGGGAGCCGATCGCCATCTGGGGAAACCTGGACCAGAACAAAATGCTGGTATTGTATGAGAGTACGGATGAAAAGGAAGAACGCTTCTTCACAGGTATACTGGACAGTGCAGGTGTATATAAGGGCAAATGGAGAGGAAAAGGGACTACCTATGAGTACACCCTTACACCTGATATGAAAGAGACCACTCCCCTGAGTGTATATTATGGAGAAGATTCTGCAAAGCTGCTGCCTGGCAATCCTGCCTCCCCGGTAGCGGTAGCTACTAACGCAGTTATCTGGCCGGCGCCCACCCTGGATGAGGAGACAAAGGCTTTCATTCGCAACACGGTCACCGGCAACCCTTCCCTGGACAATCCGGTTCGCTACCTCCGAAGGGATATTGACTCCTTCCTCGTCACTTACAAAACGACTGAAAAAGATATCGATACCACAGAGGAAATTCCTGCCACCGCCAGCTGGTCAGCCGATGCTGATATGAGAGTAGTGTATAACCATTATCCTTACCTGAGCGTTGAATCATTTACCTATGAGTATACAGGTGGCGCACATGGCAATTACGGCTCTATTTACAAGGTTTTAGATCTGAAGAAGAAGAAAGTATTAACGACAGAAGACCTCTTTAAACCGGGCTATAAAGAGGCATTACCAGCATTGCTGGAAAAAGCGTACAGAAGAGTTTTCTGGGTAAGTGAGGAAAACACATTGAAAGACCAGTTGCTGGTCGATCAGATCCCCGTGAATGAGAACTTCTTCATCACGGACAAGGGAATTGGGTTCTGCTATACCCCGTATGAGATCGGGCCTTATGCAATGGGGCAGATTACTTTGTACTTACCCTTTACGGAGCTCAAAGCATACCTGAAATAAGAGCAATCGGGGAATTGCTAAGCAATTCCCCGATTCCAAATAAGTTTATGCTTTTACAAGTGTCCCCACATTCTTTCCCATAATCACCTGCAGCAGATTGCCCGGACGATTCATGTCAAACACGATAATCGGGAGTTTATTCTCCTGGCACAGTGTGAAAGCGGTCATATCCATCACATTCAGTGATTTCTGATACACCTCAGAGAAGGTAATGGTTTCAAATTTTGTAGCGGTTGGATCTTTTTCCGGATCAGCGGTATAGATACCATCTACACGGGTTCCTTTCAGGATCACATCAGCCTGGATCTCGATCGCACGCAGGGAAGCAGCAGTATCTGTAGTGAAGTACGGGTTACCGGTACCGGCACCAAAGATCACAACACGACCTTTTTCCAGGTGGCGAATGGCACGGCGGCGGATATAAGGCTCTGCGATCTGCTCCATTTTGATAGCAGATTGCAGGCGGGTATATAAACCAACCTTTTCCAGACCACTCTGCATGGCCATACCATTGATAACTGTTGCCAGCATCCCCATGTAGTCGCCCTGAGCACGCTCAATACCTGTCTCTTTTTCGTTCATACCACGATAGATGTTACCACCACCGATCACGACCGCAACCTGCACGCCCAGATCTGTAGCAGCTTTAATATCGTATGCATACTGTGAGATCACCTTGTGATCGATCCCGTAATTACCTTCGCCCATCAGGGCCTCACCGCTTAGTTTAAGTAAAATACGCTTGTACTTTGGCAACATGACTATTGAAAATGATATATTAAGATGAAGATAGTTATCGGTTACTGCGCCCCGAAGATACAAAAAATGCGGAACGCGGAATTTTCGGGGCAGGATTACCCTTCGTTGACACTACATGATTTCTGTTAGGCACAAAAAAAAGGAGAGAAAAACTTCTCTCCTTTTCTGACCGGGATTATATTATCCCAATGCAATTCTGCTGAATCCTGTTACCTTCAGGCCTGCACTTACAGACTTCAGATAATCAGCAACAGTCTTATTATTATCTTTTACAAACGCCTGCTGTAACAGGGTGTTGTCTTTGAAGAACTTGTTCACCTTACCCATAGCAATTTTCTCAGCCATGTCTCCGGTTTTACCTTCAGCAGCGATCTGCTCAAGAGCGATTGCTTTTTCACGTGCAATCAGATCTTCAGAAACACCAGCCGCATCAACAGCGATTGGGTTCATAGCAGCGATCTGCATTGCCACATCTTTACCTACTTCTTCAGCTACAGCTTCGTTGAAACCTACCAGTACACCCATGCGGTAGTTACCGTGGATATAAGCAGTTACAGAAGCAGCAGTGATTTTTTCGAAACGTGCCAGGGTGATTTTCTCACCGATTTTAGCAACCTGGTCGTTTACTTTATCATTTACAGTTGCACCATCCAGGCTAGCAGCACCCAGTTCTTCTACGGTGTTAACACCGGAAGTCAGTGCCAGGTCTACCAGAGACTGAGCAAACTTGATGAAATCTTCATTCTTAGCTACGAAGTCAGTTTCGCAACCCAGGGCTACTACCACACCAGTCTGGCCATCAGCAGCAGTCTTAGCAATGATAACACCTTCTTTAGTTTCACGGTCAGAACGTAAAGCGGCTACTTTCTGGCCTTTCTTACGCAGATAATCAACTGCTTTTTCAAAATCACCATCGCTTTCTACCAGCGCCTTTCTGCAATCCATCATGCCTGCACCTGTCTGCTGACGCAGTTTGTTAACATCAGCTGCTGTAATTGTTGCTGCCATAACTTATAATGAGTTTAAGAGTATTAAGTTTATATGAATTTTGCTACTTGTCCGGTTTATATGACCAATTGCGAACCACAGATCAGGTAAGCTGTCCACGGTTCGCAATTGATCTATTTAGTCATGAACAGAATTATCTTCCGCCACCACCTGGTCTGCTACCACCAGAACCTGCAGGACGACGTTGTCCGCCGCCACCGCCGCCTGGACGGTTACCACCGCCACCTGGACGGTTACCACCACCACCTGGACGATTGTTATTGCCACCTGGACGGTTGCCACCACCACCTGGGCGGTTGTTGTTGCCACCTGGACCACCTGGACCACGACCACCTGGCTTACGACCTCTCTCACCACCACGATCATCACCACCTTCGAGTTCGAACTTCAGTGCCTTGTTGTCTTCTTCTTCCTCTTCTACTACGTCGTCAGTTTTCTCATTCGCTCTTTCAGCCAGACCTTCTGCAATTGCTGCAGCGATATAGTTAGTGATGATTGCGATAGATTTAGTAGCATCATCGTTCGCTGGTACTGCGAAGTCTACCTTGGTAGGATCGGAGTTAGTATCTACCATACCGAAGGTGGAGATACCCAGACGACGAGCTTCTGCCAGTGCAATGTGCTCATGGCTGATGTCAACCAGGAACAGCGCTGCAGGAACACGAGCCAGCTGAGCGATACCACCCAGAACTTTCTCCATTTTCTCCTTATCACGTGTTAAGGTAAGACGCTCTTTCTTAGTAATGCTATCGAAAGTACCATCAGTCAGCATTTTCTCAATGCTCTGCATTTTCTTCACGCTCTTACGGATAGTGGAAAAGTTGGTAAGCATACCACCTAACCATCTTTCAGTCACGTAAGGCATGTTTACACGCTTAGCCGCTTCTGCTACGATTTCTTTAGCTTGCTTTTTTGTTGCAACGAACATGATCTTTTTACCGCTCTTAGCGATAGATTTCAGGGCTGCTGCTGCATCCTGTAAACCTTCAACGGTTTTATTCAGATCTATGATGTGAATACCTTTCTTTTCTGCGAAAATGTAAGGCAGCATCTTTGGATTCCATTTCTTCTTCAGGTGACCGAAGTGTACACCAGCCTCCAGTAACTGCTGCTGCAATGAGGTATTATTTTCCATGTTATTATACTCTGTTATAAAAGGTCAATGTTAATAATCTGCGATGGGTATATACTACCACCACGCATTCATCACGATTAGCGTTTAGAGAACTGGAAGCTTCTTCTAGCTTTAGCTTTACCTGGTTTCTTACGTTCAACGCCTCTAGGATCACGTTTCAGCAATCCAGCCGCTTTCAGTGCAGGGCGGAACTCGATGTTCACCTCACACAGACCACGTGCAATACCCAGTTTCACTGCCTCAGCCTGACCCTTGATACCACCACCAGCAGCATTTACCTTTATATCAAATTTATCCAGAGCGTCGATAGTTTTCAACGGCAATTCTACCTGATTCTGCAGGTAAACCAGCGCGAAATATTCTTTATAGTCTTTGTCGTTGATTGTAATTGCACCAGTGCCCTTGCTGATATACACGCGAGCTACGGCTTCCTTACGACGACCAATAGTATTTTTTTGCTTTTCCATGTATCAGAGAAAAATTAGAAAGTTAAGGATTTAGGTTTCTGCGCAGCATGTGGATGCTCAGCGCCGGCATATACAAACAGCTTTTTGTACATAGCACGACCCAGACGATTCTTAGGCAGCATGCCCTTAACAGCTCTTTCGATCACTACTTCTGGACGACGACGGATCAGTTCCTTTGCAGTCTCTGATTTCTGACCACCTGGATAACCTGAATAAGTCAGATATTCCTTGTCATTCCATTTATTACCAGTCAACTGGATCTTTTCTGCATTGATGATGATTACGAAATCTCCACAATCAGTGTGAGGAGTATAGTAAGGCTTGTTCTTACCTCTTAAAATGGACGCAATCTTCGCGCTCATCCTACCCAGTGTCAGGTTGGTAGCGTCTACAATATGCCAGTCACGCACTACAGTTGCGTCGTTGGCAGATTTAGTCTTGAAGCTTAAAGTATTCATTATAGTAAATAAAATTTACGCTTGAAATATGATCCCACACAAATTGGGAACGCAAAGTTAAATCACATACTTTGAATAACCATACTTTTTGAGACATTTTTTACAAGCACCTTCACAATGTATTGATTTTCAATAAATATTTTGACGTAGAATTATTAACATAGTAAGTGGAATAATTCCCTGAGCTGTTTTCATACTGTTTTTCAACCTAGAACACATATAGCGTAAATTATATAAATAGAAAAGCCGGAAGCAGTCTCTTACTTCCGGCCCCACACGATTATGACATAAAGTGTTTGTTTATTAATTCCTGTCCCTTGCGCCCAGGAATAAAAAGATATACTGTACCAGCATCACCACTGAAGCAACCGCCGACACTACATAGGTCATAGCCGCCCACCAAAGAGCATCCTTTGCCTTGTCATGCTCCTGCCGCCTCATCACATTAGTATTGTCCAGCCAGATCAAAGCCCTCCGCGAAGCATCGAACTCGACCGGCAGCGTCACCAACGCAAACAAAGTGGTCAGCCCAAATAATATTATGCCTATCAGCAACGGCGCAGACGTCCAGTAAAGGGCAAAAACCCCGATCATCAGCACAAACTGCAACCACTGAGAGCTAAACTGTACCATCGGTACCAACCTGGACCTTAAACCCAGCCAGGCATAGGCATTTTTGTGCTGAATCGCATGCCCGCACTCATGGGCAGCCACCGCCGCGGCCGCTACATTCACCCCGGAATATACCTCCGGACTTAAATTCACTGTTTTGTTGGTGGGGTCATAATGATCAGTCAGAAAACCATCCACAGATATCACCTGCACGTCATATATCCCATTATCATTCAACATCTTCTGTGCTATCTGCTTCCCGGTTAGCCCGGATGAGGTAGGTATCCCACTGTATTCCCTGAATTTCCCCTGTAACCGGTAACTCACCAGCATGCTGATCCCAACAAAAATCAGCGATACTATCAACATTCCAGGTGTCATAAATAGAACAATTGTTTACTTTTTAAGATCAAATTCCCCTCCAAAACAACCCTTTTTAAAGGATTTATGATTTCCTTAAGAAACTATCCGACAAACTCCTCCGCGACCTGACAACCACAAATTTAACACTGCCATTATGTCCTTAATTGTAATTTTTAAGTCATAAATTCGGACTATATGACATATAAGAATAAGCCTCTTATGATCCGTTTTTCATATATATTTTTGGGCGTTATCAATCCTATTTATCAACCTTTTACGCCCATTCAATGAAAGTATAATTAAATACTGGGAAGCCCTGAAATAGGCTATGGGAGCCGTTCTGTCACATTACAAAAACTCCTCAAAAGTTATTCACATCGATTAAATAAACTTTTTTATTCTGAAGCCATTTAGTAATTTAGACCTGAATTTAATGGGTTAGTAAGTAGAAAGAGTCAGCAGAATCTTCTGTTGGCTCTTTTCTTTTTGAGCCATTTTTTCCCCACCCCAATTTTTCCCTTTTTTAACTTTTTTTATCGATAGCACTGCTCATTTTTTTAGTGCTTTTATCACCTTTGCTACATGAAAATAAAATCAGCATTCTTCTGTCAGAATTGTGGATATGAATCAGCTAAGTGGACAGGTAAATGTCCTTCCTGTAATCAATGGAATACATTTGTCGAAGAAAAAATTCAGAAAGATGTTCCACTACGTAATCAAAGCTGGCAAACAGAAAAAGAGAATGGTCGTAATAACATTGTGAACCTCAGCGAAGTAAGCGCAGTTGAAGAAGAAAGACTACTCACTCCTGATGTAGAACTGAACCGTGTACTCGGTGGCGGTATTGTTCCCGGATCACTCGTTCTCGTAGGTGGTGAACCAGGAATCGGTAAGAGCACACTCTTCCTGCAAAATGCATTGCAACTAAAAAATATCACGACATTATATGTAAGCGGTGAAGAAAGTGCCTCTCAGATAAAGATGCGCGCAGACCGCCTGCAGGCCACCAACGATCAGTTCTACCTGCTCACGGAAACCAATACCCAGACTATCTTTCAGGAGATAAAGAAACTCCGCCCACAACTGGTGGTGATCGATTCTATACAAACGTTGCAATCTCCTTTTATCGAATCTGCCCCCGGCAGCGTATCCCAGATCAGGGAAACCGCCGCCGAAATGCAACGCTTCGCCAAAGAAAGTCATGTACCCGTATTTCTGATCGGTCATATCACCAAAGATGGTGCTATCGCAGGTCCAAAAATTCTGGAACATATGGTGGATACCGTATTACAATTTGAAGGTGATCAACACTATGCTTACCGCATATTGCGTACTATCAAAAATCGTTTTGGTTCCACCGCAGAACTGGGCATTTACGAAATGACCGGCACCGGATTACGACAGGTTACCAACCCTTCAGAAATACTCATCTCTCAGCGCGAAGATCTGTTGAGTGGTGTAGCTATCGCTTCTACCATGGAAGGTATGCGTCCTATGCTCATCGAAGTACAGGCACTCGTTACACAATCAGTATATGGTACCCCACAACGTACTGTGACCGGCTTCGATCTGCGTCGTCTGCAATTGCTACTCGCCGTATTGGAAAAAAGAGGCGGCTTCCACTTCGGTGTCAAAGATGTGTTCCTCAATATCGCCGGTGGTATCCGTGCAGAAGATCCTGCCATCGATCTGGCAGTACTATGTGCACTGCTTTCTTCTTACGAAGACATTGCCATCGCCGGCAAGATCTGCTTTGCAGGTGAAGTAGGCCTGAGTGGTGAAATCCGCGCAGTGAACCGTATCGAACAGCGCATAGCAGAAGCAGAAAAACTGGGTTTCGAAAAGATCTTCGTCAGCAGGTATAATAAGAAAGGTTCCGACTTCAGTAAATTCAATATTGAAGTAATTCCCGTAGGCCGCGTCGATGAAGTATACAGCAGATTGTTCTGATCATATATGTTTACAGCATTACTCCATCTTTGTTTTCCCCATGTATGCGAGAGTTGTGGTAACACACTCACACATACTGAAGCATTCCTGTGTCATCAATGTACAGTACAGTTACCTCGCACCGGTTTTCAGCACTTTACTGAGAACCCTGTAGAAAAATTATTCTATGGCAGATTGCAGGTACAGCATGCACTGGCTGCTTACTATTTTTCACAGGCATCCATGTTGCGTAAGCTGGTGCATAAAATAAAGTACCGGCACAAAAGGAAACTAACCTTCTACATGGGAAAGCAGATGGGAATGATACTCGCACAGACCAGCTGGATTAACCAGATCACCTGTATTGTGCCAGTGCCTATTACTAAAAAAAGGGAGAAATTTCGTGGCTATAATCAGTCTGCTTTATTATCTGCTGGTATTGCAGCAGTGATCAACAAACCCGTGTTATCACATGCACTGAAAAGAGTAGTATTTACAGCTTCGCAAACGAGGAAAAGCAGGATCCTCAGGTGGCAAAATGTACAACACGCTTTCCACCTGGAAAATCCTGAATTATTGAAAGATGAACATGTATTATTAATCGATGATGTGATCACCACAGGCGCTACCACTGAAGCTTGTGGAAAGCTCTTTCAACAGGCAAATATTCCGTTCAGCATTTGTTCCCTGGCATATGCACGTCATTAACTCCTTATGTGTGAGTTATTCATTAATTTCATTTCAAACTTTGTAGGTATGTTAAAAACATTGCTCATCTCGTTGTTGATATTTATGAAAAGCAGCGCCATTTATGATTTTAAAGTTGATGCTGTAGATGGTGGTAAAATCAATTTTGCCGATTACAAAGGCAAAAAAATCCTGATCGTGAATACTGCTTCTCTTTGCGGAAACACTCCACAATATGCAGAGCTGGAAAAACTGTATGAGAAGTACAAAAAGAACCTGGTGATCATTGGTTTCCCTGCTAACAATTTCGGTTCTCAGGAACCAGGCAGCAACCAACAGATCCAGGAATTCTGTACTAAAAAATATGCAGTAACATTCCCGATGGCTGCCAAGATTTCTGTGAAAGGTGCGGACATACATCCCATCTATAAATGGCTGTTAGACCAAAGCAAGGAAAAACATTTTGAACCAGCCGAAGTACAATGGAATTTCCAGAAGTACCTGCTGGATGAAAAAGGGAACCTGGTTGCTGTGTTTTCACCAAAAACACAACCTAATTCTGCAGAAGTGATAGCTGCAATAGAGAAAAAATACTAATCGGCCGCAGGCCTCTCTCCCCATGAAAAAATCGCTTATGCCAAAGGTGTAAGCGATTTTTCTTTTACTTTGCACCCATGCTTTTCTCAAATATCATAGGTCAGGACGACATCAAGCAACAACTGCTCAATGCTGTCACCCAACACCGCATCAGCCATGCAATGATCCTCCTGGCCCCGGAAGGTGCCGGCGGTCTGCCCCTTGGCCTTGCCTTCGCCCAGCATCTGGTATGCGAAGACAAACAGCCTGAAGGCCCCTGCGGTAAATGTTCTGCCTGTATCAAAGCACAAAAGTACATCCACCCCGACATTCACTTCTCATACCCTGTCATCCCTAAAAAAACAGGCGATAAACCAGTGAGTGCCGACTACGCCAGCGAATGGCGGGAATTTATTGCCGAACATCCATACGGTAATGCATACGACTGGCTGCAATTCATAGGAGCTGAAAACAAACAGGGCAACATCACCGCTACCGAATGCCAGGACATCATCCGCAAACTGAGCCTGAAAAGCTTCGAGAGTAAATACAAGATCCTCCTCATGTGGATGCCCGAATACCTGGGGAACGAAGGGAACCGCCTGCTCAAACTGATCGAAGAGCCACCAGATGATACCATCTTCATCCTGATCGCCGAAAACCAGGAGCAAATACTGGCAACCATCCTTTCGCGTACTCACCTCATCAAGGTGAACCCTCTCCCCAAAGACGTACTGGTCAATGCACTCGTAACCAGGGCCAATGCCCCTGCTGCAAGAGCCCGTCAGGTGGCAACAATTGCTTCCGGCAACTACCGGGAAGCCCTTGCCCTGCTGCAAAACTCAGAAGATGACTACCATGAGCTACTACGCAACTGGCTCAATTATATCTTCACCAACAATCGCCTGGCCCTCCAGGAATGGATTGAAAATGTATCCAACGCCAAGATGGGTCGCGAAAACCAGAAACAGTTCCTCCGCTACTTCATCAACCTGCTGGAACATACCCTCAGATTGAAATACATAGACAAAAGCCAGCTGGCATTCTCTGAAGAAGAAACCGATTTTGCCTTCAAATTGCAAAAACTGGCCAACCTCCAGCAAATGGAGCTGATCATGCAGGAACTGGACAACGCCAGCTACTACATTGAACGCAATGCCAACGCCAAACTGCTGTTTCACGCCCTCAGTATCAAATTACAGTACATTTTTAAACATAAGCCCATCCCGGCCTGTTAAACCTATATTGACAGGACGGGGCATTACTTTTTCCGTTACCTTTGTTACTTCCGCCCTTTTGTATATATAAAGGGAAATATGTATTTTAAAGCGTTCGGGACAATACCGGATGCATATCAATTAACTCTTTTAAATATATAAATATGGCTTGTGCCGGATGTGGTACAGGTGCAGAGGGAAAGCCGTCAGGATGCAAAAGTAATGGAGGTTGTAGTAGTGGTGGATGTAACCGACTAAATGTTTTTGACTGGCTGGCCAATATTCCCTTAAGTGATAGCTTAGCACCATTTGATATTATAGAGGTAAGTTTCAACAACGGAAGCAGGAAAGATTTCTTCCGAAACGTTACCAAACAGTTCCTGGATAAAGGAGAAATGGTAACGGTAGAAGGAGTGAGTGGTTTTGATGTAGGCCAGGTAAGCCTCACCGGCGAACTGGTAAAGCTCCAGATGAAGAAAAGAAGGATAGAAGATACCCCTGAAGTAAAAAAAGTATTGCGTCGCGCCAGCAATGAAGATCTGCACAGAATGGGTGAAAACAAAACCCGCGAAAAAGATGCCCTCGTCAAAGCAAGAGCAATAGCCCGCAGTATAGGCCTCGAAATGAAACTCGCCGAGGTAGAAATTCAGGCCGATGGACGTAAAGCTACCTTCTTCTACACTGCCGATGACCGTGTTGACTTCCGTGAATTAATTAAGCTCTACGCCGGAGAATTCCGTGTCAAGGTGGAAATGCGCCAGATCGGTGCCCGCCAGGAAGCCGGTAAAGTAGGCGGTATTGGTAGCTGCGGCCGCGAATTGTGCTGCTCTACCTGGCTCTCTGACTTTAAGAGTGTGAATACCACTGCTGCCCGCTACCAGAACCTTTCCATCAATCAGGCAAAACTGTCCGGCCAGTGCGGACGTTTGAAATGCTGCCTGAACTACGAGCTCGATACTTACCTCGATGCACTTAAAGATTTCCCTGAAGATGCAGATAGCATTGAAACCATCAATGGGGTTGCAACCCTGCAGAAGAGGGATATCTTCAAAAACCTGATGTGGTATGCTTATGGCGACAGCAACAAGCAATACCCGCTTACCATCAGCCGCGTAAAAGAAATACGTCAACTGAATAAGCAAAACATCAGACCTGAAGACCTGAAACCAGTTGAAGTGGTAGCAGGTAAACCTAAAGAAACTGACCTCGGATTTGCAGACGTGGTAGGCCAGATCAGCCTCCGCTCACTGGAAAAAACAGCCCAGAAACGCAAACACAAGGACAAGGAAAAACAAAAACACAAACAGCAGCAACAAGGTGGTAAACCTGCGGAACAACCTGCTCAACAGCAAAAACCTAAACAACAGGCACAGCAACAGCAGCAGCAACAGCAGCCAAAACCTAAACAGCCGCAACAACAAGGACCAGGTAAGCCGCAGGGCCCTAAACCTCAACAGCAGCAGCCGAAACAACAACAACAGCCGCAGCAGCAAGGTAAACCACAGGGACCTAAACCACAGCCAAAGCCTCAACAACAAGGCGGCGGAGGTGGCCAGCAGCAGCCTCAAAACAGGCCGCCGAAACCTAAGCAAAAACAACAGAAATAATAAAAAACGCTTCTGCCCAAAACAGAAGCGTTTTTTTATTTAAACAATATGCTGATTTACCCGTTAATAATAAAAGGCCGCCCAAAAGAGCAGCCTTTATTAATAATTGGTTTTTGCTTATGAAAAATTTATAACCGATCGGTGTAATGTTAGACGACTGATGCCGCAGTTTGTTACGGCATTTTAACTTTCATTTTCAAACGAAAGTTTATAGTAATACATATTCGTAGATTCATCAAAACCCCTTTCAATCAATTCCCTGTTCCCGTGTATGTATATATGAAAGTTTTTATCCAGTTTCAGAATACTCTTAAATACTTTTTGCTGCTTCTTAAATGCTGGTGCTGATATATCAAATTCATCAGGTATCTCCTGTTTGTAATCCTGCTGATATTGCTCCCTGTATTCTCTGAATGATTCGATGGCATCCTGATGCCCTAGTACTTCCTTCGCGAAATCGTCCATCTGGAACTGCTCTTTTTCCTTAAAATATGCTGCTGATTTGTTGAGCAGATCTACCTGATCTATCCTGCTCATTTCATACTCACTGGGTAGTTTTTCACTGATGAATTGCTTACACATATTCACTGCCAACTCTGTCTGATGATAATTGTCTTCCCTCCTTTGTACCTGCAGGAAAGAATCTTTCCAGTATACAGCCTCATTTTGCTTGCTGATACTATCTATTATACTGACTTTATATCCCTCTTCTTCTTCTGTATTGAATACAAGGCATCCTTTATCGAGCTTGTTGATATTAATACCGTCGTCGTAATTTACCTGGTAGCTTTCGTTGGACAAGTATACTTTCAAATAGGTATCTCTGGTCTCAGATTTAAAAATACCAATAGCTTCCACATCCTCTCCATCCACCTGACACTTGCTAAAATAAGCGATATACAACTCTCCCCCCTTGATTTTAGGATGCGTGGAATGCTTATATAGATGTTTGGCTATATTTACAGATTGCTCATGAAAATTGTCCCGATTCTCAAATATACGACGGCAATATTGAAAAATCTCATTTAATTGAAGGTCAGCCTCATGGTAAAAGCGGAAGTATTCTGCCGCATTTGTAAATGGCTGGATAAAGTAACTCAGCAATAGCTGACTGATGGTCTCATCCTGTAATTGCAAAGGCTCCTGGGAGCAGATCAGGGACTCTTCCTGAGAGGCGTTGCCCACCTTGTGGATCGATAGCAGCTCCAGGTCTTTAAATTCAGAAACATGTATCATGCCGGCGAAAATAGTGAAAATTAACCCATTGCCGGATGAGGGTCATCCCCTATTTCACAAACCTGCCATCCGCATCTATGTGCAGATCCTTTGCGCCCGTCCAGTTCTATCCCGGCTAGCAACAGTGGATGAAGAAAAATGACAGGACGTCATTGTAAATGCAAGCCATAGGGCGCTTGCCATAAGCATAGGACGAAACATAAATAGGATTTATAACGTCACAAATGTGCATAATGTTTATAATGTTTTGATTCTTATATTTTTATATCAATCTTGCCCACCGGTACAAATTTTACTATCTTAATCTCTCAACGTCAATCTTTCTATCATGAAACAACTTATCTGTCTATTACTCGGTCTCTCCGCCACGGCACAGCTAAAAAGCCAGGATTTATACCAAACAAAAGATCTCACCAAAGAACAAATGTTCTCTGTAAACATCGAAGGCCCTCATTACGATAAGTCTGGCTATCTCTATGTAGTCAACTTTCAGAAAGATGGAACCATTGGTAGGATCAATACCAAAGATGGTAGCGGCGAAGTCTTCGTCAACCTGCCTGATAGCAGTGTAGGCAATGGCATTCATTACAACAGCAAGGGACTGATGTTCCTGCCTGACTTCATCAATCACAACGTACTCCAGGTTGATCCCAAAACGAGGAAAGTGAGCGTATACGTGCACAATGACAAGTTCAATCAACCCAATGATCTCTGCATCAACAAGAAAGACCAGATCTACGCTTCAGACCCAAACTGGAAACAATCCACCGGTCAGATCTGGCGCATCGACAAAGGCGGTAAAGCTGTACTGCTGGATGCCAACATGGGCACTACCAATGGTATAGAACTCAGCCCCGATGAAAAGACTCTCTATGTCAACGAAAGCGTTCAACGCAAGATCTGGAAATTCGATGTAGACAAAGCCGGCAATATCAGCAACAAACAACTCTTTGCTGAAGTACCCGACTTTGGTTTCGACGGTATGAAGTGCGACAAAGCAGGTAACCTGTACGTAGCCCGCTGGGGTAAAGGAGTAATCTGGGTATTATCTCCTGCCGGCAAAACCATCAGGGAAATCCCCCTGAAAGGCAAGCAATGCAGCAACCTCACATTCGGTGGTCCGGATGGCAAAACAGTCTTCGTAACCCTGCAGGATCGCAAGTGTGTAGAGACTTTTCGCGTAGCTACTCCCGGTAAAAAATACTAAAAACAAAAAGCGGTTGTGCCCAAAGACACAACCGCTTTTTAATTATATAGAACCGGATTAGATATTCAAACCACCGCAGGTGCTGATTGTCTGACCTGTTACATAAGCACTCAGGTTAGAAGCCAGGAACAGCGTCACATTTGCAATATCCTCAGGGCTACCAAAGCGACCTAAAGGAATTTTTTCAATATAAGCCTGCGCACCGGTACCTTCTTTCAGGTAGTGCGTCATATCAGTTTCCACGAAACCTGGTGCCACCGCATTCACACGAATGTTACGGCTACCCAGCTCCTGTGCTATAGACTTGGTAAAACCAATAATACCAGCCTTGGAAGCAGCATAGCTACTCTGACCAGCATTACCCTTGATACCGATAATAGAGCTCATGTTAATAATGGAACCAGACTTAGCCTTCATCATCGGGCGGATCACATGTTTAGTCATGTTATACACGCTCTTCAGGTTGATGTCCATTACATCATCCCACTGATCAGGACTCATGCGCAGCAGCAGATTATCTTTAGAAATACCTGCATTGTTCACACAAATATCGATAGCGCCGAACTCTTTCAGTACATCGGCAATTAACGTTTCGCATTCCTCGTAAACACCGGCATTGGATTTATAGGCTTTCGCCTTTACGCCCATACCTTGCAGCTTCTGTTCAAGCGCTTTGGCTTTTTCATCAGAGCTCAGGTAAGTGAAAGCTACATTTGCACCCTCTTCTGCAAATTTGATTGCGATAGCTTCTCCAATACCACGGCTGGCCCCGGTGACGATAGCTACTTTGTTTTCCAGTAATTTCATATATACGTATTAGTTAATGGTTACCCAATTATATCACACCAGTGATACCAGTGAATTTTAAAATTTCTTCGACATGCTGCCGGTCGTTATTCAACCGGGGCACTTTGTGCTGACCACCCAGTTTGCCTTTGCTCTTCAGCCATTCGGTGAAAGTTCCTTTTGGCAATACATGCAGCACTGGTCTGCGCAGCGCCATATCTTTGTGACGCTTGGCTTCGTAGTCAGAATTGATTGATTTCAGTGTCTGATCCAGTACATCAATAAAGTGATCTACACTATCTGGCATCAATTCAAAATCAAGTAACCATTCATGGGCCCCTGCTTCTCCTTCGCTAAAATAGATAGGTGCCGCTGTGTAATCATTTACAATAGCACCCGTTGCTTCACATGCTTTGGCTATCGCCTTATCTGAATTCTCGACAATCAATTCTTCACCAAATGCATTGATAAATGATTTGGTACGACCACTCACCTTCACACGGAATGGAGACAAAGAGGTAAACTGCACGGTATCGCCCACCATATAGCGCCATAACCCACCATTGGTACTGATCACCAGTGCATAGTTTTTCCCCATTTCCACTTCATTCAGTTGCAGTGTCTGTGGTTGATCTTTCCCTACTTCTTCCATCGGCATGAACTCATAGAAGATACCATGGTTCAGAAATAACAGCAGTCCCTCCTGCCCAATCACATCCTGTGCGGCAAAGAAGCCTTCTGAGGCATTGTAGGTTTCCTGGTAGAACATATCCGGCTTGCGGATCAGTTTTTTGAACTGCTCACGGTACGGTGTGAAACTGACTCCACCGTGTACGTAAAGTTCCAGGTTAGGCCAAATGTCTGCCAGGTTATCCTTACCGGTGATTTCAAAGATCCTTTTGATCAATACCATGGTCCAGGTAGGTACCCCTGCTATAGAGGTGACGTTTTCATGGATCACGGCATTGGCCATTCGCTCTATCTTCTCTTCCCATTCATCCATCAGGGCAATAGACAGATCCGGTGTACGGATCATATTGCCATAGAAGGGCATGTTCTGGAGCATCACTGCGCTCAGGTCACCAAAGTAAGAATCGCTCTCCTGATCCAGTTTGTTCACCTGGTGACTACCACCGATTACCAGTGACTTGCCGGTGAGTAACCTGGACTCAGGATAATTATTATAATAAAGGGATAATACATCTCTCCCTGCACGATAGTGACATTCATCCAGGCTTTCTACAGAAATAGGAATGAACTTGCTCTTATCGGCAGTTGTACCGCTGGATTTGGCAAACCATTTTATGGGTGTATTCCACAAAATGTTTTGCTGGCCTTCCATAGAACGCTGAATATATGGCTTCAGGGTATCGTAGTTATGGATAGGTACCCTTTGCTTGAACTCTTCAATCTTATAGATCTGCGAGAATCCATATTGCTTACCAAACTCAGTATACTGAGCGGCACTGAGTAGGTTTTGAAATACCTGCTGCTGCACCTGCAGGGGATACTGCATAAAATACTCTATGCGTCCCATGCGCAAACGCGCCAGTTGTGATATTGCAGGACTTAATATTCTCATAATAGGATGGTAGGAACGGAGTAGTTGTAGTTATTTTTGTTTAGCTGCTTCGTCCAGGTAATTTTTACGACGTAAAATAAAATTCTGTCCAAGATACACTTTCCTTACCTGTTCATCTGCAGCTAATTCTTCGGCTGATCCGGCTTTTAATATTTTACCCTCAAATAGCAGATAGGCACGGTCAGTGATGGACAGTGTCTCCTGTACATTGTGGTCGGTGATCAGAATACCGATATTTTTATATTTAAGGCGGGCTACGATAGATTGAATATCTTCTACTGCAATGGGGTCAATACCAGCAAAAGGCTCATCCAGCAGGATAAACTTAGGGTCCACCGCCAGTGCGCGTGCAATTTCTGTACGTCTGCGCTCACCACCGCTCAATACGTCGCCGGGGCTTTTACGCACGTGTGTGAGACGAAATTCTTCCAGCAGACTTTCGAGTTTTTCCTTCTGTTCTGCCTTCTTGAGGGTAGTCATTTCCAATACCGCAGAGATATTGTCTTCCACACTCAATTTACGGAATACGGATGCTTCCTGGGGAAGATAACCTATCCCCATCTTGGCCCTTTTGTACATGGGCAGCTTGGTGATGTTGACTTCGTCCAGGAATACCTGGCCCTCGTCCGGCTTGATCAGGCCCACTACCATATAAAACGTGGTTGTCTTACCGGCACCATTCGGGCCCAGCAATCCAACGATCTCTCCCTGAGTTACCTCAACAGATACGTTGTTGACCACAGTTCTCTGACCGTAGCGCTTTACCAGCTGATCTGTATGTATTTTTAATGCCATATGTTGAAACTTAGCAAAAATAAGCATTTACTTCAGCTTTCAATGCCGGGCATTTCTTGCCTGTGCTTTTATCTACGAATCCAGCACAAAGGTTTATAAATATTCGGACTATTCGAGAATTATTAGATGATAATTCTAAGAGATGCATTATTTTTGTCCGGCTATATATTTTTAATAAGCCCACTTGCTATGAAAGTAACTGAACATATCGCACAGGCAAAGGATACATTGATCTCTTTCGAGATCCTTCCCCCACTCAAAGGGAAGAGCATAGAGTCTATCTACGATCATCTGGACCCCCTGATGGCATTCAAACCTGCATTTATCAATGTTACCTATCATAGAAGTGAACACATGTTCAAAAAGCGGTCGGATGGCTCCTTTGAAAAGGTAGAAATCCGCAAAAGACCCGGCACAGTAGCTATTTGTGCTGCCGTTATGAACCATTATAATGTAGATGCCGTTCCTCACCTGATTTGTGGTGGCTTTAGCCGTGAAGAAACGGAAAATGCCCTCATTGACCTGAATTTCCTCGGTGTGGACAATGTGCTGGTACTCCGTGGTGATGCCCCAAAAAATGAGCCGGCCTTCGAACCAGAACCACATGGACACCGCTATGCAGAGGAACTGCTGCACCAGGTTGTGAACATGAACAACGGTATGTATCTGGAAGAAGATCTGCAGGGAGGCGTGAAAACTAAATTCTGTATCGGCGTAGCCGGCTATCCGGAAAAACACTTCGAAGCACCCAACCTGGCTACTGATATGACCTACCTGAAGCGGAAAGTAGAAAATGGCGCCGATTATATCATTACCCAGATGTTTTTTGACAACCAGAAATACTTTGACTTTGTCAAAAAATGCAGAGAAATGGGCATCACTGTCCCCATCATTCCAGGATTGAAACCTATGACCACCCGCAAACAGTTAACAGTACTGCCAAGGGCGTTCCATGTAGATATTCCGAATGATCTGGCCAACGAAATCCTGAAATGTAAGACTGACAAGGATGTAGAACTGGTAGGTACAGAGTGGCTGATCCAGCAGTCTAAAGAACTGAAGGAATTTGGTGCACCAGTATTACACTATTACACCCTGGGTAAACCAGAAGTGATCAGAAAAGTAGTAGAAGCCGTAGTATAACCTGGCTTTCGCTTATATCATCAACCCGCTTTTGCCTGAGGTAAAAGCGGGTTTTTTATTTTAAAATAAAACATTCATGAAAGAGGGAATTCTCCAACGGGGAATGAAAACTATTTTCAGAAAAAAATGCCATTACGTGGAAACGTACTGGCATGTCCGAATAACTGTCACACTTTTTGTTTTATCCTATGTCAAAATAGTTTACAAGTAAGACGCGGGTCACTGGACATACCCCTACTTCCCATAAAAAAAAGGTGCACCCTATCCGGATACACCTTTTGTATTTATTCGCACGTATTATTATGGCCGTTAATAATCTTCCCTGCTCAGTAAAATTCCCAGGCTCACCCCTGCACTATTATTGCGGATCGTACTGTTGCCGGACAAGTCCAGGTTACGGATTCCCCTGCTATAGTGAACCCCGAATATCAGCAGGTTATTAAATTCAACACCTGCCGAGACCTGCGCCCCTACATCCCAACGATTCAGCCGCGTGCCGGGATAAATACCTTTGTTCTCCCTGCCGCTGAATGCAACACTATAATCGGTGGTGCTTACTACATTTCCTGCATTATATACCTGCATCCGGTTATTCCCATTCAGACCATAAGCAGTATATGGCCCCGCCCCTATCGTGAGCCGGCCAAATGATACAGGCACTTTATATGTGAAATTGACGGGTATTTCCAGGTAATGCACTTCCAGCCTGCGGGTGTATTCCCCATCTCCACCGGCGGTCAGGTTGGCACCTTTTGTAATATACCGGATAGCTGGCTCTACATACAACCCGTTTATCAGGGGTACAGTTACCAACAGATCAGCATTTAATCTTGTGAGCGGTTTATTTTCTTCGGCAGAATGACCGGCGGGATCCATGAACTGCATCCAGGATTGATTGACCCCCACATTCAGACCAAAACTAACCTGTGCCTTCAATTGGAAAGGTGATAAAAAAATGCTCAATAAAAAGAATATAAAAGTACGCGTAATGGATTGCTCAAACATATAGGGGTTTATGAAAACTAAGGTAGGAAATAAGTGGGAATTTGGGGTATTAATAGCTCGTTAACAAAGTAACAGGGCTGATCCCCTGAAAAGAAGATCAGCCCTGCATATAATATTGCTTGCCATTAAAATTTATACCCTACTGAAACACCGAAGGAGGTATTATGCCAGCTCCGGCCATTGTCTGTATTGTCATAAGCATTTATGAGACCTAAGTCTGCATTCAGACCCAGGTACAAGCCTACCGGCAGTTCATAACCAGCTACAATACCCATACCTGCGTCAAACCTTTTCAGCCTGGCTACTCCTGCTTCATCATCAAATGCTTTTACGGACACATCAGCATTACCTACTGTAGTTTTATGCTTGCCTGCTACACCGTATGCGAGGTAAGGGCCGACACCAAGGTTCAGCTTTCCTGTACCTACTTCAGGTTTAAAGAGGAAATTTACTGGCACTTGTAAATAAGATAAGTTGGTTTTAACACCGTCATCCTTACCACCCTTGCCAGAGTAAAGCAGACCGGTTCCGACATAAAATTCCTCTGCCAGTGGAATATCTACAGTGATACCAGCCCTGACATTCGTAAACAGGTCACTGGTTTTTTTGCTAACATTATCAGCCTTGGTCGTATAACTGGAGAACTGAGGCCCTGCAACGATCCCCCATTTTGTCTGCCCAAAAGATACACATGCAATCAGAAGCCCGGCGGCCGCTAAAAGTACTTTCTTCATATAGGTAAATTTATCGGTATAGCACCCTACAGGCGTTGTTGGATGCTATACATGTTCATAGCTGTTGTTTTAATTACAGACGTTGCCTGTTTACGCCCCGTTATTTAAGATTGTTGATTAGAACAGGTAACCCACACTAACACTAAACACACGGTTTTTGTTTTTGTCGTTGTTACTGTCATTTCCACCGGAATTGATCTTGGCGAAACCTACTCCGTACTGTGCTGAAATCAGGAAATTGCTGATCTCTGCACCTACCTGTACGTTACCACCCCAGTCAAAACGTTTCAACTTGTTATAACCCTGGTTTGGATCATCATTGTTAAATGGGGTATCATCATCCCACTTGATGTTTGATTCTGTAATCGTGGTAGTACTGCCCACAGTTGTGTAAGTTTTGTTCTTACCAGCTACGCCAAATGCAAAGTATGGACCTACACCCGCAAAGAGACTTGCGCCAGGACCTACAGGTAATTTACCAATGAAGTTCAGCGGAACTTCGATGTAGGATGGGTTGGTTGTAAACTTGTAATGCACGGCATCATTTTCATCTCCGGATTTCAGTTTGGAACCCTTGGTAGTGTAAAACACACCCGGCTGGAAGGATAAGATTCTTGGTACTAATGGCATATCTGCGATTACACCGATATTAAAACCAGACAGTGATTTGTCTTTGTCTACACTACCACTGTTATCAACTGTAATGGTTGAAAGGTTCCAGCCACCTTTTACACCCACACGTACCTGCGCCATCGCGCTCGTTGAAAAAATTGCAAGGGTTGCAAACGATAGGATCATCTTCTTTGTCATAACCTAGAAAGTTTTATTACGACTATCCATTGCCAAAGACTATGCCAAAGCAAAATACAGCAAACGGATGCATCTGATAATAAAGGGGTTACAACATTAAATATATAGTCATTTAATATTTACTTACATTTTTGTGTCCTCAAAAAAAATCCCGTGTATTTGTGATACACGGGATAAATTATTTATGAAGTTGTTTACACTT
>NZ_MTKN01000191.1 GCF_001975825.1 [Flexibacter] sp. ATCC 35208
CTGCCTCTTGTTCACTGAAGTGAAAATAATGTATATAAAATTTCATCATTACTTCTCCAACTGTGCAAATGAGTCCACCTACAAGAAATGCTTTGATACAATTTAGTAAATAGTTTGGCTTTGGATGATACTCCTTCACTTTATTTATGTAATCATCCTTCAATTTCTGACTTTTCATTTATATACTGCCTCCTACTTTACGAAATAAATCCAGTGAAACAACGATCCTATTACTTTCCCAAGTACAAGAGCAACGAGTAAAACAATAAGCTTCCCCTCTACCCCTACTCGTTTCGCTAAAATAGGCAGAACATTTAACACCTCTGTTAATGCCGCAGCAAGCATTCCGATGAATGTGCCACAAAATATCCCTAATATAACGAGCCAATACTGCGACGTTTGAAATGTAATGTTTTTCAAACTGCACCAAGCCCCTGTTAAAGTACCTGCAATGACTGCCCACTCAAAATATTGAATATGCTTTCCACTTCTCGTTAATTGAGCTAACCGGGGGATTATACCAAGTACAGCTAAAAATGCGACATATCCGCTACCTACCGCAATCCCTCCAGCTAAACCAATTAAAATAACAAATCCAGACTCAATCATCGGCAAGTTGTTTCATATTATCCTTGTTTTCATTAACGATTACATACTGATCAAGTGACTGTTGGTATTGAAACATCTCAACTTCTAACGGACTCGGCTCTTCATTAATTCGCTTTTGAAATACATGATTAAAAAATAAAACCATCCCTAAGCCAAGACCTAAAGAATAAGGAATTTGAAATAAAAGTGGTTGTGCATTAAATTCTCCAGTAATCATGTAATATAACCGTTGATGTACTTGTTGCATACTTACATCTTCATGGAAATAAATGATCGCAAGGGCCGCTCCAATGAACAGTAACAGCCATACAAGCCCGAAAAAAATTGGGTGTGT
>NZ_MTKN01000192.1 GCF_001975825.1 [Flexibacter] sp. ATCC 35208
TTTAGTCTTTATTGAATTGTCTTTATACAAACACGAAACCCAGGAATAGTTGATCTTTGTTTTGCGAACCAAAAGATACTACCCTGGGAATCATAAGCGAAGGTATAATAAGAAAATGGATATTGCCGCATTTAAGTATAGGAAAGCGAGGATATAAGTCAAAAGTGGATTTGGTGAAAGTAGTAAGCTTGATATTAAAACGGTTAAAAACGGGCTGTCAGTGGCGAGAATTAAGTATTAAAGAATATTTCCCCAATGGTGAAATTACGTGGCAAGGCGTGTATTACTACTTTAATAAATGGAGCAGCGATGGATCGTGGAAACTTATCTGGATAAATCTTTTAAAGGAAAATCGCCAAATCCTTGATTTGTCTTCGATTCAATTAGATGGAAGTCATACACCATCGAAGCGAGGAGGCTATGCAGTAGGCTATCAGGGTCGAAAATCATGCAAAACGAGTAATAGTTTGTTTTTGAGTGACAATCAAGGCCAGATACTTAGTGTAAGCGAGCCACAATCCGGCAATCACAATGATCTTTATAATATTGTTTCAACTTTTGAAGAAATGCTAACCACCCTCGAAGAGGCTACAATAAATACGAAAGGATTGTTCTTAAATGCAGATGCAGGATTTGATGGAGGAGAATTCAGAGAATACTGTATGGAAAAGGAATTGGAAGCTAATATCGCTACCAATTCCCGTAATAGCAAGCAAACCAGTGAGTCATATCAATACTTTGATGATCAATTATATAAAAGACGCTACAAGATCGAACAAGCAAATGCCTGGATGGATAGCTTCAAAGCATTAATAATTAGATTTGAAACAAAAGCGGCTAACTGGAGAGCATTACAATGGATCGCAATCTTAGTCCTCTTTTGTAAAAAATTAAAAGACTAAACAACTTC
>NZ_MTKN01000193.1 GCF_001975825.1 [Flexibacter] sp. ATCC 35208
CCTTTCCGTGTTTTCTCCATGTTTTTTTGCTATCAATCAAATAAAAAAAAGAGCCCATTGGTCATCTCCCTGTCAAGTAGACAGTAATAAAAAGAGTATTATGCCACGGCCTTTTCCCGATATTCTATCGGGGAAAGGCCGTGAAGTTTTTCTTGGAATCTTTCTGTATTATAAAATTGAATATATTCTTGAATTGCTCGGTAGGCCATTTCATATGTTTTTGGGCACACTAAATACAACTTCTCTGTTTTTAAATGTGAGAAGAATGATTCGATACACGCATTATCAAAACAGTTTCCACGTCTAGAATGACTACCGACAAATCCTAATTTCTCTAACTGTTTTGCGTAGGATTTAGATGTATATTGAAACCCTTGATCTGAATGGAAAAGGGGCTTAGTAGTTAATGACTTCCCTTCTAATTGACGTAATGTAGTTAAAACCAAATCTAAATCATTTCTTGAAGATAGCTTCCAGGCAACAATTTCATTGTTGTATAAATCTAACACAGCTGACAAATAGGCAAATTGTTCTCCGATTCGTACATAAGTAATATCTGTTACGAATTTTTGATTTTGCTTTTCAGCTTGAAACTCTCGATTCAAATGATTTTTAAATACCACAGATGTTTTTCTTCCATAAAATGGACGTTTTTTTCGAATGATAGATTGAATACCCAGCTCTCTCATAAGACGACGAACACGTTTATGATTCATTACCATTCCTTCTCGAGCCAAAGCACGAGTCATACGTTTATACCCATAGTAAGGGTGCTGACGATGAATAGATAAAATATGTTCTTTATGCCACATATCCCTTTTCTGACGTAAACGCTGCACGTTATGATATTTCCGCCATTTATAGTAGCCAGCCTTAGAAACTTCCGCGATTTGAAGCAACCATCGGAGT
>NZ_MTKN01000194.1 GCF_001975825.1 [Flexibacter] sp. ATCC 35208
AGTTGTTTAAACTTTTAATTTTCTACAGAATAAGGTTATAAAGGCGAGCCAATGTAATCCCATCCAGGTGAAGGCTTTTGTTTCATAACGCACCAATAGGGCTTTGAAAGCATCGAGCCATGCATTTGCATGCTCAATTTTTGTTCTTTTTTTATATAATTCATCGTCAAAATAACGATACTGGTCTGTACTGGTCTTGCTATTACGCTTATTGGGTTTGACATTCAGCTCTATTTCTTCTTGTTCGCATACCTGACGAAACGCTTCACTATCAAAGCCCGGATCAGCATTCAAAAAAACACCTTTACAACTAATATCTGCTTGCTCCAATACTGCTATTATTTCTTCAAAGAGGCGGCTGATTTCAAACAAATCATTATGTTCTCCGCTTTGTGGACTACCTACAGATAGCAGTTGACCATTGTTATCACTCAAATACAAGCTGTTTGTGGTCTTACACCCTTTTCTGCCCTGATAACCCACTTGTTCTCCGCCCCGTTTTGATGGTGTATGGCTACCATCTAATTGAGCACTTGACAGGTCTATTTTGCTCTTATTGGCTGATAATAACGCAATCCACGCCTGCCTGAACGATCCATCTTTACTCCATTTATTGAAATAGTAATATATCAGTTGCCAACTTACAGCATCCCCCTCACAATATTCTTTAAGGCTTAACTCTCGCCATTGACAACCTGTCTTCATCCGCTTCAGGATCAGCTGAACCACTTTTGTTAAACATATTTTCGATTTAAAGCCCCGTTTTCCCTTACGTAAATGAGGTATTATCCAATCTCTTATTTTATCTTCGTCTATGAGTCCCAGATTTGTTCTTTTTTTTCGCAAAACAAAAATCTACATTTCATGGGACTCTTTTATTTTCTTCATAAGTTTAAACAAC
>NZ_MTKN01000195.1 GCF_001975825.1 [Flexibacter] sp. ATCC 35208
TATTATGAAAAGCTGAGTGCACGGAACTTTACCAGCGGCACCATAGCGGCCAGAGTAAAAAGACAGGCAATGAGGGACGCTTTCCGGTTAAGCGTTAAACGAAAGCGGGTATCACCTTTCGGCTTAACGTTATGAACAATGCGGTCAAGGTTATGTATGATGTCTTTTACCAGCGCGGTGTAGGGATAATCAGCAGGCAGTTGCCGGTAAGGAGGTGCCGCCGCCATATCAGCAAACGAATCCCGCAAAAGAACTAATATCTCATTGGGTATGGAAGGCATATTGCTTAAACGAAGCATGTTTTCCAACAGGCAGCGCAATCGAAGGCTTACCCATTTTACTGGCTGCATGGCATAGGTTCCCCAATATTGATCCGGGTTTTCAAATACAAATGTGTAGTTATTACTATCCAGGCATTCCTGTACCGCTACCAGCAGCCGGGAATATACCTGCTGATAGGGCTGGTCTTGTTGCCTTATCATATAATCTGGTTCATCTACATCTGTTTTCGCTTCTGCCTGCAAAACTGCTGGTTCATTACCGGTTAAGGTGTTAGTCTCTGCATCTGCTAACGCTAATCCGTTCCGTTTGTAAAATGCTAACTGCTTGCAGGTATCGCTACAATATTTACGAGTGCTTCGTAAGGCTTGCATGGGTGTGCCGCAGTATTGACAGGTAGTAGTCATAATTTCAGTTTAACGGTAAACGATCTTGTTAATAGTCGAGAGCTTCATCTTGTGGGGTGCCTTTAACGTAATAATTATAATCACCCAATATGCCAATGATGTTTTGTAAGGCTTTCTGGTGTTTAGGGTTACTCTGTTGTTGG
>NZ_MTKN01000196.1 GCF_001975825.1 [Flexibacter] sp. ATCC 35208
TAAATGGGTAATTCTAATTATTTATTTGCCGGGTCTCATGAACATGGAGAGCGCGCAGCTATTATTTACAGCCTTATACAAACCTGTAAATTGCAGGGAATAGACCCCGATGCATACCTGCATGATGTATTGCTGCGTATCAGTGATCATAAACAAAGCAAATTATGGGAATTGTTGCCACAGAACTGGAAGCCCCAACCGCGAAATGACTATGCTAAAACTCAGCGTGCCTGAATCGATGGTGTATTAGCAGGATCGATGAGATTGAAACTCCCTTTTCCCACGTGTTGTTCAGGATACTCCAAAATATCTGTCAGGAACTCAAACACCTCTTCTTCAGTAGCACAGCCATGCAGCCCCCGCTCACATGATACGAGGAAAGTATCATGAATTTTAAAGTGAATAATCTTTAATCCGGGAGTAAATGAGTTGTAGTCCCGCATGAGCATCCACTTGCCTTTATCCTCACTATCTTTATATTTTACTGCAATAAACTGATCGATAAAAAACTGCGCCTGTTCCTGCATTACTTTCTGCATCTTTTGTAAAGAGGCTTTGTTGAGATTATCGTCAACTATAATGAAATAAAGGCGTGTCTGCTGGTCGGGAGTCACATGAACAAAACCTAAATTTAAACCTGTCTCATGCATAACCGGCATCCTGCTGTTTAAATCCAACGACTGTATACATGAAAAATAACGAGGGCTGTCACTATGATACATCATGGTCTCAATACCTTCATTTAAACGAAGAAATGGATTGCTGCAAATGTAATGTGGCATAACTATTTATTTAACGAAGTTGTTTATACTTTTA
>NZ_MTKN01000197.1 GCF_001975825.1 [Flexibacter] sp. ATCC 35208
CCAATTGTGTAAGAGGACTACTATCCCCCCTGATGAGCAACATTGTATTAAACGAACTGGACAAAGAGTTAGAGGCAAGAAGCCACCGGTTTGTACGGTATTGCGATGACTGTAGCATCTATGTGAAAAGTGAAAATTCAGCGACGCGCGTGCTGTCAACAATCACGGAGTTCATAGAAAAGAAGCTAAAGCTAAAAGTAAACCGTACAAAAAGTAAAGTGAGCCGTCCGATAGATAGTACGCTTCTGGGTTTCTCTTTTTATCGAAGAGAGAAAGTGTGGGCAGCGCGCATTGCGTCTAAATCGCTGAGAAAGATTAAAGAGAAGATGAAGGCTCAAACGCAGCGTAAAGCCCCCGGCAAAGTGAAAGACAAGATAAAGAAGCTGGAGGCCATAATCGTTGGTTGGGTGAATTACTTTCGGATAGCCACAGCCAAAAGCAGAATGGAAGAACTGGACAGGTGGGTAAGAACACGTCTAAGAATGGGGATATGGAAACAATGGAAAAGGCCATCAACACGGTGGAAAAACCTGAAAAGGTTGGGAATTAATGAGGGTAAAGCTTATGAGTGGAGCAACAGTCGTAAAGGGTACTGCCGCATTGCAAACAGTGCAATACTGCACCGAGCCTTGAACAACGACTACTTTACTAAACAAGGGTATGTAGGGTTCGCCAATCACTATTACTGGAAAACAACTCACCAAACTAAGTTATTCTGACAAACCGCCGTATACCGGTCGGTACGTACGGTGGTGTGAGAGGACAGAAAGCCGGCATGACCGGCTTTCTTCCTACTCGATT
>NZ_MTKN01000198.1 GCF_001975825.1 [Flexibacter] sp. ATCC 35208
TTCCGATCTGATAATAGGATTAAGCACTCGGATGATTTCTCCGATGGGTTGACCCCTCATGACACGTAAAGTATCTCCAATTTTCTTCTTCGCTTTCTGTCTACTGCCCTTACTTGGTTTGATGAACAGTTTATTCCCCTGTTCAGTTTGGTACTGCCGAATCAAGAATCCTAGGAACTCAAATCCTTCCTCAATATGTGTAACCTTCGTCTTTTCAGGGCTTAATTCCAATCCCCTGTCCTTTAAGTAGGGACGAAGTCTCATATATACAGAGAGTGCTTGTTCTTTTGTCTCCGTTAAGACCACAAAATCATCTGCGTAACGGATAAGGGTAAATTTGCAAGCAGGATTCATAATATAACTATCATTAGCTTTATAGTTTGTCTTGTAAGTAATTCCCAAGGTTTCTTCCATTCCATGAAGGGCAATGTTAGCGAGAAGTGGCGAGATAATTCCTCCTTGCGGAGTACCTTCTTGCGTTTCCGCGAAAAAGCTTTGCTCCATGTATCCCATCTTGAGCCATCGCTTCAATAGTTTTCTTCCTGGGAAGTAAGAAGTTTGTTTGAGTATCCACTCAGGGTTGAGATGATCAAAACAGCCCTGAAAATCTCCTTCAAATATCCATTTCTTCTTTGTGCCCCCGTTGATTCTATTGAAAATGCTTCGTATGGCATCATGGGTACTTCGCTTAGGACGAAACCCGTAAGAAATAGCTTCAAATCTGGCTTCCCACTGTGGTTCAAGGGCATTTCGCACTATATTT
>NZ_MTKN01000199.1 GCF_001975825.1 [Flexibacter] sp. ATCC 35208
AAATTTTTGCCATTACCGGATTCTACCTGCTCCAATCGTGGAAATATATTCTTTAGAGGAGCATAAGCTGCCCAGCCATCTGTCACTACCCGTGATTTTTTATCGATGTGTTTTTCCATAAATGGCTGAAACGATGTAGAGCTGTAATCCTCTATGCATTGGGCATACGCTCTGCCAGTCTTTCTATTTCGGCATACTTTTTCAACTGCTATCAGGATAATTTTTCGATCTCCTTTAGCCCGACCTTGATTCCCTTCTTCCTTGCCACCAATCACAAATTCATCTACCTCTACACGACCTTGTAATGGAAACTGTTCACTACTTTGCATGCCCTCCTGCACTTTGCGCTTAAAATACCAGGCACTTGTTTGACGGATGCCATATTCCCTGCTTATTTCGCAACTTGACATCCCCTTTTTACTTACACTCAAACGGAAACAAATCTGAAAAGCTGTCAGCAAACTGAATTTTACTTTATGAAACAATGTCCCTGCTGTCGGAGACTCATTATAATTGCAAGCCTGACAACGTCTATCAAGCCACCTTTTACCTTTCCACCACATTTCTCCACCACACTTCTTACAACGAAACCCTTGCTGCCACTTCAACTCTGCAAGGTATTGTAAACACGATTCTTCATCTGGAAAATGTCTTTGAAAACTTTCAATTGTGACGCCCTTAAACATAGTTTTTTTTATAAAGCTATGATAGCACTACGCCGTATATTTGCGTAACGACCCGTAAATGGGTAATTCTA
>NZ_MTKN01000200.1 GCF_001975825.1 [Flexibacter] sp. ATCC 35208
ATTGATATTCTGGATTGCCTGTATCGGGATTAAATCCCGTTAATGCCATATCTATCCTATCATCTACATCTAAATAACTACCCGCCACAGTATTTGACATTTGTAATCCTGAAGAAAATACTGTTGTTTTTTTAATACTGGTTTCGTAAGATGTACTGGTTTCAGGGATAAGATTTTCATTACCAATAAAGAAATGTCCATCAAAAATTAGCTTAGAATATAGTTCCTCAAAAGTTGGTGTACGAAATCCATTTCCATATGATGCACGAGCTTCTACTCCTTTGTCGAATAAATATCTTAGACCTATTGAAGAAGCATATTGATTTTCAAATTTTGATTGAGCTGAAAATCTTAATCCCGGTCTAATCGAAAATCTTTGAGTTGCCATAATCTCCGAAGAAGCAAAAAAGTCATAATTTTCAATGGTTTTGCGTATGGGCACAAAAATATTACTGGCTTCCTGAACAAGTGAAAATCCTTGATTGTTTACAAATTCATATCCTATCTGTAAGTCAACTGTTTTATCTGTAAAAAAATTACTTAATGTTCCTGTAGAATAAAGAACTTCCATCGATTGGTCTTTTACCTTAACATTATTTGCCTCTGTCTTATTTGCAAAAAGATATCTGAAATCTTCTACGTCACGCTGTTGTTTTTGATGAGAAACGGACACATTGTAATTTAGCTGAGAAAATATTTTACCTGTTGAATTTAAATTATGGAAATATCTATTCGTTAAATATCTTTTATCATCAGC